>NZ_JBIURV010000033.1:0-75683 GCF_044741025.1 Streptomyces sp. NPDC088246
ACTGAACGCCTTCGACATCACCTTCGACGGCCGACTCTCCGCAGCCCGACAGTAACCCTCAACAACCCGAGTTACACCGTTCTTTTGACAGACCCTCAAATCCTGAGGACACCACCCACAACTCTTGACGATTGCTCGCCGATGGCGGGGGCAGGTGCGACGCTGAGGGGGGCGGAAGCCGGTATGGAGCGGGGCGGTGTCATTCAGCCTCGGACGATTCCGGTCCAGCGCTCCGTCGGGCCCGGTTGCCGAACCAGCCGGAGAGCACTTGGCGGCCGGGGCTTTGAGGCGTCTTGTGAACGGTGGGAGGACAGCCCATGAAATACACATCGGGAAGCAGCGTGACCAAGGCCTCGTCCGTCTTGCTAGTAGCGGGTGCTTTGGTTGGATGCCTGCTGGCACGCACCGGTTCCGGGGCATCGGCAGATGGGGTCGCGCTTGGGCGGGCCCCGGTTGCCCCATGCACGAACACCCAACTCGTCGCGAACAGCGCGCAGCGGATGGAGCCCAGCCAGGTACGGATCACCGTCATCAACCAGGGTCCGGAGCCGTGCGTGCTGAGCGGCTTTCCCACCGTGGCTCTCGCGGGTCAGGGCTCGCCGGACAGGAACAAACCCCTCAATGTCGTCCGGCAGGGCAAGGCGGGGCCAGTGCAACTGGCGGTCGGCGGCCGGGCCTCTACGCAACTCTCCTTTACGCCGGCTCTTGGTGAGGCGGGCGGCTACTGTGTCTCCGGCGCCGCGCCTTCCGTCGCGCCCTCGATCGTGGTGGGTGTCGCGGGCGGGAAGCAGCAGCTGGCGTCGGATGACGGTGGCGACTTCGCGCTCTGCGGCAGCACTGTCCGTGCTACTGCCTTCCGCGCTGCTGGTTTCTGACGGTCAGAAGGTGTCGTATGGGGCACCGCGCTCGGTCCGGAGGTGCCCAGCGCTACTCCGGCAGCCTCGCCACGCCTGTGCCGCAGGCGTTCGACGTGGCCTCCCTACCCGGAGCAGGGAAACGTGCGTGCACTGTCTCCCAGCCCAGTGCGGATGCGCCGCCATCGTCCACACTGTTGGCCGCGCGCAGAGCGGCACGGTCGTCAGGGGCAGCGTGCTCAGTGTCCATGCGGCTCGTGTGTACCACCCACCTCGGACAGCGACTCCACCGCCTGACCAGCTCGCCGGGCCGCCGGTCCCTGGTAGCAGTCGTCGTGATCCGGCTCGTTCATCCCCGGCGCTGCGCCGCCGGCACCCGCGCCTGGCATGCCGACCGGCAGCCGGTTCCCGAACCGGGCTGCCACCGCGGCGCCACAACCCGAACGGAGACAACACCTCATGACCCAAGCAACGGACGGCCTGCTCGTCTACGGCTATGACCTCGGCGGACTCGGCGAATGGAAGATCCAGGAAGGCGGCGAGCAGGACGAGCTCGCGCTGCTGGACCGGTACGACGAAGACGAGGACAGAAACTTCACGAGCGCGGCCGAGAGACGCGTCCTGGCGACCGTCGCAGTGTTCACCGAACTTTGGACGCGTGGAGTCGGATCGGCCGGCTACTTCGAGCGAGGCAAGCCCGCCGAGGCCCGCGTGGTCGTCGAGATCTAAACGCATTGCCCAAACACCGGGCCACAATGCACTCTTGCTGCGCACGTCATCACCGTGGCCAGCGGCCACGTACCAAGGCTTGACATGGCCGAGCTCGCCGAACGGGTGGTCAGCGAGGGTGGGATGCCGAGCTCGCTGTCGCCCTCAGCTGCCTTTGCCTGAGCCCGCTGCAGGACGTCCGATGCTGGCCCCTGCTGTCGTGCGGCTAGTTCTGACTACAGACCTGTTCCGCATTCCGCCCCGGCGTTCACAACACTCCCCGAATCAGGAAGGACAGCACACCGTGATCCGCACCATCGACCTCGCTGCCCTCAACACGGCGACCAAGTATCCGTCAATCCCGACCTACCATGTGCTCGATCCGAAGAACGGCGGCCTCATCGAGGAGGCGACCGCGTTCAACGGCGATGTGTATCTCACCGAGAAGGTCGACGGCACCAACGGCCGGATCGTCAGCTTCCCCGGCGGTGACTACGTCCTCGGTAGCAGAGAGGAACTCCTCTACGCCCGGGGCGATCTGATCGGGAACCCCGCCCTCGGTATCGCCGACGTACTGCGTCCCCTCGCCGACCGCATCAACCCGCCCACCAGCGGCATCCGGGTCCTGTACCTGGAGGTGTACGGCGGCAAGGTCACCGCGGCCAGCCGCGAATACACCAGTAACCGCTCCGTCGACTACCGCATGTTCGATGCGGCCGACGTCCCGCTCGACGTCCTGGAGTGGTCGCGGGCCCAGATCTCCAGCTGGCGTGAGGACGGCGGGCAACGGTTCCTCTCCGAATGCGAACTGACCCAGGCCGCCAAGACCGAAGACATCGAGCTCGTCCCGCGGCTGGCCGTGGTGGACGCGGGCGACCTGCCGACTGGCATTGCTGAGATGCAGACGTTTCTCGCCGATCATCTGCCGACGACCCGCGTGGCCCTGGACGAGGGCGCGGGCGGCCACCCCGAGGGCATCGTGCTCCGCAGCGGCGACCGCTCGGTGATCGCCAAGGCCCGGTTCCAGGACTATCGGCGCACCCTCAAGCGCCGCAACCAGAACACGCGTAGCGGCTGACCTCTTTTCGCGGCCGGGCCCGCGACGCCGCCGACCGGTGGATTGCAGAGGCGGTGGCGCAGGCTCCGGCAGGCCGAGAAGCCCGCCGGAGCCTGACTCATGCGGACGCGGCCGACAGGTCGTCGGTGCCCGAGGTACGGGCGCAGAAGAGCACCGAGCGGCCTGCCCGTACTTGGCCGCCTGACTGTTCACCCAGCCGGAACGCATCGGCAAGGTCATCGGCGTGAGCCCCTGCGCATAGTGGCTCTATCGAGCGCAGTGAGTCACTCATTGATGTGTTTGGGAGGCGCCGAGCGAGAACCCGTGCGCAGCACTCCACTCCTGTCCGGGGGCCCCGAGAACCGCCTCGGGTGCATGGGCGTCGTGGGGAGCTCGGGCACATCCCGCCAGGCCGACCCAGTGCGGAACTCCCACGCGATCCCGTTGGTCACCCGCCGGTCGTCCGACTTCATTCGCCCCCACGAAGACTCAGGCGACAGCGGCCGGGCCGCGTGATGGCTTCGGTGGCCGCCCGGCGCAGGCGCTCCCGGGCTTCTTCGGGGCGCAGCGTGACAGCGGCAGTCTGACCGAGGGCTTGTCTGACCGCGACGGCGACCGCAGAGGGGACGAGATCAAGCAGTTCGGCGCAGGTGGTGTCGTCGCCACTGAGCAGCACGACCGGCACGCCCAAGTGCCCGGCCAGAGCGGCGTTGAGACCTATCTCGCCCATGGGACGTCCGGCCACGCGCACGTCGAGGATGTCGCCGCTCATGGTGCGCGCCAGTACGGCCGGCCCGCCACCGGCGCGGGCGTGGTGGCAAACAAAAATACCAGCGTCACCTGACCGGTGCGACGCCCTCGCATCCACCGGCAACCTGGGGGTCCTTTGCGGTCGCAGCACTGGCCTTCCGCGACGGCCGGGGGCCGAGCCATCCGCCGCAGAGATGAGGCCCGCAGACATCAACTGCCTGAATGCGATCGGCTGAACGTGTTCAATCCTGGGGGCAGATGTGGAAGGTACACGGATCCGTACGCGGTAGTCGGTGCCCGCTGTGGTGACTGTGCTGCCCGCGCTGCGGTCGGGTTGTCCGGCGGGCTCGCTGGGTGCTTCGTCCTGACCGCCCCGCCAGTTGCCTTACCGCTGTTTCTTGCGGCCTGAGCCGCAGCGCTTCGTCTGAGCCTGCGTCATCTTCGGGACCGTATGCCAACCTGGTTGGTGGCGGGGTACGTCTGGGGATGCTCCTGTACATCCCGGCGGCGATGCTGCTGGTAGCTGCTTTTGTGGCCCCCACATTCGACCGGGCCGGTGGCGGGGCCCGGGCGTGTCGGGAGCGCCGCTGGTATTGGGCGTCATGCTTACCGACACGCGTGTCCCGTCGTGACTATGGCGATGTGGCCATGAGGGTGCTTCTGCCGCTGGGGGTCCGATGGTTACGGTTTTGTGTCCGACTCCGGGCCGGTAGGCGGGAGCGGGGGTCTCTACCCCAGGAATGCCGCAGTGGTCGCCACGAACTGGTCGGCGTCGTCGAGCCAGGGGTAGTGGCCCGCTCCCGGCTGCACCACGAGTGTGGCATCGGGGAACAGTGCCGCGAACTCGGCCGCCGACTGAGGGGGGCTGTTCAAGTCGAACTCTCCCGTGAGGAGCAGGACTGGTGCCTCGCAGCCGGCGAGCGCCGCACGAGTGGTCTCCGGGTCGAACGCGCCCTCGGCCGCGAAGAGGGCGACAGCTTCCTTGTTGCTCGGCTGGCTGGCCGCATGGTGCTTCTGTGCCGCGGCGTCCCAACGGCCCCAGAAGAAGGGTGCGATGGCCTCCCAGTCACTGCCCGTGCCCTCGGTGATCGCTTCCAGGGTGGCGAACGCCGTTGGGAACCAGGGCTCATTCCTCCGAAGCTGCGCGTGCTTGCGTCGCATCTCCCCAGTGATCGCTATACCAACAGCTCGGGGACCGGGACCGATCAAGGCGAGCTTGCTGACGTTCTCCGGGTGCCGGGCCACGTATTGCGTCGCAATATTCGTGCCGGCGGAGTGGCCGAGCAGGTCCATCCGGGGGAGTCCGAGGTGCTCACGCAGCGCCTCGACATCGTCGACCAGGCGATCGCAGCGGTAGGAAGAGGTGTCTTCGGGAATCGCGGACCGGCCGGTGCCACGAAGATCCAAGACGATCAGCTGACGGTGCGTGGACAGGCCGCCGAGGTCGCCGAGGTAGAGAGAGTCCGTGGGACCTCCCGGGACGCAGACGACTGGGTCGCCGTCTCCGATCACGCGGTAGGCGAGCTGGGTTCCGTCAGGTGCAGAGAAGGCCGGCATGGCCTGGATCCTGTCAGTCATAACCAGGTTGTACAACCTGGTTATGACTGACAGGGCGCTCGGGTATATAACCGAGCCATGGCAGCCGAAGAGGACACGCACCAGAACCCCGAGGCACTGACGGAGGAACAGGCCGAGCGCATGCTTGCAGGCATGAACGAGGTCATCCGAGCGGGCGAGGAGATGCGGAAGCTGCGCGCCGAAATGATCAAACTCTTCGCTGGTTTCGGCTGGACCCAGGAAAGAATTGCCCAGCTCACCGACATGAGTCAGCCCGCAGTGTCCAAGCAGGTGACGAAGTGCGAGGTGGGCGAGCCACCGTCCTCAATGGGGTTCTCTCTCGACCAGCACGATGTCCCATGGCTCGAAGGGCGTCTTTGGGGTCTTGCCGAGGAAATCTCCGAGACCTTCGACACCGCCCGCTGCACCCGCTACGTCAACGCCATCGCCCGGGGGAAGAAGCGATTCACTCCTCAGAACGTCGACGAGCTGCGGCGCCTCCTCGAAGAGGACCTGATGCTGCACCAGGCTGAAATGCCCGGCAGCTACCGGGACGCGTATGACGAGATCAGCCGTGGTCTCGACATTCCCGCGAAGGTCATCACCACCATCACCGCATCAGCCTCCGTGCGTCGCACCCTTGCTCACCAGATCCAACGCGACCAGCTCAGGAGCGACGCCTGAGAGCCTGTCGGGTGGCCGGTCAAGCGTGAAGCGTGACGGTCGCGATCTGCCCTCCGGGCATGGTGACGGCCCCGGAATGATCACGTGGTGTGTGCCAGCGCGAAAACTCCGAGGCCGCCAGCGGCCCAAGCTATCCGTCCAGCCTGACCGATGAGATGTGGGAGATCATCCAGCCGCTTCGTCCCGTGCGTGACCTGCGAAGAGGCGGCGGCGTGCGCAAGTACGGGGACCGGTTGGTGCTCGACTCGCTTTTCTACGTGCTGCGCTCGGGCTACCAGTGGCGGATGCTCCCGCGCGACCTGATGCCCTGGGATGCGGCACACCGCTGGTGCACCGAGTGGCGGCGGGACGGCGCCTGGGACCGCGTCCACGACGAGCTCCGCCGCCAGGTCCGGATCGGGGCCGGACGCGATCCCGAGCCGTCGGCCGCCGTGATCGACGCTCAGTCGATCAAGACCAGCGAGGGCGGCGAGGCACGTGGGTTCGATGCGGGCAAGCGAACGACAGGGCGGAAGAGACACGTGAGTTGAACGATGGGCCTGCCGCTGGTCGTTGCCGTCACCTCCGCTTCCGTGCAGGACCGGGCCGGAGGCCGCGCCATCCTGGCCCGGCTCGCCGCCGGCTTCCGCACGGTCAGCCTGGTGTGGGCCGACGGCGGGTACGCCAACTGTGTTGATTCCACGCTGCTTTCATGGGCCTGCGGCGCGTTGAACATCATTGTGGTGATCGTGTGTGGCCCGCCCATGTCACCGTCGCTGGGTGGACGCGCACGCCGGGGCGCCTGCGGTGCAGGCGCCCCGGCATAGGTCAGCGGCGGATCTGGTAGGCGCGGGTCACCGTCTGCTCGATGGTGTTGCCATCGGCATCGGTGGCCTGCACGCGCAGCGACACGAAGCCCGCGTTCGCGGGGTTGCCGATCGTGCCGTTGAGGCCGCCGTCGAGACGGACCTGCCGCCAGTTGGTGCCGTCGTCGTACGAGGCCCACAGCTTCGCCCCGGCGAGCTTCAGACCGTTCAGGCCCTTGGGGTAGCGCACACCCAGTCCGATGCGGGTGGTGGAGTGCGGCCGGGCGCTGTTGGCCTGGTCGACGTCGAGTCGGTAGTCGACCGACAGGACGGGGAGCAGGGTCGGTCCTTCCTTCCGCTCGGAGTGGAAGGACCAGTCGGTGTGCACCTTGGTGGAGGTCGTCCAGCCGGGGGCGTCCCGCTGCACGTCGGTGACCACGCGGTATTCGGCGCGCTGTGCCGTCATCGGGAAGGCGACGGGCGCCGAACGGATGCTGCCGAGGAGCTCGCCGTCCCGGTAGACGGTGGACAGCGCCTTGTCGCTGCCGGCTTCGGAGGAGAAGGACTGGTCCGGTGCGGTGTCGAGCAGACCGCTCGACATGACCACACCGACATCGCCCTGCCGGACGGCCGAGTTGGACTGTGCGTCCAGCAGCGCGGTGCGGACCACGGCCTTGTTCCAGTCGCGGTGCACGCGCTGTCCGGCCTTGAGCGTCGAGGTGTTCGTCACCTTCCAGGAGCCGTCCGACGTCCACACGGGACCTGCCTTCACCGCTTCCCAGGTGGGCACGTCCGCGGAGACGTACTCGGTCCGGGAGCGCGGCAGGACCACCCGGTCGAAGCCGAAGTACGCCGTCGGCTGCATCGGCGAGCGCGTCAGCCGGGCGTATCCGCCTTCGGTGGCCGGCGTCGAGGCGTGGAACGAGGAGTCCACGGTGGCCAGTTCCCCATCGCGTACCCGGTAGCGCTGGTCGGCGGGGATGCCGCCCTTGCGGTACTTCAGCAGCTCGTAGGAGTACGGGCTCACCGCCGTACCGGAGATCCTGATCCTGGCGTTGTCCAGGGCCGCCAGCTCCTCGCCCTGGGTGCCGGAGAGGGTCATCGCCGGGATCTTGGTGGCCGTCTTGCCCCAGTTTCCTGCGAGCCAGTTCTCGGGGATGTCGTTGTAGATGAGGATGGCGAGCGCACCGGCGCTCGCGGCGTCGTCGACCTGCTCTCCCACCGTGCGCTCGGCGCTCCGCTTCACCAGGGCGAGCTTGCCCCGGACGTCCTCGCCGGCCTTCGCCACGCGCAGGACGCGGGTGCCGTCGATACGTGCGGAGCCCGTCCAGCCCTCGAGGTAGGCCGCGTCCAGGGTCCGGTTGCCGTGCCCGACGAGGCGGGCGTCGAGTGCGGGTGCGCCGAGCGACCAGCCGGCGCGCGATTCGAAGCGCTCGTTCGCGGTCTGCGACGGGACGGAGTACACGGCCGTCTCGCCGTCCAGCCACGTCTCGCGGTCGTAGACGAGGTCGCTGTCCGCGGCCTGGAAGTTCAGACCGATGCGGGCGCGGTTGGTCTCCGTCGGCCGGGAGGTGGTCATGGTGACCGGGCCGGCCTTGGCGCCGTCCAGGGTGAAGGTCCGATCGGAGTCGATCATCGTGCCCGGCTGGGCGGCGTAGGTGTACTCCTCCAGCCGGCTCCAGTCGGAGGTGTAGTGGAAGATCTCCGAGATGAAGGCGTGCTCGCCGCGCGGTACCCGCACCACGACGGTCCCGTCCGCTGCGACCGGGTACGTCTCGGGCAGTCCGAAGCGGCCCAGCTGCCAGGCGGTGACCGCGGCGATGCCGCTCGTCGGCTTGCCGTCGCGGTCGAGCACCTTCAGCGTGACGTCGAAGCGCTGTACGTCCCGGCCGAAGCCGACCGCCGTCACTGCCGCCGTCCGCCCGTCGGCGGAGACCGCGGTGACGTGCGCGCCGTGGGATCCGGTCGTCACGCCGGCGGTGTTGAGGGTGAGGTCGACCTCGGCGGTGCCGTGCGCCGGCACGGTCACCGAGTCGGCTCCCAGGCTGAGCACTCCGGCCGGCAGTTCCTCGCCCGCGTTCTCGACCTTCAGGGTGAGGGTGACCGGCTGGTCGCCGTCGTTGACGTACTCGATCTTCTTCCCGACCGGGGCGGTGGCGTCCCAGTCCCGCAGGCCGAAGTCGGCCGTGCCGCTGGCCGATACGGTCTGCCGGAGTGCGCGTGCCACGTCCACGCGGCCGGCGCCCTGGGCGTAGACGGAGGTGGCGGCGGTGGTCTTGGCCGTACTGATCAGCTGGCTCTTCAAACGGGCCGCCGTCCAGTCGGGGTGGCGCTGCGCGAGGATCGCGGCGGCGCCGGCCACGTGCGGCGTGGCCATGGAGGTGCCACTCGCGGTGGTGTACGAGCCGTCCACCGGTGTGCCCATCGTCGTGCCTGCGGCCCGGGCGGCGGCGATCCGCGAGCCCGGCGCGGTGATCTCCGGCTTGAGCCCGCCGTTACCGCCTCGCGGGCCCCGGCTGGAGAAGTCGGTGACCGCGTCGGTGGAGTCCACGGCGCCGACCGTCAGGGCCGCGTCGGCGGCTCCGGGTGTGCCGACGGACGTCGCCGCGGGGCCACTGTTGCCCGCCGCGATGGTGAACAGCACGCCGGTTTCTGCCGTCAGTTCGTTGACCGCCATCGACATGGGGTCGGTGCCGTCGGCGCCTTCCCCGCCGCCCAGGCTCATGGAGATGACCTTCGCCCCCGAGTGCGCGGCCCAGTCCATCCCTTCGATGATCGAGGATTCCGGGCCGCTGCCGCCGTCGTCGAGCACCTTGCCCACGATCAGCCCGGCGCCCGGTGCCACGCCCCGGTACTTCCCGCCGGAGGCGGCTCCGCTTCCCACGATGGTGGAGGCGACGTGGGTGCCGTGGCCGTGGCCGTCGCGCACCGTCTCGCCGGGGACGAAGCTGCGGCTTTCCACGATGCGGTCGGCGAGGTCGGGGTGGGTGGTGTCGACACCGGTGTCCAGCACCGCGACCTTCACGCCGGTGCCGTCGAAACCGTCCTTCCACGCCTCCGGGGCGCCGATCTGCGGGACGCTCTTGTCGAGGAGCGCCTTGACCTGCCCGTCCAGCCAGAGGCGCTGGACGCCGCCCGACAGGCGGGCCTTGGGGGTACCTGCGCGGGCGCTGTCGTCGTCGATGGCCTCCCAGAACGTGGCGCCCTTGCGCTTGTCGGCGCTGACGGCGGCTCCGCGTACGCCGGGGAGCTTCCGTGTGAGGCGGGATCCGCCGGGTGCGGTGTCCTTGGCGCCGGACGCGTAGCGCACGATCATCGGGGTCGACGCGTGGTGGGCATCGTCGTACCCCTGGGCGATGAGCTGGGTGACGTTGAACAGCCGGGCGTCCACCTGGCCGTTGTGCACGAGCGCTTCGACGTCGCGCGGGATCACGTACACATCGGTGCCGACGGTGTACGTCCGCAGCTCGGCCGCACTGCGGTGGTACGGGGTGATGTTGACGGCGAGGGTCTTGCCCGCCCTCGTGGCCACCGTCACCTGGTCTCCGGTGACGAGGGTGACCTTCGAGGTGCGGACTTCTGCTTGGGACGGGGTGGTTACCGCGTCCTGCCCGGTCTTCGATGCGGGGGTGGCACCGTACACCAGGCCGCCGCCGGCCATGGTGGTGGCCATGGTGGTCGCCAAGGTGAAGCTGAGCAGTGCGGCTCTTCGCCTGAAACGCATGCTGAACGCTCTCCTTCCGCCGGCAGGGAGGGTTCCGCGACCGGCGGGTCAAGCCTCGGCAGGTAGGGGCACCGACGCTACGGCCGCGCCTGACGAAGAAGTGACATGTCCGCTCGCCGCCACTTTGCGCGTATCGAAGTCGGATGGTCGTCGTGCGTGATAGCGCGGGCATCGTCCCGGTGTGCGGGTGTGGTTAGATCACGCTGTTTCCGGTGGGTGGTACATCGGTTGGGGTGGGTGGGGGCGTCGTGAGAGGCGGACACATGCTGGAGGCCGCGGGGATCGGGGCGGGGGAGGAGCGGGTGTATCGCTTCCTCGTCGGGGTGCGTGAGGCTGATGCCGTGGTGATCGCGGAGCAGCTGGGGCTCGAAGTGGCGCAGGCAAACAGGCTGTTGGCCTCGCTCCACGACAAGGGGCTGGTGGGGCGGGTGGCCGTTTCGCCGACGGGGGGCGCGGTGCGCTATGTGCCGGTGGCGCCCGATGCGGCGCTGCGTCCGCTGCTGCTGCGTGGGCACGAGGCGCTGGAGTCGGCGCGGCGGGGGGTGGAGCAGCTCACCGAGGAGTACCGGGCCGCAGGGCGGCGGCATGACGCGGGGCAGCTTGTCGAGGTGATCACGGGGGCGAGTGTGATCCGGCAGCGGCTGCGTCATATGGCGTACGGGGCCAGTGAGATGCGGTGGCTCTGCAAGGCCGGCCATGTGGCCATGCCTGCGGCGGAGAACGACGAGGAGTGGGAGCTGCTCGCCCGTGGGGTGCGGTACGAGGCTGTCTACGAGCGCGCGCTGCTGGAGGAGCCCGGCATGGTCGACAACGTTGCCCGGAGCATCCGCGCGGGTGAGCAGGCGCGGGCCACCGGGACGCTGCCGGTGCGGATGGTGATCGCGGACAGCTCGATCGCCATCTGCCCGCTGATGCATGGCGGTTCGGGTGGTTCGCTGGGTGAGCCGACGGCCGCGGTGGTACACGGCAGCAGCCTGCTCGACGCGCTGATCGCGCTGTTCGAGAGCCAGTGGGCGGCGGCTTCGCCGCTGCACGTCACGGACTCCGGTGAGCTGGCCGACTTCGGCGGCAGTCCGCGGCCCGGTGCGAACGTCGCCGACGACGAGCGGTATCTGCTGTCCCTGGTCGTCGCCGGGGTAGCGGACAAGGCGATCGCCTCGCAGCTACGGGTCAGCCAGCGCACGGTGCAGCGCCGGATCCAGGTGCTGATGCAGCGCGCCGGCGCCGCGACGCGGACGCAGTTGGTGTGGCAGGCGGCGCGGCGGGGGTGGCTGTCGTGAGAAGGGTGGCTGTCATGAGATACGAGCCGCTGTTCCCGTACCGCAGCGAACGTCGGTGAGTCCGTCAGGTCGGTTGTCGGTTGACCTGACGGACTCACCGGGCCGGCGGCAGGGGGGCCGCTCAGTTCGTGGCGAACGCGCGGCGTACTTCCTGTGTCACCTCGTTGCCCCGGTCGTCCCAGGCGCGTACGCGCAGGGGCACGTAGCCGTCGGTCCGGGAGACGGCCGGGCGGCGGGCCCGTACGTCGTAACTCCCGTTGCCCTCGGGGGTGGTCGTCGCCGGGCTGCAGTGGGCGCCGTCGTCGTAGGAGACGGAGACCTCCATGCCCGCCACCTTCGGGCCGGTGAGGCCGTCCCGGTGGCGTGCCTTCACCCCGACGTCGATGGTGCGGGCGCGTCGCGGTGCGGTGCCGGTGAGGTCGGTGTGGATGTCGTAGTCGAGTTGCAGCCAGGTGCACCCGGTCTCCGGTCACGAGGGTGACGGTGGAGGCCCGGGAGCCGGGGGCCGCCGGGCGGGCGGTGGCGGCAGCCGCGTGGGAGGAGGGGGCCAGGGCGGCGATGAGGGCACCTGCCGCTATGAGCGCGTCGGGGCGGAGCCGTGGGTGCATCGGAGGCCTCTTCGGGAAGGCGCGGGCGTGGAGCGCGCGGTTCGGATCAAGACTCCGGCTTCCGAGGCCCGTGTGTCACCTGTTGCGGGTGCCGTGACTGCGACATGTCGTCTCTACGACACGGGGAGCTGGGCTGGCCTTTGGGGGATCGCGGCCGGAACGGTGCGCATAACTTCTGATTGGTCCCCGGATGGGGCTTGAGTTCTAGTGGTCGGATCAGTGGAGTGGCTGAACTGCCGCTGATCGTCATCGATCTGGTGGCGCTCGGGATCGATGGCCAGGTGGCCTGTGGGTTCCGTAGCGCGATCTGCGAAGTCACCGGAAGTGTGTGCCCCGCACCCGACGGCGGCGAGGTGGTGGCCCGTGACGGGGGAAAGGCCGACGGAGCGGATACCGGCGGTGGTACGGACTTCGGCGGGGCGACCGTGACCGGCGGGAGCGACGCGGGGGCTCGGCGACGACCGGCGGATCGGATGCGGGTGGGCCGGACTCCGGCGGTACGGGCGGTGGGCCGAGCGCTTCCGCTGGGTCCGGCGTGTCAGATGGGTCCGGAGAGGCATCCGCCTCCGGCGGATCCTGCGGCGACGACACCGTCGTCCAGGTCGACGAAGGCGGCGGCGACGTGGACGCCTCCGAGGGGGGCGGACGGCGGCGATCCGGGCGAGGACGAGGGTGGCGACGGCGGCGGGGACGACGACGGCGAGAGCTGCACCCCCGGCTTCGGAGCGTTCCTGTCCTGTGCCGGGCATCAGACGGGCGGCTTCTTCAGGGGGTGTCCGGCGACGGACTGTGGGGCGATGTCACCGGCACCTTCGACACGATCCTGCACCCCATCAAGGCGTGGGAGGGCATCGAGGAGTACGGCCAGGGCCTCGGCGACCAGTGGGTCGCGGACTCGAAGGACGCATCCGACAAGTGGTCCAAGGGCGATTGCCTGGGTGCGGTCTGGGACTGGACCAAGGCGTAAGGCAGCACCGGGCTGACGGTCCTGGACGACGTGTTCATCGGCGACGAAGTCCGCGACATGTGGAAGAACGGCAACGAGGGCCAGTCCATCGGTACCGGCCTGTGGAACAGCGGATCGCTCTTCATCACTGGTTACCGCGCAGACAAGATCATCGGCAAGTTCGGATAGCTGGGCAAGTTCGGGAAACCCGGCAAGATTGGCGAATTCACTCAGAAGGTCATGGAGGCCGCAGGCGAGGACAAGAAGGTTGCCAAGAAGGGAGACGTCGGCGGTGCGCAAGCGGCCGCCGACGAAGCCCAGAAGCACGCGGACGACGCGGCGGACGCGGCAGGGCTCACCGGCTGCACCGTCGGCCTCGGTGCCCACCTGCGCGTCCCGTAAAGGGGAATTTCTGACGTAGAAGACCGCCTCGGCCTCAGCCGTTCTTGGGATCCGGCCCGCCGCGACGCGGACTGTGCGCCGACACAAGCCCCGTGTGCCGCCGAGCAGCACACTGGGCACGTTCTTTCCCGTCCAGCGCGGCTGGATCGCGTCCTACCGCACCTGACGGCCCGTCCGGACCCTGAAGAGCATGGGGGAAACCGAGAACACCACACCCGTCCCGGGCCGCCCCGACGACGCAGCCGCCCTCGAAGGCGCGACCGCCCCACCACCACCCGCCGCACCCGACTGCCCCTTCTGTGATCTCCCACAAGACCGCTACCCCACCCTCCACGAAGGCCACTGGGTCCTCCTTGAACCGAGGATCGTCGTTCCCGCCCACACCGTGCCCCCGCGCCGGCGCTGGATCATTACCTCGGACGGGGCCGCGACGAACCTGTGGGACGCCGAACCACTCCCCGGCGCCCAGTGCCGCATCGCGCACCGCATGGTCTGCCCCTATCTCCCGCGCGAAGACCCCCCGCTGTGGGCCACCGTGCTCCGGCAGGAGAACGAACGCCGGGCACAGCGCCTGTTCAACCTGCCCGACGACTGGGGCCTCCCCGACACGGGCTGACCACGGCCTGACCGGCCCGGTACCGTGTCCACCGGCGGGTTCACCACCCGGTGATCAGTTCTTCACCCCGGCCCCCTGTACCCCGGATCAGCGCTCTGGCCCGGGGTACAGCCGTGTCCTCACGTGGACTTCCGGTGTGGTCCTGCATCCTGTGCCCATGGCCGACACCTTTGACCACGCCCCGCAGGTATGGAACGCCGCACAGCTCCGCGAAGCCATCAAAGACCTGCCCGATGACACACCCATCCACATCGGTGTTGCCGAAGACCCCGGCGACTTCGACGGATACCGCGACTTCGTGCTCGTGAACGCCGAACACGTTGAGAACTGGTGGCCGGCCACCTCCACCTCGCCCGAGCGCGCGGAGACCGAGAAGGCGCTGACCCTGTTTGCCGACTGGAAGGCCGACGAGTACGACGTCCTCGACTGAACCCGCCGCGGTCGCTCCCCGGCCGAGGTGTCTTCCGGCTCCGTGCGTCATTGCCAGGCCGCGGATTCCTGCGGTTCCACTCTTGACGGGTCAGCAGCATCGCCGCGGCGGACGCCGGCGACGGACGGACAGTACGCTCACTCCCACGGGACTGGACATCAGCGTGGTGATCGCCGACTGGTCATGGCTGGGCGAGGCACCTCCCCGGGAGCGGCCGGCACGGCTGAGGGATGCCTGGTACGCCGAGGAGACGGGACTGTGGTGCCGCGAAGAGTCCGCCGTAGAGGGCGAATGGGAGCGGCCGGGAGGACCCGACGGTGCGTACTTCGACATCTACGAGTTCCGTGGCACCTGTGGCTCGTTCAAGGCACACTTCTGGGCGGGGCACCGCTGGGAACGGGTCCGCGACCATGCCGACCCGGAGCTCCGGACGGGGCTGGACACCTTGCTGTGCGGGCTGATCTGGGATGGGGCGGACGGTGAGGCACCGCACACGGATCCGGGCTTCTTCACCGACGACCCCGCCCTCTTCTACGGCGTGCTGCTCGCGCGGTCGCCTGACAGCGTGCGGGAGCCGGCCGCGACCTGGGAACAGATACGGCCCCGGCTCGGCGGGTTGCGCGGGGCCTTCACGGAGCACGCAGCCGTATCCGGTGCGCGGGTCGGGCACTTCGACGCGTTCACCGACCTGCTGGAGGACTGGGGGCGTGTTTTGACCGAGGCCACCCGGAGGGGCTGGGGTGTCGTGGGGCTGAGCGAGTAACGCAAATCCCGCGTCGAGTGCTGCCACCAGCGCGATCCGGAAACCCGCAGCATCAGCGTCCGCGGCGTGTGGGACCGCGCCGTCGACGCCTGGATCGACGGCGACAAACGAGAACTCGAAGCCGTCTGGGACGACATCATGAGCGGCGGCCTCGGCACCGACTGGGACGCGTACGCCCACGTCTCCTCCGTCGGCTGGGCAACCTGATCCCTCACACTCAACGGGCCCGGAGTCACTCGAACTGACTCCGGGCCCGTCCTCACTACCGTATCGATGTTCCGGAAACGATGTCGAACGGCACCGGACGGCGGCGCCGTAGCGGATGTCACGGCGGAACTCCGGGGGTTGCCTTCGTAGAGCGCGGCGATGATGTGTCCTGGCTCGGGCCCCGCGGGTCAACGCCCAGGAGCGGTGCACCGCCTCCCTGGGCGAGAGCCCGTCGAGTCGCGCACGGGCGGGTACACCTCGGGGCGCAACCCGAACATCCAGGCGCCCCTCCCCGGCCTGCCGGGTCGCCGGAGAGTGGGAGTTGGCGGTGCGGACGCCGGGGGCGACACGCTGCCGCTCGGCAAGGACAAGGTGCTGGCGCTGCTGACCAGCCTCGAAGAGCTCTGACAGCTCTGGCCGGAGCAGCCGTCACGCTGCTCCGGCCGCTGGTGGCGGGGAGTGGCACCCTGCCGCGCCGAGAACGCAACTTCGAGAAAGGTCCCTCGCGACGAGCGCGATCCGCAACGCCGAGACCGTCAGCCAGTCCGGCGGTTCAGGCTGAACAGCGTGTTGGTACTGGCGGAACTGACAATGGACGTGAGCCCTGCGGGCGGCCGTCCGCAGGGCGTCGCCTACGGTCGCCTTACCTCGAACTGGAAGCAGCCGTACTCCAGGGCCCGCACGTGCACCAGCGCCACCTCCGGCTCGGCAAACGCTTCCCCGAAGACCCGGTCGAACCCGGCCTCGGCGTTGTCCGGGATCTCGAAGAAGAGGCCCCCGACGATGTGTCCCTCGGCGTTGTAGCGGCGGATGGTGCGCAGCGCCCCCGGTCGCGCGAAGGGGTAGTCCTGGGCTCCCCGTGGCTCTCCGCATTCGTCGGCGTGGATGAATACCGGCCCCGCTTCGTCGTAGGCTCCGGGGTCGGCCCCAGTTGCCGTCGCCCAGCGGCGCAGTGGCGCGTATGAGACGAGGGCGACCCGCTCGCCGGGGTCGATGGCCCGCAGGCAGCAGCGCAGCGGGCTGCCCACGCAATCGAGGGGAACGCCGTCCTCGCGCGCGGTGTACGGCCGCAGTGGCCGCCCGGCGTCATCGATGTCGCGGAGTTCCTTGAGCGCGGCGGGAGGGATGGGAAGAGGCGTGTACGCGGTCATGGGGCCAGTGTCGGCGGCTGGCCCTTGGGGCGCTGGCGGGATTCAGACGCGAAGGTCTGCGGCATTGCTGCGGTGTATTCGGCGGGTCACGAGCGGAGACGGAGCCGGATGGCTGCGACGGTGACGGTGCCGTGGGTTCCTCATGGCTTTGTCAAGCCGTGAGCGTGACGGGCGGCGTTGCTTGGCAGCTACGTTGGTCGCGCAGGAGGGCCCGTAGGACGTTGACGCGTCGTCGTGCCAGAGCCATGACTGCTTGGGTGTGTCGCTTGCCCTCAGCGTGCTTGCGATCTTAAAAGCGGCGAGATTCGTCGGAGTAGCGGATGCTCATCAACGCAGACATGTAGAAGACGCGCTGCAGTCCTCGGTTGTATCGCTGAGGGCGGCGGAGGTTTCCGCTGATCTTGCCGGAGTCGCGGGGCGTGGGCGCGACGCCGCCGAAGCCGGCGAGGCGATCGGGGGTCCCGAATACGGTCATGTCACCGCCCGTGGCTGCGACGAACTCGGCGCAGAGGATGGGGCCCGAGCCGGGCATGCTGACGATCACTTCAGCATGGGGGTGCTCCCGGAACCGGGCCGCAATGAGCTTTTCGATCTCAGTGACCTGGTGGTGGAGGGCAAGCGCCTCGTTCGCCACTCTCTGCTGAGGCGACGCTCCAGGCAAGAAACGGGATGCCTCGCCGCTGCCAAAACATCGTGCAGGGGGATGGCAGCATCTCAAGCTCGTATGCGACGAAGCCCGGGGATGTCACAAGGCTGGTGACCATCGTGCGGCCGATCAGTGCGGCCGCCCAGCTCGCAGAGCGCAATGCCCCGGAGATCTGCCCGACAGGTCTGTCACTGATCAGACGACGTAGTCGGTACACGGCTAGTGGATCGAAGGACTGCAGAGCGACAGGACTGCCGGGCGCCGGCCGATACCGTACTCGGGGGCATCGAAGGCAAGGGATTCCCGCAGATGACGAAGGGACTGGAGACCGGACGTCTCCAGGTCGCAGCTCGCGCAGTCGACGTCGGCCGGGCGGCGTTCGAGGATGCTCTCGCCTACGCGCAGGAGCGCGGGTCCTTCGGCGAGCCGATCCGGAAGCACCAGTCGATCAGCAGCCACCTCGCGGACATGGCCACGTCGCTGACCGCTGCCCGTCAGCTCACCCTCTATGCGGCCCGGGAGGCCGAAGCAGGGCGTCGCGTGGACATGGAGGCTCTTCGCCTCCGAGACCGCCATGCAGGTTGCCCTCAACGCCGTCCGCATCCATGGCGGTTACGGCAACTCCACCGAGTTCGACGTCGAGCGCTACTGCCGCGACGCCCCCTTGCTGATCGTGGGCGAAGATACCAACGAAATCCAGCGCAACGTCATCGCCAGCCAGCTTGTCAAGCGTGGAGGTCTCGACGCATGAACGTCGTTGTCTGTGTGGAAGCCGGACGGTGAAGCCGATCTCCGAGTCCATGGTTGAGCCGTCCGACCGCGGCAACCTGCTCAACCACTTCCTCCGCCCCGGCGTCAACTGCTGACGCCGTGCGCCGCTTCCTGTGGCTCGGTGCCACGTGCCACCGTCGCGCAGACCCCGTGATCAGGCGGCGCAGATGGTCGGGCGAGGTGGGCTGCCGGTGTATCAGGTCGCGCTCCTCGGTGAGCCTCTGCCCGTGTGGTGAGAACAGTCAGTCGCAGGACGGCTGGTGGTCCAGGTGTGGGAGCAGTGCCTTCCACTGCTTCTTCTCGACGCTGAGGGGGTGGATGGTGCACAGCCGGTGGTAGATCCGGTCGGTGTCGAAGTCGATCAGGTAGGTGAGTTCTCTCGAGTACCGTCCTTCCAGATCGCCGTCCGGAACCACGGCCATGAAAGGGCTGCCGTCGGGCAGCAGCCTCAGGTCCTTCACGCCTTCCACGGTGGCCATCGCCGGCGTGCGCCATCTGCCGTCCTTCTCTGCCGCCCAGATGCGGTAGGGGGCGCCCGTCAGGACCCACTTCCCGTCCGGCGACGGCCTGATGTCCGTGAGGGCCCGGTCGAAGCGCATCTCGTCCATCTCCCGGGGCTTGTACGGGTCGCTCACATCCCAGAACTTCACGGTTCCGTCGGTGAGCGTCGTCGCCAGGACGTCTTTCCCGACCGGCTGATACCCGCCGGACGTGGCGGGCAGCAGTGCCGCCTCCCCGGGGTTGCGGATGTCTCGCATGTCCCAGAGCTGGGTCCGCTGGGCGGAAGCGTCGTGCATCAGCAGCCGTGTCGAGGGCACGTAACCTGCCTGCCCCACGGCCGCGTCCTTGAGGAGGCGGCCCTTGACCGGCTCGGCGGGGTCGGTGAGGTCCCAGACGCGCAGGTCCACCGGCCTGCCCCGCCCCGACTCGTCCCGGTCCACGACCGCGAGCCCCCGGTCGCCCAGGAAGAACAGGCTCTCCCACCCCGCGACCGGCACCGCGGGGAGCGTTGCGCGCCGCACCGGGCGGCGGACGTCCCGTATGTCCCACACCTGCACCGTGCCGGTGGCCCAGCTGCCGACGACCAGGAGCCTGCCGTCCGCGGACACCGCCGTGCGCACGTCCGAGGCCTTCACCGGGATCTCTGCTCCCGGCACCGGAGGTCTCTTCGCGTCCCCGCCGAAGTCCCACAGCCGGAACGCGTGGTCCTCCGTGCCCTCCGTCCACCGGTGCGCCATCAGCACCGGACGATCGGTCCCTGGAAGGAAGTAACGGGCCTCCCACGGTTTGGGCAGCGCGAACCGCAGACGCGGATCGGCCCCCTCGGCCGTGTCCGCGCTGCGGAGGTCCCAGACCTGGGTGGTCTCCGTGCCCTTGGCGACCATGAGCGTTCCGTCGCCGCTGATCGGGCTGGTCCCCGGGTCCCCATTGGTCATGGCCCCGAGGAGCCGGGGCGCGGGAGCACGCTGTGGCCAGATGCGTACCCTGCCCTCCATGTCGCCCACGGCGAGTTGGCGTCCGTCGGGGCTGTAGGCGACCGACTGGGCCGGTCCGCCTGCGCGTGCCGTTCCGAGTTCGGCCTGGGAGCCGAGCAGTTGCGCACCGGTCTCGACCGTCTCCCGGAGCCTGGCGCCCCCGTCGGCCCTGTTGTTCGCGGCGGCGAGCCTTTCCCCGTCCGGGCGGAAGCTCAGCGAAGGCAGGTCACCGCCGTCTCCCCATGCGCGGCCCCATTCGTCCTCGGGCTCGACGCCCTTGAGCCGGCGGCCGCCCTCCACCGTCCACCAGGCCATCTTCCCTTCCGCGCCGGTCGCGACCAGCAGATCCCGTGTCGGGTGGGCGGCGACCGCCATCACCGAGGGGGTCGTGGCGGTGTCCAGCAACCGTGCCCGCGCCCGGTCGCGCACGTTCCACAACCGCACTTCCCCCGGCCGTGCCGCCGCGCCGTTCCCGCTGATGCCGTTGCCCGTGACCAGCAGGCCGTCGCGGCGGAACGCCAGCGAGATCAGTGCGGCAGAAGCCACCGCACGGTCCGTCCGCAGCAGCGGCGCCGAGGGCTTCGAAACGTCCCACAGCCGCAGGCGCCCCTCGGCGCTCCCCGCCGCCAGTGTCCGGCCGTCCGGAGCGAACCCCAGGGTGTACGTGATGCCTTCGGGGATGCCCCGTGCGGCGAGCCTCTCGGGCCGCCGGGGGTCGGTGACGTCCCACAGGGCGAGTTCCGTGGCCGTCTGCGCCGCCAGCAGACGGGTGCGCGGGTGGAAGGCGATGGCCGCGCTGCCCTTCAGCTTCAATGTCCCCGCCTTCACGGGCACGTTCCGGCGCGAGATGTCCCACAGCTGGACCCGCCCGCGGCGCTGGCTGGTCGCCAGCACATCTCCGTCCTTGCTGAACGCCAGGTTGAGCACCGGCTCACGGTGCCCTGCCGAGACCTCGACCGGCGTCTCCGTCAGATAGGCCGCGTAGAGGCTCGACCGGGTTGCGGGCGTCCGTGCCGCGCGGTACGCCGCCAGGGTGAGCCGCAGCGCGGTCTGCGGGTCGCGTTCGCGCATGGCGTCCGCCCGCGCTGCCACCTGATCGGCGAGCAGGATGGTCGCACGGCTTTCCGCGTCCCGTTGTGCGCCGCGCGCCAATACGGCGAGCGTCGTTGCGAGCAGGGCCAGCACGGTCACGACGGAGACCGCGGCCCGGCGCAGGTTTCTCGTGCGGTGCTCCGCGCGACCGCTCGCGCGGAGGAAGTCCCGGTCGACGGGCCGCATGGGCAGGGTGCCGCCGCTACCGGCGAGCTGGGTGCGCGCCGATGCCAACTGATCGCCCCGGTACAGGCCGCTCTCCGGACGACCCGCCTCGTGCCAGCCGTCGGCCGTGTCACCGAGCCTTCGGCGTGCGAGCAGTCCGGCCCGGTCGTCCGCGATCCAGTCCCGCAGGTGTGGCCAGGCGTTGAGCAGGGAGTCGTGGCACAGCTGTGCCTCGTCCTGGTCGACGACGACGAGCCGGGCCGCGGCCAGCCGTCCGAGCAGATCGGCGACCCGGTCGAGTTCCCGCACGGGGACGCGGCGGCGCACCGTACGGCCGCCGTCGTCGACCACCAGGACCATGCGCAACAGCAGTTCCCGCAGTCGGGTTCGGTCGTCGGCGCCGAGCGCGTCGTGGACCTCGTCGGCGGTCCGGGCGACGGAGGTGCGGATCCCGCCCGCCGCCTGGTACGCGGCGAAGGTCAGCGTGGTGCCGCGGCGCCCGGCCCAGGTCTGCCGCAGGGCGTGGGCGAGGAAAGGCAGCGCGACCGCGTTGCCTTCGGCGGCCCGCTCCTGGCGCAGTTCGCGCAGGATGTGGTCGGACAGCCCGTCCTCCAGGCGCAGCCCGGCGTGTTCCGCGGGCTGTTCGACGGCCGCGCGCAGTTCGTCGTCGGACATGGCGGAGACGGTGAACTGCCCGGACCTGATGATCCGGGCCAGCCGTGCGTCGTTCAGGCCCTGGTCGTAGAAGTCGGCGCGCAGACCGAGCACGATGCGTGGGCCGTCGGAGCCCGCCCCGGCCAGGGCGCGGACGAACAGTTCACGCTCCTCCACGTCCCGGCACTGGGTGAAGATCTCCTCCAACTGGTCGATCACCAGCACGCCCGGTCCGGCGCCGCCGAACCGTCCAGCGCCGAGCTCGCTCTCCACCTCGGCGAACGGCCGCCCCACCGCCGTTGCCCAGCTCTCCACGAGCGTGCGGAACGGCCTGGTGCCGGGCCCCGGCACCAGCAGCACCCTCTCACCTTCCAGACCGGCCACGAGTCCGGCCCTGAGCAGGGAGGACTTGCCGGCCCCCGATGCGCCCACCAGGACCACCGGCCCCGCGTACGGTTCAGCGGTCACCCGGTTCACCAGGCTGCGCGTCAACTCCTCGCGGCCGAAGAAGAGATGGTGCTGCTCCGACAGGAACGGCCGCATTCCGGGGTAAGGACACGGGCCGCCACCCTGCTCGGGCACCGGTTCCAACGCGGCGTCACGGACGAGCCTGCCGGGGTTGCGGGCGAGGACCAGGTCGGAGGCTCGGCCGACACCGTCCGAGTGCGGGCGTGCGGCACTGCCCTGGAAACGGTGGTCGAGTATGCGGTAGAGATCGAGGAGGGAGAACCAGGCGGGCCCGCCCGGATCGCCTTCCGTCAGCAGCCGCAGCAACTCCCCGCTGAAGAGCGTGTGTTCCGCACCTGCGGGCGCGAACGAGGCTGCGTAGTGCGTCGCCGAGGCCAGCAGAAAGCTGCCCTCGGGGCGGGCCGAGGTGATGACTTCGCGGTACGACTCCTGCGGCGCGGCCTGCGCGAGGCCCGAGAAGCAGCAGTCCAGGACGACCACCGTGCTTGCCGCGGCCTCACCGAGCCGCTTGCCCACCTGGTCGTAGGGGACGGCGTGGACGGTGTCGTCGGCCGAGGAAGTGCCCGATGTGGCGAGGTACAACTGCCGCCCGGGGCCGACCAGACCGTGGCCGATGAAGTAGAAGAGGACGACTCCGCCCTCGGAGGCGTCGATGGCGGCCTGCACGGCGGCGAGCACCTCGGTCGGCCCCTCGGGGTCGGTGATCTCGGTGACCCTGCTGTCCATGCCGCAGTTCTCCTGCAGCATCGCGGCGACGGCCTGAGCCGAGCGTGCGGCGCCGGGCAGATCCGACAGTGCCACACGGCCGCCGCTGCCGTACCGGCCCGTTCCGACCACGATCGCATGGCAGTTGGCGCCGCTTAAGTCACCCCGCTGATTCCCCATGGTCAGTTCTTTTCCGCCGTGTCCGGCTGCCGGTCTTCCGGCCCGTTCGCGGGGGGGCCGGGCTGCGGCGGCTGCTGGAGCGCCTCGGCCACCCGCTGCGCGAGATCGCCGGTCCCCTCGGCCGTCAGCCCGCGCACCCGCTCGGACGTGACCGTGACCTGGGGACCGTCCGGCCGGGTGATCGTCACGGTCTGGTTCCCCCGTCTGCTCTGCAACCAGGCGACGACGGCCGCGGCCATGGCGGCGGTCAGCCCGCCCGGAGTCAGCAGTACGGGTATGAGCTCGGCCACGCCCCCGTTCATGCTGCCTGGGACGGGCGTCCCGGGCGGCGCCTGACCGACGGCGCTCCGCAGACCGGGGTCGTGTCGGAGCCACTGCCGCAGATCGTCCGTCTCGGCGGGGCCGCCGACCTCAAGGGTGATCCTCATGTCCCCTCCGGGACACGGGTGTTCCAGACGAGTCCGCTGAGGATAGCTTGCCCTCGCCGAAGGCGACCAGGCGTTACCGCGTCATTCCCACAGCGTGATCGCGCCGCCGTTCGGCGGGACCAGGGCCTCGTCGGTCAGCGGGCTGCGGCCGTCTCCAACTGCTCCCGGTGTGCCCGGGCTGTGGCCATCAGCCCGTCGAGTGCGTCGGCCGCCCTCGCGACGCCGAAACCGAGGACCTGTCCGGACGACCTTCCACCCCAGGTACGTCGCCGGCGGGCCGATCCGGCTCAGTCAGCGTCCCTCACCTCGGCGTCGAGAACCTGGTGCAGATCGACGGAGGCCCCAGTCGCTGCTCTGCGCCCTGGGGCAGGGATAGGAGACCGGGTTGTCCTGTCGCACCGACCGGCGGGCACCTGGTCCTCCACGTCTTCGCGGTCCTGGCGGAGTCCCTGGTGGGGGCGGCCTCGGAGGAGCACGTACGGCATCAGGCTCTGAGGAACGCCAGCACTGCCAGGACCCGGCGATGCCCGTCCGTGCAGACCGGCAGATCGAGTTTGTTGAAGATGCTGCCGATGTGTTTGTTGATGGCGGCTTCGCTGATGAACAGGTGCGCCGCCAGGTTCGCGTTGGTCCGTCCTTCCGCCATCAGGCTCAGCACCTCCTTCTCGCGGGCGCTGAGCCGCCCCAGAGGATCGGGGTGGAGCTTGACGAGCTGGTGGATCACCTCAGGGTCCACCACGGTCCCGCCGGCGGCGACGCGGTCGAGCGCCGCCATGAAGTCGGCGACCGCACCGACCCGTTCCTTCAGCAGATAGCCCACCGCGGCGCCGTTGCACGAATCGAGCAGCTGCAGGGCGTACGACCGCTCGACGTACTGACTGAGCACGAGCACCGGCAGCCCGGCGTACGTCTCCCGCAGGGCGACGGCCGCACGCAGCCCGTCGTCCGCATTCGAGGGTGGCATCCGTACGTCCGTGATCACCAGGTCCGGCCGGTCCCGGCGAACGGCCTCGACGAGTGCGTCCGCGTCGCCGACCACGGCGAGTGTCTCGTGGCCGAAGCGCTGCAACAGGCCGACCAGCCCTTCGCGCAACAGGACCGCGTCTTCTGCGAGGATCACGCGAAGTGACATGGGATCTCCACGTGGAGAAGAGTCGGACCACCGGTTGGGCTCGACACGCGCATGCGGCCATCCAAGGCGATGAGCCGGTCGGCAAGACCGGTCAGACCGGTTCCGGCGGCCGGATCAGCGCCGCCGTGTCCGTCGTCCGCGATCTCGAGGACCAACATGTCGGAGTGGTAGCGGCCGTGCACTTTTGCGCTCCGGGCGCCGCTGTGTCGCGCGATATTCGTCATGGCCTCGTTGATCAGGTAGTACACGTTGGTTTCCAGCTGCCGGGGAAGTCTTCCCGGCAGCCGGAGATCGACGGTGACCGGGACGGGGAAGCGACTCGCATGGTCCTCGACCGCGGCGACCAGACCGTGGTCCGCCAGCACCGGGGGATTGAGCCCCCGGATCAGACTGCGCAACTCCTGGTGGATGGCGGAGAGTTGGCTCTCGGCCTCGGTGAGCTGGGCGGCGAGCGGGGCCCCCTCGGGGATGTCCAGACGCATCAGACCGAGCGTCATCCCGAGCGAGACCAGCCGTTGCTGCGCGCCGTCGTGCAGGTCGCGCTCGATGCGTACGCGCTCTGCGTCGAAGGAGTCGATGAGCCGCACCCGCGACGCGTGCACCTCCTTCAGCGACTCCCCGAGCTCGCCGTCGCGCGGGGCGAGGAAGGTCCGGGCGAGCGCGGCGCGCGCACCGGCCCACGACGTCACGGTGTACGGCGAGGCCAGCAGGACAATGGCGCCGAAGACCGCCCATGGCCAGGTGGCGCTGTCGACCGCCTGGAAGGTCAGTGCGGGCAGACCGAAGGAGAAGGCGAGCACCAGCAGGTCCAGCCACCACAACGCCGCCGCAGAGATGAGCGTGAAAAGCAGTTCCCGCCAGGTGACCTGTTCGGTCAGGCGGGTCGACAACCAGGCCCGGAAACCGGGCTCCTCCGGCCGTCGGTGCGGGTCCGACATCCCGTCGAGGTCGACGAGACGCAGTCGGAACCGCTCGACTGTCGCCACGGTGATCGAGGACAGGACGACGCCGACGAGGGGGGCCACGCCGACCAGAACCACCAGCAGGATCAGCCCGGCCACGAGCCCGGTCACGAACACCGCCACGGCGGCCGCGCCGACCACGACACCGGTGGCCAAGTACGCCAGTGACCGCCACGGCCAAGTGGAGGTCAAGAAGCTCAGTGGCCGCTGAGTCATCGCCTGCCAAGCCGTTCTGGGACGCATGGGGCAACGGTATGTCAGGCGACTGCTTCACCGCGGTAGAGCTAGCTCTACTTGCGAAGTAGAGCGCAGATCAATGTGATGCACCGGGTCGCTCCGCTGAAATCGACCCCATGACCACTACAAGGCAGGCACCCGCATCGGATGCGGTTCAGTTGCACACCGTCCGGAAGATCTACAGGGCCGGCGACGGCTCGGTCGCCGCGCTGGACGGCGTTTCCATCGGTTTTCCGCGCGGGACGTTCACCGCCATCATGGGGCCGTCCGGCTCCGGGAAATCCACGCTGCTGCAGTGTGCGGCCGGCCTGGACCGGACCACCGAGGGGCGGGTGATGCTGGCCGGCGTCGACATCGGCCAGGAGAGCGAGAAGGAGCGCACCAAGCTGCGGCGCGACCACATCGGCTTCGTGTTCCAGGCCTTCAACCTGGTCGAATCGCTGACCGCGGCGCAGAACGTGGAGCTTCCGTCCCGTTTCGCCGGGCGCCGAGTCAGCCGGGAGCAGGTCGACGCCGGGCTCGCCGCGGTCGGGCTGGCCGAGCGGGCCGGCCATCGGCCCAGTGAGCTGTCCGGTGGTCAGCAGCAGCGCGTTGCGCTCGCCCGCGCCCTGGTGACCCGGCCGGACGTGCTGTTCGCGGACGAGCCCACCGGTGCCTTGGACACCGCCACCTCGCGAGAGGTGCTGCAGATGATGCGCCTGCTGGTCGACAAGGAGGGACAGACCACCCTCATGGTCACACACGACCCGGTGGCCGCTGCGGTCGCCGATGTGGTCGTGTTTCTCAAGGATGGCCGCATCGCGGGCCGGATCAGCCTCAGCCGCGACTCCGACGGCCGCAACGCGGCCTCGATCGCGGCGCAGATGGCGAGCCTGGAGGCGTGATGCTGGTCTTCGCGAACGTCCGTGAACGCTGGGCCGGCTTTCTTGCGGCCCTCGTCGCGATACTGGTCGGTGTGGCGCTCATCACCACCACCTTGATCATCTACGACTCCTCCCGCCCCAAGGTCCAGTCCCGCCTGTCGGCCGCCTCCGCGATCGCCATCCCCGACCAGGCGGTCAACCAGGACAAGACCCCGGAAGACCGGGTGCCGTGGAGCCGCGACGAGGCCCAGCCGCTGATCGACAAGTTGGGCGCGGCGCCGGGCGTGGGCTCCGTGGTGGTGGACCGCTCGTTCTACGCGCAGGCGTTCCTCGGCAGCAGGCCGGTCGAGGACGAAGGAGCCCTGGAGGCGGGACACGGCTGGTCGAGCGCACGGCTCGCGCCGTACAACCTCGTCACGGGACGGGCACCCGCCGGGGCCGACGAGGTCGTGGTGGACCGGGCGCTCGGAGTGGCGGCGGGCACGACGCTCACGGTGAACATCACCGCCGGGCGTACCGAGTTCCGCGTGGTCGGCACCGTGGACGGACCGGGCTACTACTTCACCGACGACTTCGCCACGCGGCAGCAGCCGGGCGTCGGCGCCATCGCGATCCTCGCCGGCAAAGGCGCGTCCGTCAGCGACATCAAGGCAAGGGCCGAGAGAGTGGCCGGCGACAAAGGCACCGTGGTCTCTGGCGACGGCCGGTCCGCGCTCCAGCCGGCGTACGTGGAACACAAGCGGTTCCTCGGCACGCAGCTCATCGGAGCCATGGCGACGCTCGGCCTGTTCACCACCGCCTTCGTGGTCGCGTCCATGCTGGTCCTGGCGACTGGGCTGCGGCGGCGGGAGATCGGCCTGCTGCGGATGATCGGTGCATCCCCGCGCCAGGTGCGCCGGATGATCCTGGGCGAGGCGGGCCTCATCGGCCTGCTGGGCTCGCTGGCAGGCTGCCTGGTGGGCATCGGAGCCGCGCCGCTGCTGCGCGACATCCTGCAGGGGCTCGACGTGACGCCCCCGGAGCTCAAGGTGCGGGTAGCGATGTGGCCGCTGTTCACGGCAACCACGATCGGTGTCGGCGTCAGCGTCCTGGGGGCGTGGTCGGCCGGCCGGATGGCCGCGCGGGTGGCGCCGATCGAGGCACTCCTGGACAGCAGGGCGAATAGCCGGATGATGAGCCGCGCCCGTTGGATCGGCGGCCTGACCGCGCTCGGCCTCGGTGTGGTGCTCGCGATCGTGACCGCCACTGTCGGTGCCGACACCCGGATCAACATGGCGATCTTCGCGACGATGGTGCTCATCGTGGCGGCGGCGCTGCTCGCCCCGGTGTGCGTCGGCCCCGTCGGACGGGCGCTCACCTCGCCCTTCAAGCGTCTCGGCTCGGCCGCCCCGCTTCTCGTGCGGGCGGAGCTGCGCGCCGACTCGCGCCGGGCGGCGTCACTTGCGGCCCCGGTGATCGCGGCTGTCGGTTTCGCCGTCCTGCTCAGCGGCATGATGGAGACGATGCGTGTGGCGTACCCGGCGGGCGACGCGCTCAAGCTCACGGGGCAGCTGATCGTGACGCCGGACAAGACCCCGGGCAACACGGATGAGGTGGTCGCCGCCAACCCGGTGGGCAAGGCCGCGCTGCCGACCCGGGCCTTCGTCCGCGACAAGGACGGCACGCTCACCGTCATCGACGCGCTCGGCTCGCGCGATACGCGCTGGAACAAGCCGGGCCAGGCGGTGCTTGGCAGCAAGATGGCGGACTTCCTCGGTGTGAAGGCCGGTGACGACCACGCGGTGAGGTTCGCCGACGGTGCCACGGTGAAGCTGCGCATCGCCCAGGTCCTGACGGACGACCCCGCCCGAGGTGACTTCGTGATGTCCCGTCAGCTCGTGCGCGCGCACGACCCGGCCGCGCTCACCGACGACATCTTCGTCCCGTTGAAGTCGAATCCCGCCTCGGTCGTTCCCGGCACGGCCGTGCACGACGCGGTGCAGTACGCGCTCGGCGACTACGCCACCGACGCAAAACTGACCGACAGGCTCGCGGTCATGCTGATCGTCATCGCCGTCGGCTACAGCGGGATCGCCGTGGCCAACAGTATGGCCATGACCGCGCACGGCCGGCGCCGCGACTTCGCCGTGATGAAGTCGGCCGGCGGCACGGTACGGCAGCTACTGCTGTTCTCCGCGGCCGAGACCACCCTCGTCGTGGCCGTCGGCGCGGCACTCGGCGTCCTGGTGACCTTGGGCCCGCTGGCCGGCATGGCGTCCGGACTGTCCCAGGCGACCTCCACGGATATCGGCCTGCACCTGAACCTGTCCACCATTGCCGCGGTGATCCTCGGCTCCCTGGTGCCGGCAGTTGCGGCGAGCGTGGTCGTTACCTGGTGGACCATGCAGCGGGAGGCAGCGTAGGACGGCAGCGCGCGACATGTGATCGAAGGGGGTGAACCCATCGACGATAGGCTCACCCTCTTCACGAGGTTCAGTGGAGTATCACCTGTCCTGTCCGTTCCCCTCTTCTGACGGCCGTTGGGGGCGCCGATCGACACCGTCACGATCGAGACGTGCGAGAGCGCGGGTGATGGCCTCGGGACCAGCGGTCCTGAGCCGTCGGTGGGAGGCTTATTGTCGGTGCCTCTCCCGTACGAGGCGCTTCTCAACTCTCTGAACGGAGGGTTGGTCGCGCTCTCTGTCAGAAGTCGGGTTCGTCGTGCCGAAGGCTGCGGAACACCGCGGGGGCCGTCCAGCCACGCAGCGTGGCGAGGATCGTCGATCGGAATGCGGCTTCTGCTGTGGGGGCGCCGAGAGCCCCGGCGAGTTCGAGTGTCACAAGCCCATGCAGGGTCACCCAGAGTGAGACGGCGATCGCCGTCGCTTCGCCGTCGAGGACGGACTCAGTCACGGCGCGATCGATCGCCGCGATGAGCGGCCGGACGGGGTCACCGGCACCGACCGCTCCTGACGGCTTGAAGGATTGCACTCCACCGAACAGCACTGAGTACAGGTGGCTGTGTTCGCGTCCCCACCGTCGGTATGCGGCGGCCAGTGCGTAGATGCCGGCGAGGGGGTCCTCAGAGGTCGGCACCGCCGTCAGGGCCTGGAACAGGCCGGCGACGGCTCTGTCGCGTACCGCTGCGATCAGTCCTTCCTTATCGCCGAACAGGGAGTACACCGCCGCCGTTGACGTCTCGGCGGCCGTGGCCACGGCGCGGACTGTGACCGACTCCTGCGGGCGGGTGGCGAGCAGCTCGGTCGCGCACTCCACGAGTCGCTCCTTGACGGTCGCGTCGTTTGTTCTCGGCCGCGCGCGCGACGCGCACCGCATCCCGACTGAGGACACGGCACAGAACTTCTCCTTCAGCCCCGCCGCCAGCCTCCGCGTCCAGCTGACGATCAAGGACTCACCCTCCATCGCCCCGCGACTGAGGCGCTCCCAGACCCCCGCGATGCTGATGATCGCCGAGTGCTCCTCCCAGGTCCGTCAATGGGCGACGGCCGTCCTTGCCGATGATCCCGCCATCCAGCGCACGCAGTACATGGCTGGAGTCGGACACCACATGTGGAACGGCCTTGACGACAACAACGACCGAGCCGCCGCCATCACCACATTCCTTCAGGACAAGCCCGCCCCCCTGCCGAACTACCCGACCCGCGACGAGATCCCCGCCTTCCTGCGCGACCACAAGTGAAGACCCTGCGGCCCGTCTCGTGCATCGCCGGGCAGACGCTCGAAGCCGCCTGGCCCTGCATCAGGTACGGCCTCAGAGTGTTCACCAAAGGGATGACCTCTTGGTCCGGAAAAGGACGGTCAGAATGATCACGTGGCTGAACGTGTACAGGTCCGGGAGATTGATGACGACGAGGGCAGGCGGTTGCTGCAGATCATTCGCAGAGGCACCGGTTCGGTGGTGACCTGGCGGCGGGCCCGGATGGTGCTGTTATCCGCGCAGAGCATGCCCGCCGCGGAGATCGCCGGGGAAATGTTCACCAGCCCGGACCGGGTCCGGGACGTGATTTACAACAAAGACCGACCGGCAAATGGGGGGCGGCGTCGCGGGGCTGGGCACGCACTCACCAAGGCCTTAAGGGCCAGGGGGACCCCCTCCGGCGTTGTCGTCGGTCGACAACTTCCCCAAGCTCTCGGCTTCGCTCGAGCAGGGGAGACCCCATTCGCGTTGCCTCCCTCCGCCGTCTTGCAGCTGCACGCACCCAGCCCCGCTCCTTCTCCCACCCCCCCATGTGCCGGTCGGTCCAAGCACTGATGGCTTCGACTCGCTCCACCCGAAGTGCAAGGGCGGCCAACCGAGAACCTTCCCCCTCCCGGAACGCCGGGAGATCAAGAAGACCGCCGGGTCGAAGCCGGTCCGTTCCTGGCTCAACCGGATCGAGGCCCAGTCCACCGCCCTGCGCTTACTTCGCTCTCGACGGCACCGGCCACACCAGCCACAGGGAACAGGGAACAGGGAAGCATGATCCGCCGGTACATCATCCGGCGGAACAACCACGCCGCCGACGAACGCCTTCGCGAGGTCGTGAACAGCGAGCGTTGCCTGATGCGGCCCTGGTCTTCCGAGTCAGGAATCTCGACCTGAGTCAGCCGCGCTGGTGCTGGACGAGCGCGGGCGGTGTCCTGCTCATGTACCAACCCTCGACGCGGGGTCCGACGAGGTCGGACGGCCAGCCTGCGGTCTCGACGGCGGCATCGTAGACGGCGTCACCGAACGCCACAATGGCCTGGTGCGGGTCCGCTGTCTCCCTGAGCTCGGCCCACGGCAGACGAACCAGACCAGCGTCGGGATGCCAGGCGGCACCCTCAACACCCCAGGACCGGCCCTCGAGACCGTCCGGCTGGGGCCAGATGTACGCGTACATGCCGACGTTCGGGGCCTTGGCATCCCCGAAGGAGAAACCCACCGACACGTACGCGTCGAGCTGGGCGTTCTGCATGAACGGCGGCTGGTGGGGCGGCGGCACGGTGGGCTGCGCCCGGAAACGAGTGGCGGACAGGTCGAAGCCGCCCCACATCACACCGACCCGGGGGCGGTGTCCCAGGAAGGGGGCCTGCCACGCCTCCAGCCCGTCAGCGGCGAGGTTCAACGCTGTCCAGATCAGCCGGGCCGTGTGGCCATCCCAGGTGCGTTCGACGTGATCGTCCTCGAAGCGCGGCGGGGCATCCGGAATCTCGCAGATCAACGAGCTGCGCGGTCGGTGTATGCCGAGCTCGTCTGCCGCATCGCAGAAGGACGCATAGAACATGGCGACTGATCCCTTGGACAACGGCACCGTCCGCGAGCCATTGTCGGCCTCGATGACCACGTCACCGTCGAGCAGGCTGTAGTGCACCGCGAAGGTCACGCCTCGCTGCCGAAGGGTTGGCGTACTGAGCCCCCGGGGGGTGACATCGAGGACGATGTTTCCCCAGCCGGCTTCGAAGGGCTCGTCGAGGGTGTACTTCCCTGCGACCTGTACCACCCGGTTCACGTAGTCGACCATGGGCGCCAGGTCCTCATAGACCAGCGGCGGCCACGCATTGAGGCGTTCGCTCACAGAGAGCCTCCCAGCGTGTCGATGGGGTCAGCGGGATATCAGGTGCCGTGCCCGCTCCCCACGCAGCGACGGGCGGGTCTCGGACACCGAACTGCGATCCAGTACTCAATTCTCACACGCAGGTCAGGGTCCTGCCCGCTCGGTGGCGCCGGGCGTCCGACGCGCTGGGCCAGCAGCCAGGATGCGGCGGGTGACCGAAAATCCCGCCTTCTTCGTCTGAGGGTGGCGCCCCGCGCGGTCGACTTCAAGTGGCGAGCCCCCGCGCGGGCGGGCGGTACGTGGCCGGGATGCCACGATGTGGATGTGGGTGACACCGTCTCCGACGACGTACGCACCGAACACGGCAACCGCGACGACGGGCGGCGTCACCGTCACCGCCACGGCGAAAGTCACCACGATCCGGTGGGACATGGGCGACGGCACCACGGTCACCTGCCACAGCCCCGGCACCCCGTACGACGCGTTCCGGGGCAAGAGCCCCTCGCCGACCTGCGGCCACCTCTACCAGAAAACCTCGCACGGGCACCCGGACGAGCGCTACCAGGGCACCGTGACCGCGACCTTGACCGTGACATGGAGCCCTTGGTGGTGGTGCTCGGTCTGGAATGTCTTGATGGCGGCTGCGGCGTGGTTGCCCAAGGCGCCGTCAGCGGCCAGGGAGTGATCCCGGTCGGTGAGCAGTTGCTGGACGGCGACGACCGCGTGCCCCTGGCTGCCGGCGCGTACTCCGCTGATCGAGGTGACCTTCGATATCGACGCCGACAGCGCGCTGCATGTGAGGGGCCCGTACTGGGCGCAGCAGGCGCTCCGGCAGGGCCTGGCGGCTCTCGCCCAGTGAGTGGAGCTCGAAGGTGCGGACAGGCCGGTGCCGTGCAAGCACACTGAGCAGATCACGGCCGACGGCGGGACGGGACTCAGGGAACAGCAGGGGGCCCTGGAGTCCCTCCCGTCTCCGAGGTGTGTTTGGCGACTGTGTCGGCGCAGGGATCGCTCGGCCCTACTCGATCGCCCGGAGCAGGGTGCGCAGGGCGTGGTCGAGGGTTTCGCGTTCGTCGGGGGTGAGGGCGGAGAGGAGGCGGGATTCGTTGGCGGCGTGGTCGGTGACCGCAGCGTCGACGACTCTGTGGCCACGGCCGGTGAGCGCGACATGGAAGCTGCGGCGGTCGGTGGGATCGAGGCGGCGTTCCACCAGGCCGTCCGCCTCCAGGCGGTCCAGGCGGTTGGTCATGCCGGCACGGGAGAGCATCAGGGTCTTCGCGAGGGCGGACGGGATCAGGGTGTACGGGGGCCCGGAGCGGCGCAGCGCGGCCAGGACGTCGAACTCGCCGCGGCGCAGGCCGTGTCGGGCGAAGACTCCTTCGAGGGCGGGGGTGAGGAGGAGCGAGAGCTGACCCAGCCGTCCGAAGACCCCCATCGCCGACAGGTCCAGATCCGGCCGTTCCTTGTGCCACTGGTCGAGGATCTGGTCGACCGCGTCTCTGGGGTTCCGGCACGTCTCGGCGGTCGCACTCTGTTCGTCTCCCTTGGCCACGCCGCCATCCTATTCGACGGCTGATAGTTAGCTGTCGTACTATTCGACGCAGAATCACTTCTATCGATCTCGATCCCGGCTCGCGTCCGGGGCGGGATGCGGTTCTACGAATGGAGGGGCGTATGTCCTTGATCACTCCCAATGTCCAGGGCGGAATTCTGGTCCGGGATGCCGAGGCCGAGGTGCTGGGCAGCGCTGCCAGTACCGTGCGGCTCTTTGCCGACGCCAGCACCACCGGCGGGGCCCTGAGCGCCCAACGGGTGACCCTGACCGCGGGCGCCGACGGAGCCTCACCGCACCAACACACCGGATCCGCCGAGCTCTTCTTCGTGCTCGGCGGCCGGCTCCAGGCGCTGGCCGGGGACAGTGTGATCACCGCGGACGAAGGGGACTTCCTCCTCGTGCCGCCAGGACTTCCGCACGCTTTCGCCGCCGAACCCGATGCGGACGCCGACGTACTGATCGTCATCGCCCCGGGCGTCGAGCGCTTCGACTACTTCCGGCTGCTGGACCGTGTCCGCAAGGGCACGGCCGATCCACAGGAAGTCCTGGATTCGCAAGAGCGCTTCGACAACTTCTTCGTGGAGAGTGCCGCGTGGCGGCGGGCCCGTCAGCGTTACTGATCGCCCGATCGTCTCGGTTCGAGAGGCACGTCGTTCGTCGAGCGCGACGATGGCGCCCGGTCCGGCGAGTTCTTCGCAGAGGCCCGCATTTCATGGTGCAGGGCGGCGATCACGGTGGCCGCGGCGCCGAGGTGGCCCTGGAGCTGAGTCCACTCGCGTTTCAGGTCCACGCAATCCATGGTGTCCGCAGTGTCCGTGGCCCAGTACAGCGTCATCCGCTTCCGGTCGCGCGCGACGTCTGAACCGGCGTAGCGGTGGGCGAAGGGCGGGAGTGAGCCCAGTCCCGCACCTTCGCTGACAGCGGTGAGGTCCTCTTCGAGGCATGCATCCTCGGCGACCGCCCGTATTGCAGACCGGCCGTTGTCTTCCTCTCAGCGTCCCGGACCACTCTGCACGTGTCGCCCACCGAGATGAAGGAGTTCTCGCGTCGCGCTTTGCCGACCGAAGACATCGAGATACGGCAGATCCGCGGTCGGACGAGGTCGGACTCGCGGACCATCCCTCCCTTCTGGCAGATCGCCGAGTGCCACGACGGGAGGGCTGACTTCGTGATCGCCTGCGCCCCTCAGTACACGCGCTGTCTCACCGTGGCCTTTGGGACAGAAGGCCCGGAACTGGGCACCAGAGTGGCCGACTGAATCCCTCAGTCATCGGGCGGACCAGAGGAAGATGCCTGCTGGGAACCAGGTGGTTCATCCGGGGCGTTCACCCGGTCCTGCCTGATCAGTGTGCCGCCCGCAGCAGCGGCCCCGCCCCTTTGCTCTCCGAGCTGGTCGGAGATCTGGCCCCGGCTGCGAGGCTGGCGCCGCCACCTCCGGCTGACCGGTACCCGGCACTTCTCGTACACGGACTACGAGACGTTCATGCCACAGGCCGCCGCGCGGCTCGGAGCGACCGACGAACAGCTGGCCGAGTTCATAGGCCCGCTCGACGGGACACGCGGCATCGACGTCCAGCGGCGCTTCCTGCTCGCCTACTTCGACCTTCACCTGCGCGGCCGTCACGCCCCGGTCCTCGAAGGGCCGTCGCCCCGGTACCCGGAGGTGCGCTTCATCGGCGGTGCCGAATGAGGCCGTACGCCCCAGGCGTTGCTGGGCAATGAGCCCTTTCCGACCCGCTGTATGGATCGGTTCGCTGTTCGAGACGCCGAAACTCCTGGCCGATGCGCTGTCGAGAGATCGAGGTCAACCGTGTCGGCCAGGAGCGTTGAGGGCCTGTCTACCGATCCGCCTCGATCTGTTCAACGCCTCGGTACGGGCAACTCATCCGTGAGTGGCAACGCAGGAACGCCGGGTCGGAACATGCAGAAACGATCTGTGTCAGATCGCGGGGCGCGTTCCGAAGAGCCGGCTCACTCGTGGTTCGCGATGCCCTCCGCAAGGGGAGCGAACAAGGTTTCCCAGTTGCCCGGCAGATGCTGCACTGCGGCGCTGAGGTGGAAGCGGGCTACCGTCCACTCGTCAGGCCGGGCCCGAGACCCGTGAAGCTTCCGCTGTCCCTCCATCTCGGCATCCTGCGCGGCGGGCAGGCCCAGACCGTCGCGGGTACGGGCACCGAGTTCTTGGATGCGTAGCGGTGTTCGGCATCACAGGCACATGCGTCAGGTCGTCCCGCGCGGAGCGGGCGGCCCTGACACCGGACCGAGCGTGTCGAGCGGCTGCGAGCCCAGCTCGCAGGGAACCCAGTCCCCGCAGCGGACGCCGCTCCGGAGGTCATCCGGGACGAGCTCGACCTTGCGGGCGGCGGGTGACGTCGGCGGGGCGGATGACGACGGCGGCGTAGCTCACTTCTCGCGCGGAAGCGGACAGTCGCCGTACCTGTGCCGCAGAACAGCCACCGCGTACCGGAGAGCCCCGGCGGACGCCGGACCGAGACGCCGCTGCACGCGATCCAGGCGCCGTGACACCCCTTTCGCGCAGTGTCCTGAACAGTCCCGAACACCTCTTGCCGTTGTCATCGACCGCAGCCCGGCGAAGACTCTGTGCTGCCCCGGCCGACCCGGACACCTGGCCGGCCGGCCGGTGGGGCACATCCCGCACCGCAGGGAGGACCGCCACGTGCGGTCCGGTGCCCTGGCGCAATCGCCAGAGAAGACCCGATGGAAGGGACATCACACCATGAAGACCGTACGTGGGTTGGCCGACCGCATGCTGGAACGCCTGGTGCCGCAGGAGACGGTGAGCGCGTGCACCGGCTACTGGATTCCCCGGTGTATCACCGGCTCGTGCGCCAACTACAGCAGGTACACGCAGCGCGTCTGGTCCTGCGACCTCAATAGGCGCGAGTTCCTGTTCTGCGGCTGTTCGTAAACCGGGGCCTGCCCCGACTCCGTGAACCCCTGCGGAGGCACAGGGCAGTCCCCCCTCCCCTCGGCGTCCTGGCGCCGTCACCTGCCGCCACCGCCGAGGGGACCGCTCCACCTCGGGCACCGTGCACACACGTCTCGTGGCCCGGCCCGCGCCAGGGCCGGGCCACGGATCTCTCCCCGGGAGACCCAGTGGAATTCGTCTCGGCGTTGAGCCAGGCCTCGCTCGTCCTCGTCTTCGCAGCAGCTGTCCTCGGCAAGTTCAGGAACGCGGCGTCGTTCCTCGCGTTCAAGCACGCCGTGGCGACACTGGGCCGGGTACCCGCCGCACGGGCGGGTGTCCTCGCGGCGGGAGTCGTCTTCGCGGAAGCGACGACCGTGCTGCTCCTGGGCGTTCCGTGGCCGCACGGCGACCGGCTGCCAGCGGTGATCGGTCTCCTGACGGCGATCGGCCTGCTGGCCTCGTTCACCTACGCCGTCGCCCGCGCCCTGCGCGCCGGAACACGCGTGGCCTGCCGGTGCTTCGGCACCTCGACCGGCCCCGTCGGCCCGCCCCAACTCGTACGCAACGCCGTGCTCCTCGTGGTCGCGGTGGTGGCCGTCCCCGGAGTGGCGGAGAGCGGACACCTCTCCTGGCAGGCCCGGTTCGCCGCCTGGCTGTGCGGGGCGGCGGCCGCTCTCGTCCTGGTGGTCGGAGACGAACTGGTGGCGCTGCTGCGGCCCGTCCCCACCGCCCCGACCCGTACGAGCATTTGATCCCTCTACCGAGAAGAGGCCGACCATGGTCTACCTGGCCATAGCCCTCGTGGTTGTCGCCGCGCTCTGCGCACTGGACCTGATGCTGACGCTCGCGGTCCTCCGCCGGCTCCGGGACCGGCCCTCCGCCGTCCCGGTCCTCACCGAGGAGGGCGGCATCTCCGTAGGCGCGGTCGTGGAACCCTTCAGCACCTTGTGCTCCGAGGGCGTGCGGCTCACGGAACGCGATCTCACCGACGGCGCCGTGGTGTCGTTCTTCACGCCGGGCTGCCAACCGTGCCGGGACAAGCTGCCCCGCTTCGTCGAGAAGGCCACCGCACTCCAGGGCCGCCGCCAGGTGATCGCCGTCGTGGTGTCGGGCAGCGGCGAGCAGCAGCCCGAGGAAGAGGCCCGGGAGATGACCGAGCAACTTGCGTCCGTGGCGCGGGTTGTACGGGAGGAACCCGACGGCTCCTGCACGACCGCGTTCGGAGTCAGCGCCTTCCCCTCCCAGTTCGCCGTCTCGGTTCCGGACGGGGAACCGCCCACGGTGGCCGCCGTCGGGGACTCGGTCCTCACCGCCGTACCGGCTGGGCGGGCATGAGCCCCGCCCCGGGGACCGCCGCACCGCCCCGTACGGCGCCGCTCCACCGCGCCGTGATGTCGGCCCTCGGTCTTGCCGTCCGTGCCACTCCCGTCATGATGGCCGGATATCTGGCAGTGACCCTGGTCGCCGCCGCAGCACCCGTGGTGGTCACCTGGCTGGTCAAGGACATCCTGGACGGGCTCGCGGCAGGCACCGGCGTACGAGAGGTCTTCGCCCCTGCCTTCTCACTGGCTGTCGCCGGCGCGGTGATGGCCTGCGCCCCCCAGCTCACCGGCTACCTTCAGGCCAGGATGACGCGCGCGATCAGCCTTCTCGTCCAGGAACGACTGCATGCCTCCGTCGACGGCTTCGTGGGACTGCGCCGCTTCGAGAACCCGGAGTTCCTGGACCAACTCAGGCTGGCGCAGCACGCCGGCGGGCTCGCCCCCTTCCAGGTGGTCCAGGGGGTGGCGGGCATCGTCCGCAGCTCCGTCCTCCTCGTCGGTTTCGTCGGTTCCCTCGCGGTCCTGCATCCGCTGCTCGCCGTCGTCGTGTCGCTGTCCGGTGCCCCCGTGCTCTGGGCGGAGGTCATGCTCAGCCGCCGGCGTGCCGCCACCTTCTGGGAGATCAGCCCCACCGAGCGCCGGGAGCTCTTCTACGCGGCGCTGTTGTCGAGCGTGGAGGCCGCGAAGGAGATCCGGCTCTACGCCGCGGGGCGCTTCCTGCGGGAGCGTTTGCTGGCCGAGCGCCGCAAGGCCGACGCTCTTCGGGAGCTGATGGACCGCAGAGAGCTGCGCGTGCAGTCGTCCTTACAGGTCGCCGCCTCCGTCCTGGCGGGGGCTGCGCTGCTGTGGGCGGTCGAGTCCGCCGCACGAGGAACCATGACGGTCGGCGACGTCTCCCTGCTGCTGGCCGCCATCCCCGCCGTCCAGAGCGGCATCGGCGGACTGGCCAGTGAGACCGGGCAGGCGCACCACTCCCTGATGATGTTCGATCACTACGTCACCGTGGTGGGGCTCGGCCCCGACCTCCCCACCCCCCGTCGCCCCACCCCGGTTCTGCCTCTGCGTGACGCCATCGAACTGCGGGACGTGTGGTTCCGCTACGAGGAGGGGATGCCCTGGGTGCTGCGCGGCGTCGACCTGCGGATCGAGGCTGGGAAGGCCCTGGCGCTCGTGGGGGTCAACGGCTCGGGGAAGTCGACGTTGGTGAAGCTGGTGTGCCGGTTCTACGATCCCACCCGCGGCTCCATCCTCTGGGACGGCACCGACCTTCGCGACATGGAGCCGTCGGAGCTGCGGCGACGCATCGCGGCCACCTTCCAGGACCCGATGCGTTACGAACTCACCGTCCGGGAGAACATCGGCATCGGCGACCTGAGCGCCCTCGACGCAACTGGCCGGTGCGAGAAGGCGGCACGACTGGCGGGCCTGCACGAGGACATCGCACGGCTGCCGCACGGATACTCCACCCTTCTCAGCCGCACGTTCTGGGCCGAGGACGACAAAGCATCCGGCGTGCAGCTGTCCGGGGGGCAGTGGCAACGGATGGGCCTCGCACGGTCGTTCCTGCGCGCGGACGCGGACCTGCTGATCCTCGATGAACCCAGTTCCGGCCTGGACCCGGCCGCCGAGTACGAGATCCACACCCGGCTGCGGGCCCGCCGGGCCGGACACACCAGCATACTGATCTCCCACCGGCTCGGCGCGGTCAAGGACGCCGATACCATCGCGGTCCTGGAAGGCGGGCAGATCACCGAACTCGGCGACCACGCGCAGCTCCTGGGCCGCGGCGGCACCTATCACCGGCTGTTCACGCTCCAGTCCCGTGGCTACCGCGAGCGGACGCACGACACCGCAGGTGAGGAGGCGGACGTGGCGCACCCCCTTTCCCTGCCCGGCCCGGGCTCATGAGGCGGTCGGTGAAGGGACGCTCCGTGTGCGCGGCGGCGGTGACCGTCACCGCGCTCGCGGCCCTGGTACCGGCGGCGGCGTTCCTGCTCCGCCGTCGCTGCACCCTGCTCGACGTCAGCGGCCCCAGCATGCTCCCCACCTACCGCGACGGGGACCGGCTCCTGGCGCTCAGGGTGCCGGCACGCCTGGTACGCCGGGGAGCGGTCGTCGCGATCCGGATGCGAGCGGCGGCCGACCCGGCCGGCGCGGACAAGGAGGACATCACCCCCGGAGACCCCCTACCCACCTCCATGATCAAACGCGTCGTCGCCCTTCCCGGAGACCGGATGCCGGGGCCGCCCTCCTCAACGGACGTCGTCCCGGCCCGGCATGTGTTCGTTGTGGGCGACAACCACGAGGCCAGTTACGACTCCCGCCATACCGGGCCGGTGCCGGTCGACCTGCTCACCGCGGTGGTCCTCTGCCGGATCCGCCGCGGCGCCACCACGCGGATCGCGGACCACAGTGCGAGGTGAGGCCGACGGCCGCCACCCGCCGCTCGGGGAGGGATCACGGGCCCGAGCCGCCCTGGGCCGTCCGCGCCGCCGCCGCCGCGTCGCGAGCCTGAGCCGCGGCCACATGGTCACCCGCCAGCGCATGGGCCTTCGCCAGGGTTTCGAGGCCGGTGGCCAGCCACGCCCGGGCGCCGATGTGCTGCCACAGCCCGACGGCGGCCTCGGCACGTCGACGGGCCTGCTCCGGACGGCCGACCGACAGCTGTGCCTCCGCCAGCGCGTACAGCGTGGACGCCTCACCCCACAGGTTGCCGAATTCGCGATACGTCCACAGGCTCCGGGCCAGCAGCCGACGGCCCTCGCGAGGGCTGCCCTGGCGCACCAGGACGTCCCCGAGCCAGCAGGTCGCGTGGGTGGCGCCGAGCCGGTCGCCGAGGTCCTCACTGATTGCGGCGGCCAGCCGGAAGGAGTCGGCGGCAGGGGCGTAGGCGCCGAGGGCGCGATGGCTCTGCCCCAGACACCGCAGAGCCTGTGCCTCGCCGGGCCGATAGCCCTCGCTCCGGCTCACCCGCAGACACTCCGTGAAGCGCTCCATGGCCGCCTCGACACGGCCATGCTCGAGGTCGATGACGCCGATGCCGTTGGTCGCGTACACGAGACAGTTGACGTTGCCGGCTGCCCGGGCCAGCTCGGCGGCCTCTGCGAACCGCAGCACAGCCGCGGCGTACTGGCCGAGGAGCCGGTGCACGTACGCGAGCCCGGCCGTGGCACTGGCCCGGTACGACGGCCCCAGCCCCTCGGCCAGAAGCAGGGCCTGCTCGAAGTGGGCCAGCGCCTCCGGATAGCGGTCGAGGATGGTGGTGAGTTCGCCGAGGCAGCGGTGGAGCTGAGAGGCGCTGCGCTTGTCGCCGACGTGCAGCGCCGCCTTCAACGACCGCTCCTGCAGCCGCTCCCAGTCGTCGAAGTGACTGCCGACCTGGAAGAGCGTCGTCAACGCTGTGGCCAGCCCGGCCGCCGGTGCGACGTCAGATCTGTCCAGCGCCTGGTCCGCCACGCTGATGAGGAACTGGCGCTCCTCGGTGAACCAGGCCAGGGGAGTGACAAGGAGCTGCTCCGTGTCCGTGGGGGAGAGCCGCCAGGAGACCAGATCGGTCTGGGAGACACCTTGGAAGTCGACGCTCAGCGTGTCCGCGGCGAGGTCGGCGAGGTGGAGGCTTGTGCCGAGGAGCTGGGTGAGGGCCGCGGCGCGCTCCTGCCGTCCGACCTCGCTCCGGGCCCGCTCGCGGCCGAGCACCCGCACCAGGTCGTGCAGTTGATAGCGGAACCCCGTCGCACCGACGGCCCGCACCCCGACGAGATGTACCTCCACCAGGTCATCGAGCACGTTCTCCGCTTCGGACAGGCCCACGCCCAGTAAGGCGGCCAGGGCCCAGGCACCGAAGTCGGCCATGGGCAGCATCGAGAGCAGGCGCAGCGCGTGCTGTGTCGTCGGGGCCATTCCCCGGTAGGTCAGTTCGAGGCTCGCCCTTACCGCGATGTGCCCGACGGCCAGCTCGTCGAGCTTGCGCTGCTCGTCGGCGAGCGCCCGGGCGACCTTTTCCAGGGGCCAGTGCGGCCGCGCGGCCAGGCGGGCCCCGGCGACCCATACCGCGAGGGGAAGCCCGCCGCAGGTTTCGACGATGGAGCGCGCCGAGCCGGACTCCGCGGCGGTCCGGTCGGGGCCCAGCATCTGGCGCAGCAGGGCCAGCCCCGTCGCGGAGTCGAGTACGCCGAGGGGAAGCCGGTGCCCGCTCATGTCGGCCAGCGTGGTCCGGCTGGTGACGACGGAGGCGCAGCGTGCGCCGTTGGGAAGGAGGTCGCTCACCTGCCGGGCATCGGCCGCGTTGTCCAGGACGATCAGCGTCTGCCGCTGGGCCAGCAGGGTGCGGTAGAGATGGATGCGGCTGGTCATTTCAGGGGGCACGGCGCCTCCGCGTACGCCGAGCGCGCGCAGGAACGCCCCCAGGACCGTGAACGGCTCGGCCGGTTCGTCATCGAACCCCCGCAGGTCCACGTACAGCTGGCCGTCCGGGAAGCGTGAGGCCAGCAGGTGCCCCGCTCGTACGGCGAAGGCCGTCTTGCCGACACCGGCAGGGCCGGTGACCAACAGGATCACCGGCCCCGGTCCCTCCCGGTCCAGCATCCGACATGCCGTGCTCAACTCGTCTTGCCTACCCACGAACAGCGACTGGTCCGCCGGGAGCAGGCAGGGCACGAGTTGCCGGCCGGTCCCCCTGCCCTCGTCCTCGGCACCGCGCCCGGCGGCGAGGCCCGGCAGCGCCTGGGACGACCAGGGCACGTCCTCCGCTCGTGCGGAGCTCTCCCGCTGGGCCAGCGCCGCATGCACCTCGACCCATTCCTTCACCGTCGCCGGGTCACCGCCGCACGCCCGGACCAGTGCCGCCACCACGTCCTTTCTCGGTAGCGATCCCCGGCTGAGCGCGCTCGCCAGGGTGCTCACCGGCAAGTGGTCGCCGACCTTTCGAGCCTTGCGCTCCAAGGCCCGGTAAGAGAGGCCGGACCGGCCTTTCGTGGTACGCAGCAGGGCGACGAACTCGGCGGCAGTCCCGGCGATACTGGGCATGGGTAACGGCGTAGTCACAAAGGGGCATGCTACCCATTCCGGTGAACGCCCGACCAGCCTGCGATATCGGCCAGACCCGCTTCCCGCACGCCACTCGTGCCGCGACTCCTCGCAGGTTGCGAGCGCGTGGAATGCGCGGCGGATTGCCCGGTGGGCGCTCTGCGCGGCGGGTTCGTGAGGTGCGTGAACGCGACAGAGGCAATGCGTACACGCGCGGTATCGGCCATTCCCTGAGCGCAATTTCCCTGAGAGGCTCGCGCCTTCACCGAGCTGCCGCCGGAATTCTTCCGTGTTGCTTTCTTCGATGCTGAGAGTCGCCGTACGGCCGAGGACGGTCACGAGGTGGTGGCGACGGTCGGTGACGGCCCTGCCCTGGTCGAGGCGGTGCTCGCACACCGCCCGGACGTGTCGGTCGTTGATGTGCGGATGCCGCCGACGCATACGGACGATGGCCTGCGGGCGGCGATCATCGCCCGCAGACAACTGCCCGGCGCCCCCACGCTGGTGCTCAGCCAGTACGTGGAGGTGTCCTACGCCACCGACCTGCTCGCGGACGGCCGGCCGCCACAATCGTGGCGGCCGGGGCTATCACCGCGTGGCATCGGGAAAAGTCGCTGACCATCACCTTGAGGGCAGGCGGAGTTCGGTCACCGGTGTGCGAGTAGTCAGCCAGGCGCTGCCTGACTTGATCGAGCGTACCGGCGAGTTCTCCGTGGGACGCGTGGATCGGCAGCATCGACAGCAGTGAGGAGAAAGGCGCTATCGCACCCTGGATGTTGGCCATTACCGTCGCCAACGAGAACAGCGCGAGCGCCGTGACGATAATCCAGGCCGGCGCGAGAGCGGCCCTGCTTCCCGTCCCGAGCCCGCCGGCCGCAGAAATGCCTTCCAGAGAAGAACGCCGAGCGCAATGAGCACGATCAGCAAGATCGCAGTGATCACGGCCCTGGCCACGTGGTAACCGCAGACGACCAGCGGTGGCCCCGCGCCGCTTTCCGATGGCGTACTGGCGGCTGTGCTCGCGCACTCCTGCCGCACTCGAAGACCAGGCCGACGCGGTGGCCGCCGCTACGGAGCCATGCCCCCGGCCGCTCGTGGAACGAGGACCACAGTCCTGTGCGCAATGCGAACCGGATGCGGCCGAGAGAGAATAGATGTGTGGCTATAACACTGAATCCCCCAGGGGAGACACCACCTGCCGAGGGCTCCATCAGTGAAGCCCACCAGGAACGCGCGGACGGAGGCATTTGGGAACACCCCGCCCTATGGGCAGGACTCGTTTTGCTGGGATCGGTCATCTTTGCCGCATTCTTCATCGCGCGGATCTTCGGCTACGGATGACCATCCCCAGCGATGCCGGTGACCTGGGCATCCGCCTGGACCTCCCCGAGGACGGGTGGATGGTTCCAGGTCGGCTGCGGCCCAGGGCGCGTGGCGGCCTGTTTCATCAGGAGTATCGGGACGAGAGTCCAACGCTTGTATCGTGCACCGGAATCCTGCCGGTCTGAACGCACGCGGAGAGCCGGTCCCGGCAGCAGTTCGCGGGCGGGGCCGGTGCGGGTTTCTCAGGGCCCGCACCGGCCGGATACGGAGCGGACCGGTGTCCACGGGCGTGGCCGGGTCAGCCGACGGCGGGCGTGGTGCCGAGGAAGCCGGCGAGGGCCTCCAGCAGGCGGTCGATGTCCTCGTCGTTGCTGTAGGGGGCCAGGCCGATCCGCAGTCCGCCTTCGTCGCCGAGTCCGAGCCGGCGGGATGCCTCCAGTGCGTAGAAGGACCCGGCCGGGGCGTCGACGCCCCGCTCCGCCAAGTACCGCGAGGCGGCGGTGGTGCTACGGCCGGCCAAGGTCAGCAGCAGGGTGGGGGTGCGGTGTGTGGCCCGGGAATGCACGGTGATGCCTCCGAGGCCGGCCAGTCCCTGTTCGATACGGGCCCGAAGGGCGTCCTCATGGGCCTCGATCGCCATGAAGGCGGCAAGCAGCCGTTCCCGCCGGGTGCCGTCGGCCCCGGGCGCCAGTGAGGCGAGGAAGTCCACTGCCGCTCCGGCTCCGGCCAGGAGTTCGTACGGCAGAGTGCCCAGTTCGAAGCGCTCGGGAACGGCGTCGGTGGAGGGCAGCAACTTGTCCGGCCGCAGCGTCTCCAGCAATTCGGGACGGCTCGCCAGCACGCCCAGATGCGGACCGAGGAATTTGTACGGCGAACAGACCAGGAAGTCGGCGCCGAGCCCGGGCAGGTCGACGGCGGCATGCGAGGCGTAGTGCACCGCGTCGACATGCAGCAGGGCCCCTGCCCGGTGCACCAGGTCGGCGAAGGCAGGAATGTCGGGGCGGGTACCGATGAGGTTGGACGCCGCGGTGACGGCGACCAGACGGGTGCGCGCGGAGAGCACGGCGGCGATGTCATCGGGCGTCAGCTCACCCGTGGCCGGGTCGAACTCCGCCCATCGGACCGTGGCGCCCACGGCCTCGGCCGCGTGGATCCAGGGCCGGATGTTGGAGTCGTGGTCGAGGCGACTGACGACCACCTCGTCGCCCGGGCCCCAGCTCTTCGCCACGGTGCGGGACAGGTCGTAGGCGAGCTGGGTGGAGCTGCGGCCGAACACGATGCCCCGCGGATCGGCGCCCAGCAGGTCGGCCAGCGCTCGGCGGGCGCCGGTCACGACCGCCTCGGCGTTGCGCTCACCCTCGGTGGTGAGCCCCCGGTTCGCGAGCGGGTTGGCCAGCGCGTCCGCGATGGCGTCGATCACCGGTTGCGGTGTCTGGGTGCCGCCGGGGGCGTCAAAGCGGGCGGAGCCGGCCTTGAGGGCGGGGATCCTGGCACGGACGGCGTTGACGTCGAAGGTCATGCGTACTCCTGGAGGCGAGAGGACGACGTGGGCGCCACAGTACGGAGACCGGGAGCCCTGCCGAGCGCGGGGCTGCCGTATGCGGGCGCGACCGGCTCGCTGCCGCCGAAGCACGCGCCGGATCCGGGCACGGCGGGTCGTCGTGCTCTGGTGCTGCTTCCAGCCGTGCTCGGCCGGAGAGTCAGCCCCTTGCAGATGGCCGAGAAGCCTCTTCTCCGGGTACTCGATGATGTCCTCGGGCAGTTTGTGCGTGCTGAACCGCTCCAGGCCGAGGCACTTCTCCGGTTTCCTGTTGACAGGTTCCCCACTCCTTTCGGTGGCCTCGAAGAAGAACGGACCAGGGGGCACACCTGGACCTGTGCCTGATGGTTCTCTTCCCCACCCTTCAGCAGGGCCCTGCGGGACGTTTGCGCTACGGGAAGAACACTCGGGAGAAGGAGAACCGCGCTTGCCTCTCCGGCCGCTGCGCATCGGTGCTGTCGGCAGAAGGTGAAACGGCCTTGGGTGCACCGCGCAACCGATCAGAAGCATGGAGGAGTGCGGCGCCGAACCGGTCGGAGGCGCACTCGTCTGGCTGTTTGTCAGGAGGTGTTGAGCCCGGTGAGCGCGCTCGTGAGTCGGAGAAGCCCCTGGCCGGGTTCGCCGGCCAGGGGCTTGCGGCATCCGCGCGGCACTCTGAATGCCTGCGGGGCGCGCCGGCGCGTCCTGCCTGTCCGACACCGGTCAGCGGTTCTCCATGGTGAAAGGGCCGCCGCCGAAGGCGAGGTGGGCGAAGCGTTCGCCGATGCGTTGGTGGGTGGTGGGGTCCGGGTGCAGATCGTCGGGCAGCGGCAGTTCGGCGTGGTCGGCCTCGCCGTAGAGGTCGAGGCCGTGGAGGTAGTGGAGGTTCGGGTCGGTGGTGGCACGCTGCTGGACGATGCGGGCCAGCTCGTCGCGGATGACGGTGAGGGTCAGTTTCCCGGCAGCTGTTTGCGCGGGGTCGCCGGTGGCCACGAAACGCAGCCGCCCCTCGCTCATCGCGCCGAGGTCCGGGGCGCTGGGTCCGGGTGTGTTCTCGTGGATGGCGCAGTGGATGGGCGAGACGACCAGCAGTGGGGTGATGGGGTGGCCGTCGCGGATGGTGTCGAGGAAACCGTGGACGGCCGGGCCGAACGCGCGCAGCCGCATGAGGTCGGTGTTGACGATGTTGATGCCGATCTTGATGCTGATCAGGTCGGCGGGGGTGTCGCGCATGGCGCGGGCGGTGAACGGGTCGAGCAGGGCGCTGCCGCCGAATCCCATGTTGACCAGCTCCACGTTACCCAGAGCGGCGGCCAGGGCGGGCCAGGTCCCGGTTGGGGTGGCGGCGTTGGAGCCGTGGCTGATCGAACTGCCGTGGTGCAGCCAGACCTTGCGGCCGCTGGGCGGTGGTGTGTGGACGGGGGCGTTGGTGCGCAGGGCGGCCAGCTGGGTGGTCTCGTCGTGCGGCAGCCAGATCTCGACGTTCTTCTCGTCGTGCGGCAGGTCGGTGAAGCGCAGGGTCTCCACCGGCCCGGAACGGGTTTGTGCGGTCCCGGAGGCCAGGTCGATGGTGAGCGTGTCGCCCTCGGTCGCGCTGGCCTGGCCCGCGAGCTGCCCGTCGACGAGGAGCTCGTACACCCCGTCGGGGCGTGGTGGCGCTCCGACGTAGACCCGTTTGGTGGCCACGACGTCGAGCTCGACGGCGGTGGCCCGGGTGCGGAAGGCCAGCCGCACTCCTGAGGGCTGTGACTCCGCCATGGCCAGCTGGCCGTCGGGGATCTGCTGCCGGGCGCGCTCGGGCAACCGGTGGGGCAGTACGCCGCGTTCGGTGCGCTCCAGGTCGAGGGCGCCGCGCAGGAGGGCGGCGGTGATGGGGGTGGTGGTCCAGTCGTGCTCGGTGTTCATTTGGTCGGTCTCTTCGATCAGGAGGGTCGGTTGGCGGAGGCGGTCGGAAGGGTTGGTCAGGAGGTGGTGGGCCAGGTGCGCAGCAGGGTGTCGAGCGCGTTGAGGATTTCGGTCCAGCTCTCCTGCGAGTCGGGGGTGCTGTGGCTGAAGCCGCCCGCGGTCTCCAGGCCGACGTAGCCGCTGAAGACGCTGCCCAGCAGTCGCACCGCGTGTGTCTGGTGTGGCTCGGCCAGGTTGTATCCGCGCAGGATCGCCCGCGTCATCTGGGCGTGCCGGACGCCGGCGCTGGCGGCCGCCGTCTGCGGGTCGAGCCGGAACTGGGCTGCGGCGAAGCGCCCCGGGTGCTTGAGGGCGTAGTCACGGTAGACGTTCGCGAAAGCGGTCAGGGCGTCTTTGCCGGCCCGTCCGGCCACCGCGGCGGAGACCTGGTCGGCGAGTTCCTCCAGGGCGAGCAGAGCGATCTTGGTCTTGAGGTCGTGGGCGTTCTTCACGTGCGAGTACAGGCTCGCGGTCTTGACACCGAACCGCCGGGCGAGTTCCGCGGGGGTCGCCTGCTCGAAGCCGATCTCGTCGGCCAGCTCTGCCCCCGCCCGGACCAGGCGCTCCGTGGTCAGTCCTACCCGTTCGGCACGTGCCATGTTCATCCTCCGAATCGCTTCTCATTCCTGACATCGACGATTATGCATTTGCCTAATCGAATTAGGCAAATTAGCCTGCTGCTCATGAAACCGCTGACCGAGCGAGAGATTCGTTCCGCGTTTGTGAACTGCACCAAGGGTGAGGCCAAGCGCCTGAGCGTCCCCCGAGACCTGGCCGAGCAGTGCTGGGACGACCTGGACTTCCTGGGCTGGCGAGATCCCCAGGCCCCCGACCGGGCCTACCTCGTGACCGAGCTGGACGGCCGCCCGGTCGGCGTCCAGCTGCGCTCCTCCGGCGCCGGCTCCTGGCAGATGCGGCGCAGCATGTGCTCGGTGTGCGTGACCACCCACACCGGGGGCGTCTCCCTGATGGTCGCGCCGAGGTCCGGGAAGGCCGGGCAGCAGGGCAATTCGGTCGGCATCTACATGTGCAGCGACCTGGCCTGCTCCCTGTATGTACGCGGGAAGAAGGACGCGGGCATCGGCGCACGCCTCCACGAGTCCCTCACCCTGGAGGAGAAGGTCCAGCGGACCGTCGCGAACCTCGCCGCGTTCATCGCCAAAGTGACGGCGTGAGCCGGGACCGCCTCCCGGTCTCACCCCCGTATCGCCGCCGCTGCCCGGCCCTGAAGCGGCTGACCAGGGCAACGGCTCGCAAGCTGGCCACTGCCCTGGCCGGCCCCTGGCCTTCGTTCAGCCCTCATCCGCCCCGTTGTCGTCATCGTCGAGGCCAGGGGCATCCGGGTTGCGCAGCGGACGCGGGCTCTGTACCGCGTGGTCCACAGCACCACGACGTTCAGCATCAGGCCGAGCGAGCCGAGCTGGTCGTAGTCGACGCCGTCGACCGGCCGTGCATGCTTCGGGGCACGCACCCGCACTCGGTACTCCGCCGCCTCCACACTGCCGTCCTCGCGATCTCGGTGCGACGGCACGCCTACCAGGTCATCGGGACGTGGCTGGGTCGAGCCCGCCATGCGCCCGTCAGCCAGAATCGGCACATGGCTGCACGACACCGACCGCGCCTGCGGAATTCCCCCGGCGCGACCGCGTCCAGCAGGAGTCCGGTCCCGGGCGAAGCCCCGGGCAACGCCAGTGCTGCGGCGGAGAAGAACAGAAGAGTGACCAATGACCGCCTCGGGCCGATGAGGTCCACGATCCGTCCGCCCGCTGGGGTCCTCGCGCGACGGGGTCCTGCGCCCGGGCCGCCGTCAGCACGGCGCTGACGACCAGCGGGGGACGTCGGCGGGGGAGAGGCCGGGGCGGGCACCCGGTACCCGTCACGTATTCGAAGGCTGCGGTATTCATGGAGCTGCCCTCGGCTGGTTCTGGGAGCAGACGGCGGGGCCGCCCCGGCGTCGGGTCAGTGGGTGGCGAGGAGTTCGAGCGTGTCGATCACGCGGTTCGAGAAGCCCCACTCGTTGTCGTACCAGGCGACCACCTTGATGTGGCGGCCGTTGACGCGGGTGAGGGCCGAGTCGAAGATCGACGAGGCGGGATTGCCCGTGATGTCGGAGGACACGAGCGGGTCGTCCGAGTACTCGAGGATGCCGGCGAGCGGCCCCTCCGCCGCGGCGCGGTACGCCGCCAGTACGTCGTCGCGCGTCACGTCGCGGGCGACGGTCGTGTTGAGTTCGACGATCGAGCCCACCGGAACCGGTACGCGGATCGAGTCGCCCGCCAGCTTGCCATCGAGGTTCGGCAGCACGAGGCCGATCGCCTTGGCAGCGCCCGTCGTGGTCGGCACGATGTTGACAGCGGCGGCGCGGGCGCGGCGGGCGTCGCGGTGCGGGCCGTCCTGCAGGTTCTGCTCCTGCGTGTAGGCGTGCACCGTCGTCATGAAGCCGTGCTCGATGCCGGCGAGCTCGTCGAGGACCGCGGCCAGCGGCGCAAGCGCGTTGGTCGTGCACGAGGCATTCGAGATGATCGTGTGCTCGGCCGCGTCGTACGCGTCGGTGTTGACCCCGAACGCGAGCGTGACATCGGCGCCGTCCGACGGCGCACTGACGAGCACCTTCTTCGCGCCTGCGTCGAGGTGGGCGCGGGCGGCCGTAGCCGACGTGAAGCGGCCGGTCGCCTCGAGCACGATATCGACGCCGATCTCGGCCCACGACAGCTGCGCCGGTTCGCGCTCGGCGAGCACCGTGATGCGACGGCCGTCGACGACGAGGGCGTCCCCGTCGACGGTCACCGGGCGGTTGAGCCGGCCGGCCGTCGTGTCGTAGGCGAGCAGCCGCGCGAGGGTGGCGGGCTCCGTGAGGTCGTTGGCGGCGACGACCTCGAGGTCGCTGTCGCGTTCGAGCAGCGCGCGCAGCACATTGCGTCCGATGCGGCCGAATCCGTTGATGGCGATGCGAGTCATGAGTGGTGTCCCTTCGGTTCGCCATCAGGTTCGCTTGCAGCATCCGTCCGTGACAGTGGCGTGAGTGCCACGGCTCGAAAGGATCGCGCCACGGCGGCGGGCTATTCGCCCTGGGTGAAGGTGCGCCGATACTCGCTCGGCGTGGTGCCGAGGATGCGCTGGAAGTGCAGCCGCAGATTGGCGCCGGTGCCGATACCGACGTCGGCGGCGATCTGCTCGACGCTCCGCTCCGAACGCTCGAGCAGCTCACGGGCCACGTCGATGCGGGCACGCATGACCCACTGCATCGGCGTGTACCCCGTGTCTTCGACGAAGCGCCGCGAGAACGTGCGAGGCGACACCGCCGCGTGCCTGGCGAGCACCTCGAGGGTGAGGGGCTCGCCCAGCCGGTGCAACGCCCACTCGCGGGTGGCGGCGAACCGCGCGCCGAGCGGCTCGGGCACGCTGCGTGGCACATACTGCGCCTGACCGCCGCTGCGGTAGGGGGCCGCGACCAGGCGCCGGGCCGCGTGGTTCGACGCGGCCACCCCGAGGTCGCCGCGCAGAATGTGCAGGCACAGGTCGATGCCCGACGCGGCGCCGGCCGACGTCAGCACGCTGCCCTCGTCGACGAACAGAACGTTCTCGTCGACCTGGACGCGCGGATGCCTCGCCGCAAGCGCGCGTGTGTAATGCCAGTGCGTCGTGGCGCGCTTGCCGTCGAGCAGGCCCGTGGCGGCGAGCGCGAAGGCGCCCGTCGAGATGGCGGCGAGCCGCGCGCCCCGATCGTGGGCCGCGATCAGCGCGTCAACGACGGCCTGCGGCGGGTCGTCGCGGTCCGGGAGCCGGTAGCCGGGGATGAAGACGATGTCGGCCCACGCAAGGGCGTCGAGGCCGTGGGCGACGTAGTACGACAGGCCGTCGCCGCCGGTCACGAGACCGGGTGCGGCGCCGCACACCCGCACCTCGTACGGCATGCTCGCGCGGGTCGTGAACACCTGCGCAGGAATGCCGACATCGAGCGGCTTCGCACCCTCGAGCACAAGGACGGCGACGCGATGCAGGCGGGAGGCTGGCACGGGAAAAGAGTACGGGGTGTGGGGCTGGCCTGTTCGTCCTTACTGATGGCGCTGGGCACCGTCGTGTCCCGGGCCCTGCCGGGCCGGGGCTGGTGCATCACTCGGACGCGGGCAGTCCGGGCAGTACGTCTTTCGCGTTCACCGCCCACCTCGGCCGGGAGCGACGCGTCGATCGGAACCGTCGGCGACGCACTGGGCAACGCACTCATGGAGTCCCATATCGGCCTCTACGAAAAGGAATTGATCAAGCATCGCCGCCCCTGACGCGGCCTCGCCGATATCGAACTGGCGGCTGCGGACTGGGTCGGCTGGTTCAACAACCAACCCCTCCACACCACAATCGGGACCATCCCACCCCCACGAACACGAGGCCAACTACTGCGCTCAACACCGGCCTCAACCGGTGGCTGCCGCCAACGCATAGAGCCTCCACTGATCTCGGGGCGCTTCAGTCCCCGTCCGCGACCCGGGTGCTGGACCAGCGCGGCCAGCGTCCACCGCAGATGCCAGGTCTCGATCCAGCCTCGGTTCAGCGCTGCGCAGGGCGCGCCGTGCCAGCGGTGGTGTCCGGCCGGCAGTGTCAGGTCCACCGGCGCCTCCACCGCCCGTCCGCGCACAGCAGCGCGTCAGCAAGCTCGAACAACTCGTCGCATCGTGCGGTCGGACAGGCGCAGAAGTCGCCCGGAAAGGCGACGCTTGCACGACCGATTCCTGCTCGGCGACCCGGTGCAGCGCACTCACAGAGACAGCCTTCGTCATGGTCCGGTACGTTCCTTGGTCGGAGCGCAGGATCAGATGAAGACCTCCCCCACGCCCGGGGAACTCCCTTGCGAGTGACCAGGTTCGCTGCTGTTCGATCCCCAACGCGAGCCGCAGCTCCCCAGGACCCGAGAGGGGCGTCAGACCACCCAGTCACCGTTTCGCATCACGTGGCGCCCTGCCAGTTCATGCTCACCGTGCCATGCCTGTATTGCATGAGGGCGCACTCTGAAGTACGCGTAGGAGTGATGGTCTTGCCGAGGGTCCCAGCCCCGGCGCTTCGCGAAGGCGTCCGCCGTCGCCCCCGGTACGTCCTGTGCGGTGAAGGCGTCCGCTCTCCCGTCGATAAGGACGACGTCCTCCGTATCACCGAGCGCCAGGCGGGCGCGCCCGTTGTCGCGCAGGTTCCGCCCCGTTGGGTTGGTAACCCGCGTCGATACCCATATAGCCTCCCCGTCCCACAAGAACCACAGCGGCACCAGGCAAGGCGTCCCGTCGGTGCCGGACGACGCCACCCAGATGTCCGTCTCATGCTCCAACCTCGCCAACACTCCACGTCTGCGCTGCTCCGCGCTGCGGGGCACTTCGGCGATCTTCATCACGAAGCACGCTACCGGCGCAGGCACTGAGCACCTCCGCCGTCGGCCCCAGGACCGACGGCGGAGGCAACACCAGCCGGAGTTCGGAGAACAAGATCAGACGTTGTCCCGTGACCCGAGAAGAGGTAGCCCAGTTGCCTCCGGGTTCTGGGTGGCGGGGCTGTGTCAGAGGTGGTCGGGAGTCTGGCTGAGTACGAGGGAGACGAAGCCGAAGGTGTCCCGGTAGATGCGCAGCCATTCGGTTCGGCGGGTGGTCGCCGTGGTGAGCGCTTCGGGGCTGTCCGGATCGACCGGGTGGTCGAGCGCCCAGGAGGCGAGCGACCCCCAGCAGGCCCATTCGTAGTCGTCCAGCTCGTGACGTGTGCTGATGTGCCCGTGGATCGGTGTCCATCCGTCGGCGACGACGCGGTCCACGGTGGTCGCCAGGTCGGTGAGGTCCCCGAACATGTCGATGGCCTCGTGGGACGGGGTGCGGTCCCAGAATCCTTCACCGATCAGGACGCGGCCGCCGGGAGCCAGGTGCTTGCGGGCCGCGGCGAGGGTGGGCAGCAGACCGCCGAAAGCGTGCGTGGCCCCGACGCTGATCACCAGGTGGAACGGTTGTGCGGGTACGAAGTCTTCGGCTTTCTGGTGGTGCAGGACGAGGCGGTCCTCCACGCCGCGGTCACGCGCCGCCTGCCGGGCCTGGGCCAGGGCGTCGACGGAGATGTCCACGCCCTCGGCGTGCAGGTGGGGTCGTGCGGCCAGGGCGCGCAGGAGCCATTCCCCGCTGCCGCAGCCGAGGTCGAGCACCCGCTCGTCGCCTCGGGGCAGCCCGTGTTCCAGGAGTCGACGCACGGAGGCATCGTCGAGCGGAGACTTGATCGGGTGATCGGCGTGGGCGATACGGGACATCTGTTCGCGGTTCACGTGCGAGCCTTTCCACGACGGAGCGCACCTCGTTCCGCTTCGGGGCGGAGTCCTGCGAGGTGCCCGTCGATCCTTGAGGTTCTGACGAAAGGGTTGGGTTGCGTCAGCGGGCCGGTACCGAATGGCGCGCGGACGGTTCTCGCTGACGCTGTGTCTGGTCCTTGGCCGACTGGTGCGGCGAGAGTTCGAGCTTGTAATGGATGGCCCGATGGGTCGGCGTGTAGCCGAGCGCGTCGTTGATCGCTCGCATCGGGAGGCTGCCGTCGGCGGTGTCGGTGCGCAGGCCCTCGAGGTTGGGGTGACGGTCGCCGGCCTGGATGATGGCGGACGCCTTCATCCACCGGCCGAGGCCGTATCCGCGGTGCTTGGGCAGGACGCCGGTGCCGTAGTGCTGGCCGTCGCCGGTGCCGCCGCCGGGGACGACCAGCTCGGTGAATCCGGCGATCGAGCCGTCGGCCTCTGCAGCACATCGCCGTGCTGGGCGACGGCCGCGGCCCGGACGCGATCCACGTCCCAGTCCACCGTGCCGTAGTCGCTGCCGCCCATCGGCATGTCGTCCATAGTGCGGCGGGAAAGCGCGAACGTGTCGGCGAGATCGTCCGGGACGGTGCCGTCCCATGAGGACAGTTGATAGCCGGGATGGTGCCGATCGACGATCGCCGTGAGCGCCGGCAGGTTCGCGTCGGCCAGGTTCAGTCGGGTGAACGTGACGGTCACGGCTTCGTTGAAGCCTCTGGCCTGCAGGAAACGTGCACCGGGGGACCCGGGTCCGGCCTGCTCCGCGAGTGAGCGGCGGCCGTCCGCTCGGGCGGCGTGCGCGGCGGCGCTCAGCAGCAGCGTTCCCGTGCCGTGTCTGCGTTCGGACGCGTGGACGTGCAGGTCCGTCTCGGCATAGTGCATCTGCCCGGGCGTGGTGAACAGCCGCAGAAACACCGACCCGACAGGGGGCCTCTCGGCATCGGACGCCGGCCACGCAAGGCGGTGGCTGCACGGCCTGTGCTCAGGATCGATCAGTGAGGTGATGTGAATGGACAGGGTGGCTCCAGAGTGAGGTGGCGAACGTCGAAACTGGGTTCGGCAGCTCAACATTCGTGCGCATCTGCTGCACACCTCCTCCTCGCCAATGGGCCCGCCGTGTCGCGGCCGCCTGACCGTAACGACCCGGGGTACGCGAGCGCAAACCATTTTTCTCCGACCGCGGTCTGCATGTGATTGCCGCCCCGACCACACGCCTCCGACCCGAAGCCTTGGCCACCGGCCGCAGCAAGGGCGCTGACTTCGACGTGCTGCACGCCCTGGCGGAGGTGGTAACCCTCCCCGATGACGTGGCCGGTGGGGCTGAGGGTGACGCAGCCGACCGGAGGGTTGGGGCCGGCGGTGCCGAGGGCGCTCGCCGGGATGGCGATCGCCCTGCGTATCGCGTCCCGCTCGGCGGCCATGGCCAAGGGGGACAAAGTCCGGCACCGGGGCCGGTGGCGGACGTTTGGGCGGTCGACCGCGAGGTGAAGGCGGCCCGCCGCCGAGTCGGCCACCCACTCATGGCTCGGGAAGAGTGTTGTTGCTGCACGCCGGAGGGCGTAGCCCTTCCACGATGATTGATGCCACCTGCGCGCCGATGCCCTCAGTGGCGGGTCGAGTGTCGCCCTACTGGCCGCAGATAGGCCGGAGGGGTGCGGCGAGCGCTCCCATCAGTCAGTGGCGCAGGAACCTCGGAAGCGCGGCGACGAACTCCATGTTCGGGCGGACCTCGCTGCGGCAGCTGAAGAAGTTCTCGCCCGTACTCGTAGGCGGCGCGCCACCGCTTCGCCGGGCGGCACCACGGACGACGGAGGCAGGAAGATCTACTCCCCGCCAAGCTCAACGTGTAGCGCGCCGGGGGCCTTGCAGCAAGACCCAGGTGGTGCCGCAACCGCAGGTGAGGAGGCGGACGTGGACATGGCGCACCCCCTTTCCCCGGCTCCTGGATCGTCAGTCGCCGTGGAGCGTCGATGGCCAGTTCAGATTTCTCGCCGGCTGCGACTTGCCGGGGCAGTATCTGGCCGCGAATGTCGCGGTGCGTGACCGGTAGCCGGGTCTCTACCGAGCCCGCTTGTTCAGATGGTCCGCCTGGCAGGTATTGAGCTGTGCCCAGCGACATCAGCGCCGCCGTCGTGTCCGCCCTGCTGCCGTCAACTGCCCTCCGGCGCCACGGAGGAAGCCCAAAAAGGGCAACCACCGGCACCGAGACGAGCCCGGCTGGCCTCTCGCCGGCCCGGCTCCGGATTTCCGTTGACCACCCCCGGGGATCCGCCCCCGTGAAGCCATTTGCTGGCGATGTGAGGGCGGATCATTTCTCTGGCAGTAGCGCGACATCGGACACTGGTCCGATATGGGTGAGCTTGTTGGGGTTGGATATGGAGCGGATCGCCTGGATGGCGCCGTCGGCGATCTCGAGCTCGAGCACGCTGGCCACGCGCCCTTCGGTGTCCGACAGTACGGCGCCCGGTCGACCGTTGACCCAGGCCGACTGGACGACGCCAAGCTTCCTGTTACGGCGGAACCCGCCGATGAGCAGCTGTGCGACGCGTCGCAGGCCGGTCATTGCCTTCCCGATCGCCCGTGCCTTGCCGCCGCCATCGCCGTGGAACACGACATCGGGCGCGAGCATGTCGAGGAGTGCGTCCATGTCGCCGCCTGCGGTGGCCTCGAAGAACCTGCGGGCGAGCTCGTCACCCTCCGCGCGCCGCGTCGGGGTCGGCGGGCTGTCGATCGTCTGCCCTTCGGGGGCGATGCGCTTTCTGGCGCGGGCGAAGATCTGCCGGCAGTTGGCCTCGGATTTTCCGATGATCCTCGCCACGTCCGGGTAGCCGTATCCGAAGGCTTCGCGCAGCCCGACGGACTCCTTGGAGTTAACCGACATCGACTACGTGGAGCTCGACTGTTCGTGAAGCACCGGAGGGCGGGTGATCCCGACCACAAGGACTGTGGCTTCCGGCAGGTGGGAGCGGGCTGGGAAGCCTGCCTCTCAGGCGGCACAGTGGCGGGCATGGCACGAGGGGGCGGTCTGCATCCAGGCGGCCATCACCCGCCGCCGCTGCCAGAGCCAAACGGTACGAGGTCGAGAAGACCGTGAAGACGACTGTGTGGCACCCCGAGACGGAGTAGCCGCAGGTGCTGGAACCTGCGGTGGCACGGACAGTGGAGGGGTAGGACCCAGGGGGCCGCGCATCGTGGTTCACCCGCCTGCCGGGCGTGCGCTGCCCCGGCCAGCCGAAAGGTGCATCTCATGTCTGCGGAGCGCGCAAACCTCGACCCGCACCCCCTCACTGCCCTGGTCACCGGGGCCACGTCCGGCATCGGCCGGGCGGTTGCCAAGCGGCTGGCCGCCGACGGAATGTCCGTCGTCGTCGCCGGCCGCAACGCCCAGCGCGGCGCCGAGACCGTCGACGAGATCACCACAGTCGGCGGCCACGCCCGATTCGTCGCGGCGGACCTGGAGGACCCGGTCGGCATCGACCGGCTCGCCGCGGAGGTAGGCGAGATCGACGTCCTGGTCAACAACGCCGGACATGCCGTCTGGGCACCGACCGAGGACATGAAGGTCTCCGACTACGACGCGATGTTCGCCGGCAATGTCCGCGCGGCGTTCTTCCTCGTGGCCGCGTTCGTCCCGGCGATGGCGGCGAAGGGATCGGGCAGCGTGATCAACATCGGCAGCATGGCCGGCAGTCTCGGCTTGGCCAACGCTGCCGCGTACGGCGCGACCAAGGCCGCGCTGGCATCACTGACGCAGAGCTGGACTGCTGAGTACAGCGGCCGCGGCGTCCGCTTCAACACCGTCGCCCCCGGCCCGGTCTACACCCGGGGCGCGGCCCGCGAGCTGTTCGACGCGATCGCCGAAACCACAGCGATGAAGCGCGCGGCCGAGCCTGCCGAGGTAGCCGAGGTCGTCGGCTTCCTCGCCTCGTCGAAGGCCAGCTACGTCACCGGAGCGACCGTCGCCGTCGATGGCGGCCGCACCGCCATCTGAACCCCTGGCTCGCACACTAGGTGGCCCCACTGACAGACCCCCTATCCGAGGAAGGCATCACGCACGGCGGCCATCTCAGGAGCCATCGGTCGGGACTCCTGGCGGGGGTGCACTTCACCTGGCGAGAGCCGCCAGGTGAAGCGCTCCTTACCTTGTTGGCGGGTTGATCCCGGTCCTTCGTACGATCGGGAGACCCAGGGGCCTGGGTGTGGCTGAAAGCGCTCATGCCGTACGTGTGGCTTTGACTGATAGGCCGCCCAGTGCCCCGCGACGAACACGGCCACTCATTGGGATGAGCGAACAGAGATCGCTTCGTAAGGACACGTCGGCGTGGTCGTCTGCAGGGAACCAGTCAACCGATCGACGAGGGAGGCTCGGGTGCCCGAGCTCTGGGCGGGGACGGATGCCGGCAAGGCCGCGCACCACTGCACGGTGATCGACACGGACGGGATGAAGGTGCTCTCGCGCCGGGTGTCCAACAACGAGGCAGAGCTGCTGGAGCTGATAGGCGACGTCCTCGCACTGGCCGAGGACAGCCCGGTGACCTGGGCCATCGACCTGAACGCCGGCGGGGGCGCGTTGCTGATCGCTCTGCTGGTCGGCCATGGTCAGCGGCTGCTCTACATTCCTGGCCGGACCGTTCACCATGCCTCCCGCGGCTATCGGGGGGACGGCAAGACTGATGCGAAGGACGCTTACGTCATCGCGGATCAGGCGCGGATGCGCCGGGACCTGCAGCCTCTGCAGGAGTGGGACGAGATCGCGGTGGACTTGAAGATCCTCACCGCCCGGCGCTACGACCTTGCCGCAGATCGCACCCGCGCCATCAACCGGATGCGGGCACAACTGCTGGAGTACTTTCCCGCCTTGGAGCGGGCCTTCGATTACGCCGGCTCCAAGGCGGCGCTTGTGCTGCTGACCGGCTACCAAACGCCCGCTGGCCTGCGCCGGATCGGCCCGAGTCGGCTCGCGGCCTGGTTGAAGAACCGCAAAGTCCGTGGCGCCCAGGCGGTCGCCGATGCAGCTATTGCTGCGGCGCAGGCCCAGCACACCGCCGTTGCTGGGGAGGCCACGGACACCATCCACGGCTCTCCACGCCAGCACACCATCGTCGCTGCGATCCCTGTTCCGGTGGGCGAAGAAGAACGGCACCATCTTCAAGAACCCGACCGCCCGCATCCGCGTCGGCCAGCGCGAAGAAGGCGTCATCCAGCCCCTGGAACCCGAGCACACCAGCGGGTCCGTAGCCGCCGTCACCCACCCCGCCGACCGGCTGATCCTCGCACTCGCCGCAGTTCACGCCGCACGACCTGGCGCCATGCGCCGCCTCCTGCTCGACGATCTCGACATTGGAAGCCGCCGTCTGACGATCGACGGCCGCACCCGCCCACTGGACGATCTCACCCTTCAACTTGCCCAGGAATGGCTGGAGTTCCGCCGTCGCCGCTGGTCCGGCACAGCCAACCTGCACCTACTGATCAACAAGCAGACCGCCCTGGGAACGGGCCCCATCAGCAAGAGCTCCGTCGCCGGCCCGGCGCTGCACGGCCAGATCGCGACATGGGAACGACTCCGCATGGACCGGCAGCTCGAAGAGGCACTCGTCCACGGTCCCGACCCGCTCCACCTCGCCGAGGTCTTCGGAGTCAGCGAGAAGACCGCGATTCGCTACGCGAACTCTGCCCGCCAGCTCCTGGAACGACCCGTCGAGAGCGGCTCTGACTGTCGTGCCACGTCGAAGATGGCGTCGCGTTCACGGGCCGGGGGAATCGGCAGCCAAAAAAGCCATCGCAGTACCCCGTAGAGGGCTGGTAGCAATTGATGATGCCGACTGAAGCCCTTGACCCGATGGAACGTCTCTTCGCCGAGCGAGCCTGCGAGCGTCTGGTCGTCGAGTTCGTGCGCCGCCTTGACCTGGGAGATCCGAGCAGTGTCGCGGACCTCTTCACGCCTGACGGGGTGTGGGAGTGGCCTCACGGCGACCGCAGAGTCGAGGGGCGTGAGGCGCTCCGCAGCTACTTTGGTTCGCGACCCAAGGACCGGCTGTCACGCCGTATGTCTACGAACATCTTGGTCACGGTGAATTCTGCGTCGGCGGCCACCGCCACCTCTTACTTCGCCACTTACCGGGTCGACGGCTATGCCGATGGCATGGTGCCCGCGAGGCTCCCCGCGAACGTGGGCCACTACGAGGACACGTTCTGGAAGGTCGAGGACACGTGGCTCCTCGCCAGCCGAGTCACGCACCTACCATTCGGCGGAGAGACGGTGCGTCTCAGCCGCCCCGATCAGTCGTGACTGTGGGGGCCAACCTGGCTATGTCCACCCGCCGCCGTGGCGCTGGCCCGGGGCTTCACCACGAACCCACGGATCCGACGCCGCGAGGCACGGCGACAGACCCTCGGGTTCCCGCCGGGAACCCTTCAGTTTTCGCGAACTCGCGGGGCTCACGGGGCATGACCCAGATACGGCAGAAAACCCGCCACGAGATGATCTTGGAGCCCGGACGGCTCGGTTCTGTTTCCCCGACAGAGGAGACCTGGTGTGAGTGCTCGATGGTTGTCACCAGCGCCCGACTGAGGGCGGAGAGGTGGTGTAACTGGCCGGTTGCCGGCCTGGACTTCCGCTTGGACCAAGGCCGATGTGGATTCCGTCGCCAGTTCACTTCACGCCGCACCTGCCGGTACCGGAACACCCCAGCAGCCGAGGCCTGGCAGGCTTTCACGGGCGGGCGCTCCCTGGCGCCCGATAGCGCGGAGAGGATCGCGAACGCGATGGCCGGTCTCGCCAAATCCGGTGCGAGTCCGCTCCGCTTCCCTGGGGCCTGACGCCTGTCGATCCGTCCGCGCCAGTCGGTTCGCCGAGCACGAAGTCCACCGGGACGTCGCATGCCCGATGGCTGCCGCAGTCGCCGGGGGATCGAGGCCCACCCCCTTCCCCCGCCCCGGCGCCCGGCCGAGGCGGGGGAAGGGTCAGAGGCCTCCTGTTTCTTCTTCCCGTGTGTCGAAGGCTTCGCGTGCGCGTGCGATGGCGGGCATGTGCTCCGAGGCCCACGCCAGCAGCACGTCGATGGGAGGTCGAAGGGTCTTGCCGAGTGGTGTGATCCGATATCTGACCGCCACCGGGCGGGTGGAGACGACCTCGCGCTCGATCACGCCGTTTCGTTCGAGTCGCCGAAGTGTCGCGGTCAGTGACTTCTGTGTGACCTGGGGGACGGCTCGGCGCAGTTCGTTGAAGCGGCACGGGCGTTCGCAGAGCTCGTTGAGGACGCTGAGCGACCACTTGTCGAGGATCTGGTCGAGCAGTTCGCGGTGCGGGAGGTCGATGCGGAGTTCGTCGTCGGTATCCATGGCGAAACCTGGTCTCGTTGGAGTGTCCTTCTTCTACTAGGTAGCTTACGGATACCTAGTTCAAGGGGGGAACAGTCATGACGGTTCAGCACTTCACGCCGGAAGGCATGCTGCAGGCGGTCCCGTACCATCACGTGGCCGTGGGCACCGGGACGAAGCATGTCCACGTCAGCGGGCAGGTTGCGCGCCGGGCCGACGGGACTCCGGTCGCGCCCGGCGATCTGGCCGGGCAGGTCGCCCAGGCGCTGCGCAACACCTCCGTCGGGCTGGCGGGCGCGGGCGCGTCGTTCGCGGACGTGCTGCGCCTGACGTTCTACGTGACCCGGTGGAACCCGGAGAAGATCGGCGACTTCATGGCCGGTGTGGAGACCGTCGCCGACGAGATCGGGCTCCGGCTTCCCATGCCGCCGGCCTCCCTCATCGGTGTCGAGTACCTCTTCGAGCCGGATGTGCTCGTCGAGGTCGAAGCAACCGCGCTGCTCGGCTGATTCCTGAGGCGGATGCCTTCCAGCCTCGTCTTGACGCGGTCGCCTTGAAGGGGCGGCGGTGGTCGGCCCACCGTCGCCCGCGGACCGGACCGGACCGGACCGGTCGGCAACGGCTCGACCCGGTCCGGTATCGCATCACTGATCACCAGGGGGGTGCCTTCAGAAGGTCAGACCCGGACCGGTGAGCCCGTCGGCGAAGCCGACGACGCGTACGTGGACCTGTTCCGGAAGGTCACCGGCGCCCGGGCGCAGATGGCCGCCCGGGCCCTCACCCGGGTTCTGCAGGCAGGTGCAGGGAGCCTCGTTCTCGACGAGCACGTACGGACGTGGACCGATCCGGACACCGGCGCGGAGATGACCGAGCGCCGCGTGCGCTACCTGCGGCCGGACTGGCGAGCGGCCGCCTGGTGGCTCGTCCGCGTCTATTCCGACCAGTACGGCCCGCACGCCAAGTCCTGGGACCAACTGCTCGACGAGCTCGGGGTCGGCCAGCACCCGGCCAGCCTCGACGCCCCGGACTTCACGGCGCTCGCCGAACGTCTCCGCCGCACCCTCGCCCAACCCGACGCCGAACTCACCTCACCGCTCCCGGCCTCCTCACCCTGAAACTCCCGATCCCCCGTCATAGGCGTCCCGGTAGTGCTCGCCGAAAAACCAACGGAGCAGCCAGTGACCTGCGGCGCACTCCACCGCCGTACTGCCGCGGCGGTGGAGTGAATGTCCGTAGTCGCGTGCACGGCTGAGCTGGGGATTCGCCACCGAGTGCAGGGAAGTGTGAACTCGCCGGACAGTGCGAAGTCGACTGCACTACGGTCGAGTTGGCTGTAGTCGTACGCACGGCGGGGGCTTCCGGGTGGTCGGTGGGCCGAGGGCAGGGGGCTGACGGCCCCTGCCGGGCTTGCGTCATATGCCTGCGCCCCCCGAAAAGAATTTCTCGGGAGGCGCAGGCGTATCTACGTTCAGGCCGGCACTCGAACCATCAGGTCCAGTTGCACTTGTGCTTGCGGGCCTCGACCGGGTCGATCGCCTTCTCCATGCCAATGCTCGGCAGCCACGACTCCAGGTCCCAGGTGGGGCCGGTGTTCCAGTCGCCGGGCAGGCGCTCCTCCGCCCACGCGGCGTGACAGGCGAACTGCTCGTACAGCGACCGGTGCTCTACCTGGTTGATGCCCTTCGGGTACGGAGCCATGGACCACACCTGGTTCCACGCGCCGTGGAAGTCAGTGCGGGCGTTGTTGAACCCGTTCCTGGTGGGGATTGCGCGGACCTTCACCTGGTCCGTGCCGACATAGGTCTCGACCCGGGTCTCCTTGAACCAGTCGGTACCGGCGGCGCCGGAGTAGCCGACGCATTCCTGCTTGCACCAGGACGTTTCGTCGTTTTTGCCCGGACTCCAGAACAGGGTCAGGCCGCCGCTGGAGAAGCTTTGCGTCATCGACTGGTACGGCTCCTCCCACCCCTCATCCGACGTCGGATACCCGAACACACCACCCTCCCATCCGTAGGAGGCCCACAGTTCACCGATACGCCCCCACACAGGGTGCGCCCCGTTCGACAGCGTCGGATGCCAGTAGACGGTGCCGCCCTGGAACTGCTGCCGCTTGCCGGCGCCGTCGGGGTCGGTGCGTTCGTCGTCGACCGGGTAGCCGAGCTTCCCGCCTTCGTAGCCGAGCGCGCCCCACTTGCCGCCGATCGTGCCCCATACGGGGTGCGCGTTGCTGGCGGCGGACCAGTAGATGGTGCCGCCCGCGAACTCCTGTCGCTTGCCAACGCCGTCGGGGTTGTCCAGCTCGATGCTGGTCGGACAGCCGAGCGGCCCTGTCTCGCGGTCCAGCTCGTTGTACTTGACGAGAATCGCTCCGCCGACCGGCTTGCCGTAGACGTCGTCCGCGGCCGCCGGAGACGCCTGAACGGTAAGGGCTGCGAGGGAGGCAAGGGTGACGACCACGCCCTTGAACAGGGTGGCCTTTCGCCATAATGGTCGAGTCGACACTTTCACGAGCGGTTCCTCTCGGAGGGCGTTCAGTGTGGGCGAATTGCCCCTTGCGCCCTAGTAAGTTCCTCGCCGAGTTGGGGTGGTCTCGTCCGCTATGCGCTTGGTGAGGTTGTCGATCGAGGCGACGTAGATCATGGCTTCGGAGCTGGCGGCGAGAGTCTCGTAGTCGCGGGCGAGACGTCTATGCATCATGATCCAACCGATACTCCGCTCCACTACCCGGCGCCTTTTCACGACGTGAGAGCCGCGAACTCCGTGATTTCTGTTGACGACTTCGACGTCGATTCCGAGCTGCGCGCCGTGCTCGACGACGACCTTCTTGAAGCCGGTGCCTACCCAGCTCTTGGCGACGGTCGGGTACGCCTTCTTCGCCTGGCCGAGGAGGCGTATTCCCAGGGCGTTTTCGGAGAGGCTCGCGGCGGTGACGGTCACGGCGAGGATCAGGCCGATCGTGCCGGTGAGGATGCCCCGCTTCCGGTCCGCAATCTTCTTCGCGGCATCCGTTCCCTGGCTGGTCTCAGGCGCGTTGGTGGAGGTCTTCACGCTCTGGGTGTCGATGACGGAGCCTGTGGGTTCGGGTTTACGTCCCTCCTTCACGCGGGCCAGTGCCGGCAGGTCGTAATTGAGCTGGGCGAAGATTCCCTCGTCGCGCCAGGTCGCGTAGTAGGCGTGGACGGTGCCGTGATCCGTGAAGTCGTGCGGGAAAGGGACGGCGTGTTCGCCCAGCTCAGCGGGCTGCTGCGGAGCCTGCTGCGTGAACACGAAGGCCGGAACGCCCAGCCGTCGGCGTGCGTGATCGACGCGCAGAGCGTGAAGACCTCCACCAGCGTTCCCGCCACGAGCCAGGGCACGGACGCGGGCAAGAAGATCGTCGGCAGGGAGAGAAGCATCGTGACGGACGCACTCGGACTGCGTCTGGCGGTCCTGGTCACGGCCGCGAGTGTCCAGGACTCCGTCGCCGGCACCGGCCTGATCGAAACGGTGGCTGCCGAGCATCCCACGGTCCGAAAGGTCCGGGTCGACGGCGGCTACCGCCAGCACCTCGTCGAGCACGTCGGCGCGATGGGTGTACGTGCCGTATTCGGTCCTGGGCGATGTGGAGGGATATCTGCGCTGGGACCGGGCCGAGGTGGGCGAGGATGCGCGGGCCGCTGGCCGGCACGCGGTGTGGCGGCGTCCGTGGGTGGACGAGGATCGATCCCAGCCGCGCGCTGGCACGGCGGGTGGGTAGTCAACAGCGGGTGCCGCAGCGCGGACCGGAGACACTTCACATGCGCCGGCGCGGGTCGCGGCCGGCCGTGGATCAGTGGGCGAAGACCGTGCTCACCAAAAGGACATGAACGGCGGTGCCGCCGAGGATGCTCAGCAGTGCGTTACGGCCGTAGGTCTTCCGGGAGGCGAGATGGATGACGGTGATCTCGTGGGCCAGGGCCTGGTCGGCCGCCTGGCGCAGGGCACGGTTCTTCCCCACGGCGAGCCAGGCGCAATAGGAGGAGCGGGCCGCTTTCAGCAGCAGCGGCACAGGAAGGCGACGCCGTGGGTGGTCTTCTCCGCTTCGATGAACGCGTACACCTCGCTCACCGGCCGCTCTCCTTCGCGAAGAAGACCGCGGCTTTTCGCAGCACCTCGATTGTCTTGGCCTGCTCTGTGTTCTGCCTGCGCAGCCGCTTGAGCTCCTCCCGTTCCGCCGTGGCCAGCTCGCCGGGCCGGCCCTCGCCGCGATCCGCTTTCGCCTGGCGATACCAGTTGCGTAGGGACTCCGGGCCGACCCCGAGTTCCCGGGCGGTCTCGGTGACCGTGCGGCCCGTGGAGTCCACGAGCGCGATCGCGTCCCGCTTGAACTCCGCGGTGTACCGCTTCGTGTACTTACTTCCCACCTGGTGCAACTTCCTCTGGAACCTCATGTCCCGGTCTCCAGGTGTCCACGATCAAGGGGAAGCTTCACTGCACCGAGTGCGTCGGCTGGACTGCCGCCGCTTCGCTCGGCGACCACGAGGAGGGATACGAGCTGACCCACGCCGAGTGGGTCAGCCGGCAGATCGGCCCGCGCCGGATCGGCGGCCGGTACCAGGTCGGCACGAACGGCGCCTCGTAGGACGTGCTCGACATCGATCGCGGCCCGCGCCAGGAGTGGCCGTCGTGGCAGATCACCGTCCGATGGGCCGACGACGACCGGGTCACCACGCACTGCACCGGCTGCGATGCGCGGCGGGACACCGTCGTCGCCCAGCCCTCGGCAGACGTCACCTTCGTCTCCATCGGCCGCCTGCACGACGAAGAGGAATCCGAGTACGCCGACGTCCTGCAGCGCGCCGACATCGCGCTCGACCTCCGACGGAACTTCCGGGACCCGCACAAACTCGGCAATGACATGCGACAGATGACCGCCCACGACCAGGTTGTGCGGGACACCGTGATGGACATCCCGGGCGTTCACCAGGTGCTCGCCGTGACCGCGCTGCAGATCGACGGGTTCCTCGCCGGGCCGACGGCCGCGCCATTGACCGTGGTCACCCAGTGCGCGGGCGGTCTCTAGCCACAAGCAACTGTTGCTGGGATTTCAGTGACTGTGTGTGGCTGTACGTTTACTCGTTGATGATCGATGAACTTGAGGTGGAAGCCGGTCCGTTGGCGCGGTGGCAGGTGCATTGGTGCGATCCGCGGCGGGAGGTGCCGTGGTACGCGGCCGATCCGGTGCTGGCGGGCCTGCCGACGCTGGCCGAGTGGGCGCACGCGCACGGCACTCAGAGGGGACAGCCGGTGCTGCTGCGGGCCGACGGATGGTCGGTGCCGGAGGTCAACGGGTTCTTCGCCTCGGCGCGGATGCGTAACGCGAGCGCGGGCACGCGAAGGAAGTACGCCTTCGCGGTAGCCGTCTGGCTGGGGTTCCTTGATGCTACGGGCCGGGCCTGGCACGACGCCGACGAAGAGGATGTCGTCGGGTTCAAGTTCTGGCGGATGACCGACGAGGCGAATGTCCGGCGCGTGGCCGGCGGGATGGTGCTGGACGACCTGGTCGCGATCAGCGCGTTCTACCGCTGGGCCGGGTTTCGGTTCGGAGTGAGCGATCCGGTGGCCCGGCGGCAAGTTCCGGGTCCTGGCCCGGGCACGGTGACGGAGTCGTTCGAGGCCGGGCCGCACTTGGTGCGCGGCAAGGACGTGAAGTGGCTGGACCCGGCCGGTTACGCCCGCTGGGTCGATGTCGGGCTGCGCGGACTGGACCTGTGTGGCCAGGAGATCGACGGGTGGCGCGGGCGCAACAGCCAGCGTGACTGCGCGTTCGCCGACGGGCTCTACGGCACCGGACTGCGGCTGAGTGAGTGGGCCAGCGTCCTGCGTCTGGAGCTGCCCGCCGATGACGAGACCCGCACCTACTCCACCTGCCGGTTGTCGGCGGCCTGCGCCAAGGGTGGACGCGGGCGCCGGTTCTGGATGCCGCGCAGCGTGCTGGCCGACGTACTGGCCTACGAGGAGGGCGAACGCGCCGCGGCGGTCCGCCGCGCTCAGCGCGCCGCCCGCTACGAGCGGCTGGCGGGGCTGTTGTTGGTCGAGCGCAAGACCCGTAACCGGCGGCTGGAGATGCGCGACAGGGGCGGTCGCCGGGTGGCCGCGTCGCTGGACTCGCTGGATCCCGGCGCCCGCAGGAATCTGTTCCGCCGGACCGCCGCCGGGCCGCTGGCGGTCTGGCTGAACGAGGACGGCATGCCGCGCGAGGCGCACGGCTGGCAGCACACCTTCGACACCGGCAACGAGCGGGTCGCCCGCGCGGGACTGACCTCGTTCGAGGCGAACGCGCACATGTTGCGGCACTCGTTCGCGCTGCGCTGGTACTCGGTGGGCCGGCTGCTCTACGAGCGGCAGGTCGCGCACCTGAACGCTGAGGAGGTACGCGATTTCCGCGCCCAGTTCGGCGACACCTGGTATCTGGTCAAGACGTTGCTGGGGCACGTCGACGTGACCACGACGATGGATATCTACCTGGAGCCCTTCCGCGACCTGGACGTCTCGCTGCTGATCGAGCACGCTCACGGGGTTGCGTTGTCGGCTCTGATGGCGTCGATGTTCGCCGGGCACCCGCAGGTGCTGTCCGACCCGCTCGCCGGACAGCCGTCATGATCCGCGCTGCGGGGCGCCCGGCTGCGCTTCCGAAAGCGGGATACCAGGCGCCGCAACGGTTGTTCCTCGACGACGGGCAGTGCCTGGTGCGTTTCTTCCCCGAGCGCGGCGGCCCGCCGGTCGACTACGACTTCGCCGCCTTCCCCATTGCCCGTGAGCTGGTGGTGTGGCTGGCCACCGCGTTCGCCGGGTCGACCGCCCCGGCCGGGCGGCGCCGGACGACGTCCTCGGCCCTGAGTGCTTTCGGCCTGCTGCGCCGCTTCGCACATCATCTGGCCTCGCTGAACCGCCCGCCGGTCCATCCGGCGCAGCTTCGAGGCGCCCATCTGGAGAGCTTTCAGCTGGCCGGGCTGGGTACGCCGAACCTGAACCGGGAGCTGCCGACGCTGCGCTCGGTGCTGCGGTTCGCGCCCGAGGGCGCCGGGCAGGACTTCCTGGCGCGGCTGGCCCGCAAGGGCCTGGAGCGCAACTCCACGCCCGCCGCCAGCTACACCACGGCCGAGTTCGACCGCATCACCACTACCGCACGCACCCAGCTGCGGCGGGCCGCCGACCGGATTTTCGCCGGGCGGGAACTGCTGGCCCGCTGGCGGGCCGGACAGATCGACGCCGAGGCAGAGCCGCGCGCCTTCACGCACGGCGAGCTGCTGGACTACGTGGAGCGGCACGGCGACGTCCCGCGCAAGGACACCCGCTGGGGCCGGCAGCCCGACTACCGAGTCCGTCCGTTCGGGGCGGGCCGGCTGATGGCGGACCTGCACCTGACCTTCTCCGACATCGGCGCGGCCGGCGTGCTGCTGCTCTGCCTGACCGGGCAGAACTACAGCACGATCTCCACCGCCACTGCGACGCACCACCGCGCCGACGGGCACACCGGGACCACCGCGACTGCGGTGGTGGACCTGGTGAAGCCGCGCCGCGGCCGGGACCGCGCACACATGCCGACCGCGTTTTCCTCCAGCGCGCCCGGCGGACCGGGCGGCAGCCCTCACCGGCAGTTCGACCTGCACACGCCGTTCGGGGTCTACGCGCTGCTGGTCGATCTGGCCGGTGCGGCACGGGCGCACGTCGGAACGGATCTGCTCCTGGTCTTCTTCTGCTCCAAGGGCGTGGAGAAGGCCCGTGGGTTCCGCACCGGCCTGCCCAATGCGATCCTGGCCAGTTGGAGCCGTGGCGCGAACCTGCGCGCCGACGCCGTTGGCGAGGACGGTCTTCCGATTCCGCTGGTGGTCGACAGTCGACGGTTGCGGATGAGCTGGCTGGAGCGCCATCAGCAGCCGGTCGCGCACACGGAACGGACGCTGGCGAACGAGTATCTGGCGCGCAACCGCGGCAACCTCGCCGAGTACCAGAAGGTCGTCGCGGCCGTGCTGGAGGAGCAGCTGGCCGGCGCGCGGGCCGCGCAGGTCATGCGGGTGCTGACGGGCGCCGATGTCGCCGAGGCCCGGCATGCGCCCGAGGCAGTCGCCAGGCGCCACGGCCTGGAGACGGCCACCTTGAGCAAGCTGCTGGCCGGGGAACTGGACACTGTGATGGGAGGCTGCACCGACCACCTGGCCGGCCCGCACAGCCCGGCGGGCGAGCCCTGCCGAGCCTCGTTCCTGCTCTGTCTGTCCTGCCCCTGCGCCCGTGCGACTCCGGCGCACCTGCCGGTGCTGGTCGCCGTCCACGAAGGACTCAAGGCCCGCAAGCAGGAGATGACGCCGCTGCGCTGGGCCGAACGGTTCGCCGGGCCCGTCACGCAGTTGGCGGACCTGCTCGCCAGCTTCCCCACCGCGATGATCGCCACGACCCGCACCGAGATCACCGCCGAGCAGCGCGCTCTGGTCGAGCGGTTCCTGACCCGAGGACTGGACCTGACATGATCCTCCCGGACACCGCCGAGGCCGCATCTGCGGCTCCCCTGCCCGAGCCAGGCACTCTCGTGCTGCTCAACCGGCCGCTGCGCCCCGGAACCGACCCCAGCACCCTGTCGGTATTTGCGGACCAGCGCTGGCGCCTTTCGCCCGCCGTCTTCGAGGGCCACAGCACCGCGTTCTCGATCGACTTCAGCCCCGTCACCGCGCCGTTCCTGCATACGGTCAAGACGCTCACCTGGCTGCTGCTCAACCACACCAGCGCCGGCGTCTCCACCTTCTACTTCCGCCCGCGCACGTTGGCGATCACCACCATCACCTGCATGTTCCGCAATCTGCGCCTGTTCACCGACTGGCTTGACCAGCGCGGACGGACCTGTTTTGGCGAGGTGTCCCTGGCCGACCTCGACGACTACGCCGCGCACGTCAAAGCGGCCGAGGCCAGCCATGCCCAGCGCGAAGACCGGCTCTCGATCGTGAACCGGGTGTGGTCCTACCGGGACCTGCTGCCCGAGGCCGACCGGCTGCCGCAGACCCCGCCCTGGCGCGGCGAACGCATCCAGGACATCCTCCAGCAGCGGCGCGCCATCCGCGAAGAGAACCGCACCCCCCGCATCCACCCGGAGACGATGTCGGCGCTGCTGGCCTGGGCGCTGCGGTTCGTCGAGACCTTCGCCGAAGACATCACTGCGGCCTTCGACGAATACCTCGTACTCAGCGAGCGCAGCGGCCGCAACCGCATGGGCCGGGACATTCCCCCACCGCGGCGCCCGAAGGGCGCGCTGACCGACGACCTGCGCGTCCTGCTCACCGGCTACCGCGAGCGGGGACGTCCGCTTCCCGGCCTCCGCGACACCGACGGCACCCTCCGGGTCAACCTCTCGCATCTCGGAAAAGTGCTCGACACGGCCCGCGGCGCGCTCAACGCTCCCAGCAACCGCGCCGTCTTCGCCGAGATGGAGCTGCCCGTCATCGAGGGCGCACCGCTGGACGCGCCGGTCACCGGGTGGTTGGACGGCCGGCCCTGGCATGACGCGAGCATCGACTTCACCGAGGCCGGTTTCCTGGCACGGCACCTGAGCACGGCCTGCTTCATCGTGATCAGCTACCTGTCGGGGATGCGGGCAGGTGAAGTCCTCAGCCTCGAACGCGGCTGCGTCGAACGAGACCACGCCTACGATCTGGTCCTCCTGCGCGGCAGACACTGGAAAGGTGTCCGCGACGCTGCCGGCGACAAAATGCCCGAGGGCGAGATCCGCGCCGATCCGTGGGTCGTCACCGAGGCCGTTGCCACCGCCGTCGCTGTCCTGGAACGGCTGCACACGAGCACCTGGTTGTTCCCGGCGACGTTGTTCACCGACGGCCGCGACGGCGCGACCATCCTGCGCAGCCGCGTCGGCGGCTCCCGGTCGGAGACCCGGATCAACCACGACGTCGCCGAGTTCCTGGCCTGGGTCGAGACCTACTGCACCGAGCACGGCCGCAGCGACTCCATCCCGCCCGACCCGGTCCACCCGGTCATCTACTCCGCTCGCCTGCGCCGCACTCTGGCCTGGTTCATCGTCCGCCGGCCGCGGGGCCTGGTCGCCGCCGCCATCCAGTACGGACATCTCCGCGTCCAGATGACCCTCGGCTCCACCATTAGGAAGCTACGACTCGGGATTCCCCGACGACCTCGCGTTCGAGGACTGGCTGGCCCGGCTGGACAACCTGGCCGACGCACACCAGCGCTTACGCGAAGGCGAGCAGGTCAGCGGCCCAGCAGCCGAGACCTACCGGCACCGCGTCCAGGCCGCCACGCGCTTCGCCGGCCGAGTCCTGCGCACCAAGCGGCACGCCAACGCCATGCTCGCCAACCCCGACTTGCAGATCTTCCCCGGCAAGGGCATGACCTGCGTCCTGGACCCGAAACGAGCAGCCTGCCGCCTCCGCAGCGAGGAGGACGGCACCCGCCGCACCCCCGACCTCGACGAGTGCCGCCCGAACTGCGTCAACATCGCGCGGACAGATCGCGACATCGAACACGTCCATGTCCAGATCGAGCGGCTACGGCCGCTCGTCGACGACCCGCTGGCTCCCGCCTTCCGACACGCCCGCGAACAGCACGAGCTCGACCGCCTGGAACGCATCGTCACCGCCCACGACCACACCGGAGAACCCCACGATGGCCACTGACCGCGACACCGAACGCGACGCCATCACCGCAGCAATCCAGCGGCTGCTCGACGGCCGTCCAACCCGGTCCACTGGGGCGCTCACCACGCTGCAACTCGCCGCCGAGGCAGGCGTCAAACGCTGGGTCCTCACGCACAAGCACGTTGACCTGAAAGAAGAATTCACCCGCCGGAAGTCCGAGGCGAACGGCATCCCGCCCGCGTTCCAGCATCTGCACGCCCGCGCAGTAGATGCCGAAGCCGTCGCCCACGCACTGCGGGAGGACAACGGTCGGCTTCGCGAGCGCGTCGCCGTCTATGCCCAGGTCATCCACGAACTCTGCACCGAGCTGGACCGGCGCACCAACAACAGCACCCAGCGGAGCCCCGTCCGGAGCCTCCCCACCAGCCACCTATGAAGCGCGGGGCGCTGCGCCTGGCCGCGGTCGGCGCCGGCTCACCACTGGGTGATGAGCGGTGTGTCCGGTCCGTGCTGGCGCCAGGCCTCGGTGAGGCGGACGAGGCGGGCGGGGGCGGCGATGCCGCGCACGGTTGCGATCTTGCCGCCTGTGATGTCGAACGTCACGGCGCCCACGACCTTGCCGTCGGGCACGAAAAGGATGGCGGGGGCGCCGTTGACGAGCGCGTAGTGGACAGCAGAGATTCCGCCGGCAAGCCGCTGTTTCGCGGGCGTGGATTTGAAGCCGGCCCGTGCGATGGCGGCGATGCGCTGCGGAGTGTCGTACCGCAGCAGCTTCTCGGTCAGGCCGGCACCGTCGGAGATCGCGGTCGCGTCGTCGGTGAGCAGCGCCACCAGGCGTTCGGTGCGGCCCGAGGTGGCAGCGGCGAGGAATTCCTCGACGATCCTGCGGGCGGATGCCGGGTCGACTTCGCCACCGCCGCGGCGCGCGGCGGTGATGCGGTGCCGGGCCCGGTGGAGGTGCTGCTGGCTTGCGGAATCGGTGATGTCGAGGATCTCGGCGATCTCGGCGTGGTTGTGGGAGAACGCTTCGCGCAGGACGTAGACGGCCCGCTCCAGCGGTGACAGACGCTCCATGAGAGTCAGCACGGCCAGGGAGACCGATTCACGCTGCTCGAATGTGTCGGCCGGGCCGAGCATCGGGTCGCCGTCGAGGAGCGGTTCAGGCAGCCAGGCACCGACGGTGCGTTCGCGGCGGGCCTGCGCCGAGCGGAGCCGGTCGAGGCACAGGTTGGTGACGACCTTGGTCAGCCATGCTTCCGGCACCTTGATCCGCTGCCGGTCGGCAGCCTGCCAGTGCAAGAACGCATCCTGCACGGCGTCTTCCGCGTCGGCGGCGGAGCCAAGCAGCCGGTACGCCAGCGAGGCCAGCTGGTTCCGGCTGGCCTCGAACCGGCTGGTGTCGAAGCGATCACTGGCGGTGCTGTCCACGCGGAACACCCTAACTAGACGGCTGCGCTACCACGTTCTCGGCGGACTCGGCGGGCCCGGCGGCCAGGCGGCCAGGCGGCCAGGCGGCGTTCGCGCCTGGGCAGACCGCTGGCCAGGCAAAGCGCGACACCGAATCCGAGCCAGGTCATGAGCACGAGGACGGAGTGGGTGGAGCCGTGGCCGTCGAAGAAGGCTGTGGAGCGCAGCAACTGGCCGCCCGCCCCGGGCGGCAGCAGCTGGCCGAGCGTGCCGGACCAGCCCGGCAGCATCTCGGGTGCGGTCGAGGCGCCTGACAGGGGGTTGCCGATGAGCATCATGGTGACGGCGCCGAGGCCGAAGCCGGCGTACCCGAACTGTGACTCCAGCCCGATGATGGTCAGGGATGTGGCGGCGATGGCCAGGGCGATCGCGCCGGTGCTGACCAGGTAGGAATCGTCCAGTGAGCCGAGCCAGAACTGCAGGATCGCTGCCACCGCCAGGCCTCCGGTGATCGCGAAGGTGAGTGCCCCGGCGACCTGGCGGACGATGCCGCGGACGAGCCTGGTCAGTAGCAGCGCGGCGAGCAGGCCGCCCATGACCAGGGGCAGGGCTCCGGCGGCCAGGCCGGCGCCGCGGGGGTCGTCGGCCGGCAGGGCGACGATGTCGCGGACAGGGGACGTCTTGCTGGGGCCCTGCGCCTGACCGAGCCCCACCGCGACGCCCTGAAGGGTCTGGGCGACCGCTGCGCCGGCGGCCGAGGCTGTGATGACCTGCGGAGCGCCGGAGCTGACGTCTATCGCCCCGTACAACTCCCGGTCGCGGATCAACCGTTCGGCGGATGAGGTGTCGGCGACCTCGGTGATCGCGAAGCCGCCCGGCAGGCGTTGGTCGAGCGCGGCGCTGACCTGCTTGACCGCGGCGGGCGGCCCGGCGACGGCGATCGGCACGTCGTGCACATGCGACCGCACCGACGGCCAGGCGAAGGCGGTGAGCAGCACACTGATGAGTGCCGTGAGCAGGACGACTGTCCTGGCCACCGTCGGCCAGGACGACGGCAGTGTGTCGGCTACGCGATCCATGCGTCCTCCTCGGACAGAGAGATCTCTTTGCCTGGTGACGGGGACGGGCTGGTTGCACACCCCGGGTCAGCAGCGGCTCCGGCCGGTTGCTGGTCCGGCCTCGCAGGTGGGCGGCCGGTATCTGGCCCAGTGCCGGGGTGCTCAGGCGCGCACAGGATGGGGCGGCGGTGATCCGCCCCTGGCCTCGAAGCGCAGTGGCAGTGCTGCCCACGGCGGCTACGCGGCCGCCTTCTCGGCTGACGCATCCGGTACGGCGGCCAGGTGGCGCTTGCGCTTGGGCAGGCCGAAGGTCGGGTGCGAGGTGGTCCACAGCGACATCTTGAGGATGCCCGCCTTGATCCGCGCGGCCTTCCTGCCGCCCACGTACTTGGGCTTCGCCTGTGCTTCGCCGTCGACCATCTGCAGGATCCCGTCCCGCCGCCCGAGGCTGATGTGGTTGCCGTGGTACTCCAGCTTGGCGTTAGGGATCTTACGGCCGGTCAGGCGTCCAACGATCGCGGCCGTGGCCTGCATGCCGGTGTAGCCGGCCGAAGCACAGGACATCGGCAGAGGTCGGCCATTGTCGCCGATGGCGTAGGCGCTGTCGCCCACGGCGTAGACGTTCGGGTGCGAGACCGACTGCATGGTGCGATCGACGACGATCCGACCGTTCTCGGTGACCTCCAGCCCGCTGGCGGCAGCGATGGGGGTGACCGCGAACCCGGCCGTCCACACGGTCGCGTCGGACGCCAGGGCGGTGCCGTCGGCGCACAGCACCCGCGCCGCTTCGACGGCTTCGGCCTCGGTGTGCTCCAGGACGGTGATGCCCAGCCGGTCACAGGCCTGGCGCAGATGGCTGCGGGCTCCGGCGGAGAGTGAGGCGCCCAGCTCGCCGCGGGCGATGAGTGTCACTGACAGGCCGGGCCGGGATTCGGCGATCTCGGTGGCGGTCTCGATGCCGGTCAGCCCGTCGCCGACGACCAGCACACTCCCGCCTTCGCCCCGCTTGGCCAGGTTGTCCAGGCGCTCGCGCAGGCGCAGTGCCGCCGGACGACTGGTGACGTGGAAGGCGTGTTCGGCCACGCCGGAGACGCCTTGGTCGGCGACGCGGCTGCCGAGCGCGTAGAGGAGGGTGTCGTAGGCGAGCTCGCCGCCGCCGTCGGCGTCAGCCACGGCGACGACCTGCCGCTCGGGGGCGACGGCGGTGACACGGGCCAGGCGCAGCCGTATCCCCGTGCCCGCGAAGACGTCGGCGAGCTGTGGAGCCTCGATCTCCTGGCCGGCCGCGAGCTGGTGCAGCCGCAGCCGCTGGACGAAGTCCGGCTCGGTGTTGACCACGGTGATCTCGGTGCCTGCCGGGGACAGCCGACGGGCCAGGGTCCCGGCCACGTAGGCCCCGGCATAGCCGGCGCCGAGAACGACGATGCGGTGCTTCATTTGCTGCTCCTGTCGGTTCGCTAGTGCCGTAGCAGGGAACGTTTGCCCTGTTGTGATGTGACGCGCCGTTCGGGTGCTGTGCCGGGCGGCGTGTGGCCGTCACTCTGTTGGGGT
>NZ_JBIURV010000034.1:0-69789 GCF_044741025.1 Streptomyces sp. NPDC088246
GAACGTCCCGCTTCGCGGGACGTTCCCGAAAACCAGGACCAACCCCTACGAACCAGCCCCGCCAGGCTTGACGAAACAGATAGGGGCACCCCCCCGCAGCCACGGCCCCCGAAGTACCCCGCGAAGTGTCAGGAGAGTCGCAACGGCACCCGCCAGCTCAGTCGGGTGCCGCCCCGCGCGGATGTCCCCACGTTCATCTCGCCGCCGAGTCTCTCGGCGCGCCGAGCGAGGTTGTCGAGCCCGCTTCGGGGACCGCCATGCTTGGGCATGCCCACACCGTTGTCGGACACGACCAGGTTCACCGCCCCTTTTCCCACCACCAGCGAGATGTCCGCCGTTGTCGCCCGTGCGTGGCGGGCGACATTGCTCAGCGCCTCTCCGAGGACCGCGATCACCTGGTCGGCGATCTCGGCCGGCACATCCGTATCGATCAGCCCTCCCATCCGCAGGGACGGCTGGAAGCCCAGGGTCCGTGCGACCTGCTCGACCGTGGCCGCCGTCCGGGCGCGCAGCCCCTGGCCGGCCCGGCCCGAGTCACGGGCGCGGAGTCCGAAGATGGTGGACCGGATGATCTTGATGGTCTCGTCCAGATCGTCCACCGCGCGCAGCAACCGCTCCCTCGCCTGTGGCTGTTCCACGAGCCGCACCACGCTCTGCAGCGTCATCCCGGTGGCGAACAGCCGCTGAATGGCCAGGTCGTGCAGATCCCGGGCGATGCGGTCCCGGTCCTCCAGCAGGGCGATCTGCTCGGCGGACTCGCGCCGTTCGGTGAGCTCCATCGCCAGAGCGGCCTGTCCGGCGAACGCCAGCAGGGGTGCGGTCTCCGACTCGGTGAAGGCAGGACGCTCCCGTACCCGGGCCAGCAGCAGCACCCCACGGGTCCGCTCCCCCGTCACCATCGGGACCGCGACAGCGGGGCCGAGGAGCCCCGTCCACCTCGGCGGGCCTGCGGTGATCCTCGGATCATGTGCGACATCCAGGCTGGTGATCGGCTCGCCCGCGTCCAGGGCCGCGCCGGCGAACGATCCCGCTCGCGGCAGGACCAGACCGCGATGAGTGTCGGCGTCCACCCCGGACGCCAGTGCCACACGGAGGGATTTCCCCTCCGCGGGCAAAGCCAGCACACCGAGATCCGCGGCGAGGATGCGCGAGGAATGATCAACGATCATCTGCAGGACGTGTGCCACGTCCGCTCCGCTCAGCAGAGCCGCGACGATCTCACTGTTGGCTTCCTGCCAGCGTTGACGGTCGCACGTCTCCGCGTACAGACGGGCGTTCTCGATGGCCACTCCCGCCGCCACCGCGAGCGTCGACAGCACGGTTTCGTCCTCGGTGTCGAACACCCGGCCGCCCCGCTTCTCCGTCAGGTACAGATTGCCGAACACCTTGTCGCGGACCCGGATGGGAACCCCCAGGAACGAGTGCATCGGCGGATGGTTCGGCGGAAACCCATAGGACGACGGATGCTCGGAGAGTTCCACGAGCCGCAACGGCTCGGGGTGACGGATCAGCTCGCCGAGGATGCCGTGTCCTTCGGGCAGGGGGCCGATGGCCTCGCGCTGCTCCCCCGTGACGCCCACCGGCAGGAACTGTGTGAGCCGGGTTCCCTCACCGACAACTCCCAAGGCCCCGTACTCGGCATCGACCACGACGACCGCGGAATCGACGATCCGACGCAGCACCTGGGGCAGGTCGAGCCCTCTGCCCACCGACATGACGGCATCCAGCAGCAGGGCCGCCTCGGCTGGACCCCGCTTCACGGCGTCCAGCCGATCCTGGAGATCGCCCGGCAGCGTGCCCAGCCGACGGTGCGCCTCTGCGCAGTGGTCAGATCCCTCGTCGCCCACGGTGCCTCCGTCGTGACCCGCGCGTAGCGCGGCGGGCCACACCTTCACGGTAGTAGCCGTACGCCGAGGAGCACCTGGTGGACGGCAATCGGCCCAAACGAGCGTCACGGACATCGTTCCAGCGTCAAAAAATTCGCCTGTAACGCACGTAGTACGCATTGCGCGCACTCACAAAACCGCAGGTCAGATGTGGTCGGCCACCGCCCCTTGAAGACACACACCGACTCCGCCCCTCGCCAACGGGCGGCCGGACCCCGGGTCGGCCACCCGTGCTGTGGCGCATGCCCACCCACCGAAAGGCTGCCGAGAAGGCGAGGAGCCCCTGCCCAGCGTCTTTCGCAAAGTCTTGCCCTTCGTCGCCATCATGCGCATGAACCGGCGCCCAACTCCTCACCCCGGCGGCAATGGTCACGAGCGGCATGCCGACCGCCTGTGCCAGTCGATGACCTACCCCGTGCCCCGGCGACGCCGGCGATCTGCCGGGGGTGGGCCTGCGGGCAGCACGCGAGACCCGATGTCGGCCGCCCTCCCGTCGGACCGCGAACAACCGTGGATGAGGCCACTCCATATGGCCTTCGCCGTGACCTGATTCATCCGCGGGGTGCCCCTGCGAAGCAAACCGGGCTCGCCCAACCCGGGAGGGCCGGACACCCCAGCCACGGCAGGCCCCGCGGGGCACGAAAACACTGACCCACACAACCCTGTTGGGGACGAATCCGTGTGGATGGAAACCATCTGCGCCTGGTACGAGGGCCGCAGCCCTCCGGCGGCGGTCCTCAGCGAAATCCCGGCGCAGGAAGCCGGAGAACGTGTGCCGCTACTTCAAGCCCTCCCCGGAAGCGATCGCGCAGCTCACCAGCCTGCTCGCACCTGGCGACCGCATGCGCTGAGTCTGCCCGGCGGCGAGGCTCGGGGGGTGGGCGGCGGTACGGCGGTCTGACTGCTGCGGTCGATCTTCAGGCCGCGGGCCCGAGCCCCTGGGGCCGTTCGGCCCAGCGCCGGGAACGCGCCTCCGATTTCCGCCGAAGCCGTTCCTCGTCCACGCTGGAATTGAGGAAACCGGCCAAGGGAAGTGATCGGCATGATGTGGTACGACGGCGGCTGGGGCCGGGGCGGCTGGTTCGTCATGACCGTGGTCGTGGTGCTGCTCTTCGCACTGGTGATCGCCGGCATCGTTGCCCTTGTCCACTACCTGACCAGCGCCCACCGTGGCCATCAGCCCGGCTCGACTCCCCCCTCCGGGGGGTATGGGTGGGGAGGCAGGCGAGCAGAGGACCTGCTCGCCGAGCGGTTCGCCCGCGGGGAGATCGACGAGGACGAATACAAACGTCGCCTCGCGCTGCTGCGGGAACAGCGGTGAACGCGGACCGCCGACGCCGGGTGTGGCTGGTCCTGGGCGGTGCTGCGGCGGCGCCCTGCTGGGCATTGCCACGACGGCGCCGTTGGCCACGACCGGCGCCTTCCGCGGTCCGCACACCGCCAACCGGCGGCCGCCGGGCACCGCACGGTGCACAGCGCCTCCGTTGTCCGGCCACCTGGTGGAGGTGGCCTCGGCCGATATGGGCCCCGGCATGACGGGCCGCCCCAGCGGTCCGGGTTGCGGCTGGATCGGGGTGTGCATGATGCGCCTGATCGCTCACCCCACCACCGTCACGACCAAAACGGTGTCGCTGCGCGCGGTCGACGCCGGACACCTCACACACCAAGCGATGGTGCTGCCTCTGCCCGCGGAGCAAGGCCCAGGACAGCTGCCTACCGGTGCGGACGGGCGCATCGATGAGACAGGAAGCCTCGGCGAGGCGTCACGCAGCTGAGCCTGGACACGTTAGTTGGAACCGGTGAAGCTCGATGAGCTGGTGGTTTCTGGTCGGTGGGACACGCTTGTTGGCACCAAGTGGTCACGCTTCTCGCAATCAACCGTGAGTTGTCAGTCAGGCCGGTCGAGCTCGGCCGCGAAGAAACTTGCCGCGGCCTTGAGGATCTCGTTGGCCCGCTTCAGCTCGGCGATCTCCTTCTTCATCGCCTTGATCTGCGCGGACTCCTCCGTCGTCGTCCCCGGCCGGGCGCTGGCGTCGACCTGGTCCTGCCGGACCCACTTGCGCAAGGTCTCGGTCGTGCCGATGCCGAGTTTCGATGCGACCGCTTTCATCGCGGCCCACTCGGTGTCGTACTCCGGCCGCACCTCGGCGACCATCCGCACCGCACGACGGCGCAGCTCAAGCGGGCACTGGGAAGGACGTGCCATGACTCGATCCTCTCAAACGATCGAGTCCCTACCGAACCCGGAACGGTTCACTGCACCGCTGGATGTACGAGAAGGCGATCGGGGAGACCTTGCGCAAGGGCCAGCAGGTTCGCCAGACCTGCGGGAACAAGCGGTGCTTGGCCCCCGGTCACCTTGAGGTCTCCGTCCCCCGCCAGGGTAGACCGCCGCTGGGTGACGCGGGCAGGTACGTGGGGAAGCGGAAGCGGGAAGACCACTTGGAACGGTGCGCGAACGGACGCGATCGCACGGAGGAAACCCCCACCGTGATGTCCACGGTCGTCTCGCGTGCCGAGAGTGTGTCTCGAATGCCCGGGCTGCCCAGCAGGGCAAGAGCTCGGACACCACCGGTGGAAGCCTCGGACAAGGCGGCTTCGACCTGCCGTTCGCCCCTCGCGCCCCTCCGTCCGGGCACCAATGCTCCACCATGTGACGAGTCCCGTCCCCCACCCTTCCGCTGGATGCTTACGCGAATCCATCCAGTGCCAACTATCCCCGGTATGTGACAACTAAAAATCTGTGGTCGCACCCGCTCACCGCCGTACGCGCGGCATGCCCAGACCGATCCACGAGATGATCTCCCGCTGAATCTCATTGTTGCCGCCGCCGAAGGTGAAGATGACCGCGGACCGGTATCCGCGTTCGAGCTCGCCGTGCAGTACGGCGCCAGCCGACCCTTCCTTCAGCGGTCCCGCCGAGCCGACGACCTCCATCAGCCAGGCATAGGCGTCGCGGCGTGCCTCGGAGCCGTAGACCTTGACGGCGGAGGCGTCCTGCGGGGTGAGGGTTCCGTTCTGGACCGCGGACACCATCTGCCAGTTGAGGAGCTTCATGGCGTCGAGCCTGGTGTGGGTGCGGGCCAGGAGGGCGCGGACCCAGCTCAGGTCGATGACGCGGCGGCCGTCGGTGAGCCGGGTGTCCGTCGCCCAGTGCTGGACGTTGTGGAGGGCGCGGATGGCCATGGTGCCGTGGGCGGCGAGGGTGACGCGTTCGTGGTTGAGCTGGTTGGTGATGAGCCGCCAGCCCTTGTTCTCGTCGCCGACGCGGCGGGAGACGGGGACGCGGATGTTCTCGTAGTAGCTGGCGGTGGTGTCGTGCGAGGCGAGGGTGTTGATGATGGTGCAGGAATAGCCGGGGTCGCTCGTCGGGACGAGGAGCATGGTGATGCCCTTGTGGGGTGGGGCGTCCGGATCGGTGCGGACGGCGAGCCAGACCCAGTCGGCTGTGTCGCCGTTGGTCGTCCAGATCTTCTGCCCGTCGACGACATAGTCGTCGCCGTCGCGCACGGCCCGGGTCTTGAGCGCGGCGAGGTCTGTTCCCGCGTCGGGTTCGCTGTATCCGATCGCGAAGTCGATCTCGCCGGCGAGGACCTTCGGCAGGAAGTAGTCCTTCTGTTCGTCGGTGCCGAACTGCATGATCGTCGGGCCGACGGTGTTGAGGGCCATCAGCGGCAGCGGAACGCCCGCCTGGGCGGCCTCGTCGAAGAAGATGAACTGTTCCATCGGCGACAGGCCGCGTCCGCCGTACTCCGTCGGCCAGCCGACGCCGAGCCAGCCGTCGGTGCCGAGGCGCCGGATCGTCTCGCGGTAGAAGTTCTTCTGCGAGGAGGGGTCGGCGTAGCGCGCGTAGGCGTTGTCGGGGACCAGGCCGGCGAAGTACGTACGCAGTTCAGCGCGCAACTGCTGCTGCTCAGGCGTGTATTCGAGGTGCACGGCCCCTCCAGGAGTCTCGCGGTCGCGTCGCCCGTGTGCGGCGGCGCACACAGTAGAACGTGTTGCAAGAATCCGGAAGGGCCAGGACGTCTCCGGCGGGCGTCAGCGCTTGACGGCGCGCAGGACGACGAACTTCGGGTCGCCCGCGACCGTGGTGCAGTTGCCGAAGATCCGGCGCAGCTGGGTGTGGTAGCCGAGATGCCGGTTGCCGACGACCCACAGCTCGCCGCCCTGCCGCAGTGCGGCGCGCGCCCCGTGGAACATGTTGCGGGCCGTTGCGTCGGTGGTGGCCTGGTGGGAGTGGAACGGCGGGTTGTTGAGTACCAGGTCCACACTGGCGGGCGGCAGCTGTGCCGGCCCGTCGCCGACGACGAAGTCGGCCTTGGCGCCCGGGCCGGTGTTGGCCCGGAAGGTCTCCTCGGCGGAGGCGACCGCCTGGTACGACTCGTCGATGAAGGTAACCGTCGCTTCGGGATTGGCGAGCGCGGCGGACAGCCCGACGACGCCGTTTCCGCAGCCGAGGTCGACTACCCGGTCGGGGCCGCTGCGCGCGGGAAGATGGCCGAGGAAGAAGCGGGTGCCGATGTCGAGGCGCTCGGCGCAGAAGATCCCGGCATGGTTGGTGACCGTCCGGCCGGAGACCGGACCGACGCCCTCGGGCAGGTCGTAGCGGTGTGGCCAGGGACTCGGCGTACGGGCCAGGGCCGGGTCCGGGGTGCAGAGGATGAGCCGGGCCTTCTTGACCGCGAGGGAGGTACGGGTCGGGCCGATGATCCGCTCGAAGAGTTTGAGGGTGGAGGTGTGGATCTCCTTGACCATGCCGGTGCCGATGACGACGGTGCCCGCATGGACGGCCGGCGCCAGCCGGTGGAGCTGGTCCTCCAGGAGCGCGAGGCTCTTCGGGACACGTACCAGCAGGACGTCGATTCGGTCCGGCGGGGTGTCCCTGGCCGACAGGAGGCGTACGGCATCCGCGCCCACGCCGTTGCGGTCCAGATTCGCCAGGGTCGCGCGCTGCGCCAGGTAGGAGTCGGTGATCTGTACGGGGCGGCGCCCGGCCAGCACGGTGCTCAGGGCGCCCCAGCGGTCGCCCACCACGACCACGGCGCCCGACAGGTCGACCGGTTCCGACTCGTCGGTTCCCTCCAGCCGCCGCAGCAGATACTCATCGGCAGCGTCCCAGGCACGGAACGGGTCGCGCGGGTCCTCGGGGAAGCGGGCGAGGTCGTACCCGGCCCCTGACGTAGTCAAACGGTTCATTGTGCACCCAGGCTAGCCGAGCTGCGGGGAGCGCCCACACACTCCCCGCATCGGCCGCCGGGCCATGCGCTAGGGCAGCGCCTTGTCGATCGCCGACCGGCCCTCCCGGGCGAGCCTGCGCTCCGCCCACTGAAGATTCTTCGGAGTCAGGTCCCGCCCTGAGGCGAGCACCAGGTCCTCTGCCGTCGGATTGTCGCTCCCGCCGGTGTGCAAGAGGCTGTCGGGAGTCACTCCCCGAGCTGCGGATACGGATTCGGACTCGTCACTCATGCCGCCTCCTCGTCCTTTCGGTCATTCTCGCCCCGTGCCCGGCCCGCCGCATCCGATGCCTCCCCGATCCGCTCCAGGCGCCACGGACAAGCCCTCACTTGACCTGCACATGATAGATACACAGCGTTCACACCATGGTGACGGTGCGTGTGGAAGGCTCCCGCTGACCACCTACCACACGACCGCCGCGGCGCCGCCCCCCACCTTGTGACGGCTTCGTGGTGCCCGCATTTTCGGAGAGGACACCCCACATGTCCCGTCGTCACCTTCATTACCGGCGCCCCCTGCTGGCGACCCTGGCCGCGTTCGCGGTACTCGCCGGCACCGCGGCCGCCGCGCCCGCCGCCACACCCCCGGCCGCGCCGGTCGCCACGACATCTCTCGGCACTCTCGACGACATGTACTACCAGGACGCGCTCGGCAAGTCCGGAACCGCACTCAAGAGCGCTCTGCACACGATCATCAGCAGCCAGACCAAGATCTCCTACAGCCAGGTCTGGGACGCACTCAAGAACACGGACGAGGACCCCGCCAACCCCTCGAACGTGATCCTCCTCTACTCCGGGCGCTCCGAGCCCAAGAGCGACAACGGCGGCTCGGTCGGCCAGTGGAACCGCGAGCACGTCTGGGCCAAGTCCCACGGCGACTTCGGCACCGCCACCGGCCCCGGCACCGACATCCACCACCTGCGCCCGGAGGATGTCACCGTCAATTCCATCCGCGGCAACAAGGACTTCGACAACGGCGGCAGCGCGGTCAGCGGCGCACCGGGCAGCTACACCGACAGCGACTCCTTCGAACCGCGCGACGCGGTCAAGGGCGATGTGGCCCGCATGATCCTCTACATGGCGGTGCGCTACGAGGGCGACGATGCCTTCCCGGACCTCGAACCCAACGACCGTGTGTCCAACGGCTCCGCACCGTACATCGGCCGTCTCTCGGTGCTGAAGGCGTGGAGCCAGGAGGACCCGCCGGACAGCTTCGAGAAGCGGCGCAACGACGTCATATTCGAGCAGTACCAGCACAACCGGAACCCGTTTGTCGATCACCCGGAATGGGTCGAGTCCATCTGGTAGAGGGAAAGACCCGGACCAGCTCCTTCCCCGTTTCGGTCGGCCAGGCCGCTCGCGCACCGGGCCACGGCCTCCTCACGGCAGTCGAAGGGCCGAAGGGCTGTGCGCTCGTCCTGCTCCCCGGCACCGGGGAGCAGGACGAGGTGCCCCGCCGGGTCGGCCACGGCGGTGCGCACACCGCCTTCCACGAGCCGGCCGAGTCCGCTCTGCAGCACCGCCCGGGCCACCGAGTCGATGTCGGTCACCCGCCGCAGATCCAGTACCGCGGCCCCCGTCTCCTGGGGTCGCGCCTCGTCGAGGGCGTACAGCACCTGCTCGGCCGCGGTGAAGTCGAGAGCACCCTGGGCGGCGACGACCGCGACCCGTTCGCGCCGGGCGCGCTCCCGCGGCCCGACCTGGGTGGACGGCTTCGGCGGCGCTCACCCGGCCCGGCCGTCAGCTGCGCTCGGCCTGGGCGATCCGGGGGAACGTCTTGACGCCGGCCACCTTGCGGCTGTTGGCGTGCTGGCTGACGGTCCGGCCGGGCGGGACGTCCGCGAAGCCGAGCACCACGGTGTCGAGCACCTTCTGGGACGAGTCGACGAACTCCACCTTGACGGCGTAGAAGGCGGCCTTGTCCGTGCGATTGGTGACGCGGACGAGGGCGCTGCGGAACTGCTCGGACTTCGCGACCGGCAGTCCCGTCACCGAGACGTCCTTGACCGCGTTGCCCCGTCCTTTGACGCCTGCGAGCCGCTTGGCGGCCTGCTGCCGGTTGCGCTCGGCGGCGGCGGAGACCGAGGCCGCGAATTCCTGCTGGGTACGTGGACTGGCGCTCGCGGACCGGGTCATGGCCGGTTCCGGGGACACCGTACGGGTGCTCCTGGCCGTGCCCTGCGAGGAGGTGCCGGAGCCGCCGCAGGCGGCGGTACCGGCGATGATCAACACGGCCAGCACGGCTGGGGTGAGGTTGCGGGCTGCGCGGCCGCCGAGGGCGTGCCGCAGGGGGCTGGTCGGGTTCACGGACGCTCCGTCTGCTCGGAAGGGCGTAAGGGAGATGAAGAGGCAGGGAGAGATGAGGAAATGGGGGTGAGGCAGAGACGGTGCGGGGAACCCGGACCGCCGCGGCTCACCGGTCGGTCAGGCCGCGTCCTCGCCGAAGATCTCGCGCAGCCGCGCCTCGCTCTGCGTGTCCAGGTTGCTGTGGAGCAGTTCGGCGCCGCCGTCGGGCAGGGCGTCGCTGATCCGGTCGGGCACCTCGTTCATGGTCAGCAGGAACAGTGCCGAAGTCCCGGGCGTCACCTTTTCCTTGACCTCGGCGATGAAGTCGTCGTCGATGCCGACATCGGCCAGCTTGCCGCCCAGCACCCCGGCCGCCGCACCGATCGCGGCGCCCAGCAGCGGCATCAGGAAGATCAGGCCGAACAGCATTCCCCAGAACGTGCCGCTCAGTGCGCCGGCACCGACGAGGTTGATCAGCTGCTTGGTCCTGGGCTTCGCCCGGTCGGCGGGCCAGCTGACCACGGCCGCGTCGAGAATCTTGATCAGCCCCTCCTTCTGGAGGGATTTGAGCGTGGTCTCCACAGTCTCCGCGCCCTCGGCCGACTGGAACTTCCACACAGTGAGCGTGGACATCGCGCGTACCTCCTGAGACCGACGATGGAGAACTCGCTCATATTAGGATCAAAAGGTATGAATTGACTCGTCGAATTCACCCGCTTCACTCGGGAGCGGATGCCCGCCGAAGCCCCTGGGAGAGAACGATGGATGCGGACGCCCTGACCGCCGGCCTGTTGCAGGAACTGCGGGCGGCCAAGCCCTATCCGGCCCTGTCCCTGACCATGCCGACGCACCGCCGCGCTCCGGACAACGCGCAGGACGCCGTTCGGCTGCGCAACCTGGTGTCCGAGGCCGTCAGCCGGCTGGAAGCGGATCCCGCGGTCACCCGTGAGGCCCGGAACGCCATCAAGGAGCAGCTCGACCGGGCAGTCGACGAGGTGGACCCCCGCCGGACCCTGGACGCCCTGGTCGTCCTCGTCACCGCCGACGAGCACCAGATCTGGCAGCTTCCCCGTACTGCACCCGAGCGGGTGGTCCTCAGCGACACCTATCTGACCCGCAATCTGGTCGCGGCGAAGGCCCAGGCCCAGCCGTTCTGGGCGCTCACGGTGTCGGCCGAGCACGCCGCCCTGTGGAGCGGCACGGCGGACGTCCTGCACGAGGAGCGGACCGGCGGATTCCCGCTGACGGCTCCCAGGGAGGCACCCAACCCACAGCGCGAGGAGCGGATCGGCGACACGCCGAGCACCTTCAGCGACGAGGAGACGCGCAACTTCCTGCGCACCGTCGACGAGAAGCTGCGCGCGGTACTGGCGACGGACCCGCGCCCGCTGTATCTGGTCGGCCTCGCCCCCGCGCTCGCCCTGCTGGACGACGTCGGCGAAAGCGCCAAGTCGGCCGTGGGCCGGGTCACCAGGGGTGTGCCGGCCGACATGACACCGGCCGGCCTGCTCAATGAGCTGCGGCCCGCGCTCGAGACGCGGCAGCAGCGGTTCGCGGCGGAGATCGACGGCAAACTGGACGAAGCGCGCGGCCGTCGTGCCTTCGCCGGTGGTCTCGACGAGGTGTGGGCCGCGGTACGGGAGGGCCGCGCCGGACTGGTCGCGGTGGAGGAGCACTTCCAGCAGACAGTACGGGTGACGGACGAGCACCTCGAACCGGTGAGCGGCGAAGCCGCGGACCTCACAGACGGCTCGGTCCGAGAGGACATCGTGGACGAGCTCGTCGAGGCGGCGCTGGACAGCGGCACCGACGTGGTCTTCCTCGCGGACGACTCGCTCGCGGAGTACGGACGGATCGCGGCGGCCCTGCGCTACTGAACAAACCGACAACACACCGTACGCCGCATCGGGTACGCGGCAGGCGTGCGGGCTCCGGGGGCCGCTGGGACACTGGGGAAGGGCCCGATCGAGCCCCGGGCCGAGTCCTGGGGCAGATCCCAGGGAGAGGAGCGCACCATGCCACGCGGATCCAATGCCAAACGGGAACGGCAGTACGAACACATCAAGGAGAGCGCGCAGGAGCGCGGGGTCAGCGAGGAGCGGGCCGAGGAGATCGCGGCCCGTACGGTCAACAAGGAGCGCGCCCGCGCCGGCGAGTCGAGGACCGCGAGCCGTACCTCCATCGAGGACATGTCGTCCCCGCGGCGCGGCGGTCTGCGCTCCCACAGCGGAGCCGAGGGGCCCACTCGCGACCAGCTCTACGAAGAGGCGAAGAGGAAGAACGTCCACGGACGGTCCCACATGACGAAGGCCCAGCTGGCAAAGGCTGTCGGCCGCTGAGCCCACGTCGCGGGACCCCGGGGCGGTGTCAGCCGCTCCAGGTCCAGTCGGCCACCTCGGGCAGGTCCGTGCCGTGTTCACGGATCCAGGCGTGGTGGCGGGTACGGACATCCGCCATCGCCTGGCGTACCGCCACGGCGCGGACGCCGAGGCCGGGCACCCGGTCGATGACATCCATGACCAGCCGGTAGCGGTCCAGGTCATTGCGGACCACCATGTCGAAGGGCGTGGTGGTGGTGCCCTCCTCCTTGTAGCCCCGCACATGCAGATGGGCATGGCCGGCCCGCCGGTAGGCCAGTCGGTGGATCAGCCACGGGTAGCCGTGGTAGGCGAAGATCACCGGGGTGTTCCTGGTGAACACCGCGTCGTACTCGGAGTCCGGCATGCCGTGTGGGTGCTCTCCGTGGGGCAGCAGCCGCGTCATGTCGACCACGTTGACCACCCGTACCGCCAGTTCCGGCAGATGCCTGCGCAGCAGATCGGCTGCCGCCAGAGTCTCCAGCGTGGGTACGTCACCGGCGCAGGCGAGCACCACGTCGGGTTCGCGGCTGCCGTCCTCCGTGCCCGCCCACTCCCACACACCCGCTCCGCGGGCGCAGTGCGCCCGGGCCTCGTCCATGGTGAGCCAGTCGAAGCTCGGCTGTTTGCCCGCCACGATCACATTGACGTAGTCCCGGCTGCGCAGCGCATGGTCGGCGATGGAGAGCAGGGTATTGGTGTCCGGCGGCAGATAGACCCGTACGACTTCGGGGCTCTTGTTGAGGATGTGGTCGACGAAGCCCGGGTCCTGGTGGGAGAACCCGTTGTGGTCCTGGCGCCAGACGTGCGAGGTGAGCAGGTAGTTGAGCGAGGCGATGGGGCGGCGCCAGGTCAGCCGGCGGGATGTCCTGAGCCATTTGATGTGCTGGTTGACCATCGAGTCGACGATGTGGGCGAACGCCTCGTAGCAGGAGAAGAGACCGTGCCGGCCGGTGAGGAGGTACCCCTCCAGCCAGCCCTGGCACAGATGCTCGGAGAGCACCTCCATGACGCGTCCGTCGCGGGAGAGGTGCTCGTCGGTCGGCAGGATCCGCTCCTGCCATGCCTTGCCGGAGGACTCGTAGATGGCGTCGAGCCGGTTCGACGCGGTTTCGTCGGGGCCCACGACCCGGAAGTCTCGGCGTTCGGAGGTGGCGGCCATGACGGCCTCCAGCAGGCCGCCGAGCACCCGCGTCGGCTCGTGCAGTACCGTGCCGGGCTTGTCGACCTCGACGGCGTGGTCGTCCAGCGGTGGGATGGGCAGATCGCGCAGGAGCAGACCGCCGTTGGCGTACGGGCTCGCGCCGAGCCGGGCGGCGCCTTCGGGCACGCAGTCGAGCACCTGGGCAGTGGGGCGCCCCGACGTGTCGAAGAGTTCCTCCGGCCGGTAGGAGCGCATCCACGCCTCCAACTGGCGCAGATGTTCGGGGTTGTCCCGGACGCCGGGCAGCGGGACCTGATGGGCGCGCCAGGTGCCTTCGACGGGCACCCCGTCGACCTCAGCCGGGCCGGTCCAGCCCTTGGGGGTGCGCAGCACGATCACCGGCCAGTGCGGGCGCTCGGTGTCGCCGCCGGTACGGGCGGCGGCCTGGAGTTCCCGGATGCGGTCCACGGCCCGGTCCATCGCGGCGGCCATCGCCCGGTGGACGGTGAGGGGGTCGTCGCCGCCGACATACAGGGGGTCGTGCCCGTAGCCGCGCAGCAGGGCGTCGAGTTCCGGCTCGGGGAGGCGGGCCAGCACGGTCGGGTTGGCGATCTTGTAGCCGTTGAGGTGAAGGATCGGGAGGACGGCTCCGTCGTGCACCGGGTCGAGGAATTTGTTGGAGTGCCAGGACGCGGCGAGTGGTCCGGTCTCGGCCTCCCCGTCGCCGATGACGCAGGTGACGAGCAGGTCCGGGTGGTCCAGGGCGGCACCGTAGGCGTGGGTGAGGGCGTAGCCGAGCTCGCCGCCCTCGTGAATGGAGCCCGGAGTCTCCGGTGCCACATGGCTGGGCACCCCGCCGGGGAAGGAGAACTGTTTGAACAGCAGCCCCATGCCCTGGGCGTCACGGCTGACGTCGGGGTACGTCTCCGAGTAGCTGCCCTCCAGCCAGGAGTTGGCGAGGACGGCCGGTCCGCCGTGGCCGGGACCCCAGACGCACAGGCCCTGGACGCCGCGGGACTTGATGACGCGGTTGAGATGGGTGTGGACCAGGTTCAGTCCGGGTGAAGTGCCCCAGTGTCCGAGCAGGCGCGGTTTGATGTGCTCCCGGGTGAGCGGCCGGGTCAGGAGCGGGTTGGCCATCAGATAGATCTGGCCGACGGCCAGATAGTTGGCGGCCCGCCAGTGCGCGTCGAGGGCCGCGATCTCTTCGTCGGAGGGGCCGGGCGTCACTGCCGGGTGGGCGGCATGACTCATGTTGTGTCTCCTAGGACGTGGCGCCGACGGGATCGGGGCCGTACCAGACCGTGGTCGCGTTGCAGAATTCGCGGATGCCGTGCCCGGAGAGTTCACGTCCGTAGCCGGAGCGCTTCACGCCGCCGAAGGGCAGCGCGGGGTGGGACGCCGTCATGCCGTTGAAGAAGACACCACCCGCCTCCAGATCGCGCACACAGCGACGGGCCTCGTCCGCGTCGCGGGTCCATACGTTGGAGCTGAGTCCGAAGGGGCTGTCGTTGGCGAGCGCCACGGCTTCGTCCAGCCCTTCGACGCGGTAGAGCGTGGCGACGGGGCCGAAGGTCTCCTCGCGGTGGATGCGCATGCCGGTCGTGATCCCGGTGAGGACGGTGGGGGCGTAGAACCAGCCCCGCTCCAGCTCAGGGCCCAGGTCGTCGGGCCGGCCGCCTCCGCAGAGCACGCTCGCGCCCTGCCGTACCGCGTCGTCCACCAGCTCCTCCAGGTCGGCGCGGCCCTGTTCGCTGGAGAGCGGTCCGACGTCGGTGGATTCCTGCAGCGGGTCGCCGACCGTCAGATCGCGCATGCCCACGGTGAAGCGCTCGGCGAATTCGTCGTACACCTCCGTGTGCACGATGAATCGTTTGGCGGCGATGCAGGACTGGCCGTTGTTCTGCACGCGGGCGGTCACGGCGGTCCGGGCGGCCCTGGCGACGTCCGCCGACGGCATGACGAGATACGGGTCGCTGCCGCCCAGTTCCAGCACGGTGTGCTTCACCTCGTCGCCGGCGATCGACGCGACCGAGCGGCCGGCCGGCTCGCTGCCGGTGAGGGTGGCGGCGGCGACCCGGCGATCGCGGAGGATCGACTCGACGGCTCCGGATCCCACCAGCAGTGTCTGGAAGCATCCCACGGGGAATCCGGCCCGGCGGAACAGGCCCTCCAGATACATCGCCGTCTGCGGGACGTTCGACGCGTGCTTGAGCAGGCCGACGTTCCCGGCCATCAGCGCGGGGGCGGCGAATCGTACGACCTGCCAGAGCGGGAAGTTCCACGGCATCACGGCGAGGACGGCGCCCAGCGGGCGGTAGTGGACATAGGCCCTGGAGGCACCGGAATCCTGCACATCGTCCGCCGGCGGATGCTCGTCCGCGAGAAGTTCTTCGGCGTGGGCCGCGTACCAGCGCATCGCCTTCGCACACTTCGCGGCTTCCGCTCGTGCCGCCTTGACGGGCTTGCCCATTTCGGTGGTCATGGTGCGCGCGATGTCCTGCACGTCCTCGTCGAGAAGACCGGCGGCCAGGTTCAGCAGGCCGGCCCGCTCGTCGAATCCGGTGGTGCGGTACTGCCGGAACGCGGTGTCGGCGGCGTCGAGCTTCTGCTCGATCTCCGCCTCTCCCAGTGCGTCGAACGTTCTGAGCGTCTCGCCGTTCGCGGGGTTGACCGTCGCGATGGGCATGACTGGGGCCTCCTTGCCTCGGTACTTCGACCGTGCAGCGCCGCACGCCGTGCCGCAACGCGGGCCCTGCGGGCGGATACCCGACCGACGCGGACCATGCGTGCGGTGCGCACGCCGTCCGCGCCGGGAGGTGAAGCGTTCAGCGGGTACGGAAGCCGGCAGTACCGGTCCTGGTGGCCCGGCTCAGACGAGAGCGGGGGCGGAGTCGGATGCCGTCGTGGTTTCGGGAACCGGATCCGGAACGGCGACGGGCGGACGACGGAACTCGCCCGCACCGGGCAGCGGCGGCAACGGCACCAGGTCGACGGTGCGCGGCTCCTTCGCGTACCGGGTGAACCAGACGACTTTGCCGTCGGCCGTGCGGCAGGTGCCCCAGCTGTCGCTCAGGGCCATGACGCGGCTGAGACCACCGCCGCCGGTGCTGAGCAGCCGCGGCATCTCGGAGCCGTTGTCGGCGACAGAGACCGTGAGATGCCGCCCGGACCAGCGGAGTTCGACGACACAGTTGTTGTCGTCACCGACATGCCGGTGGACATTGGTCAGCAGCTCCTCCACCCCCCGGCACACCGGCCGGATGTGAAGTTCGAGACTCCAATGGCGGAGGTGCGCGGCGATTATCCGCCGCAGCTGCGAAACACGCTCTGCCGAAACCTGGAGTTCGACCAGATAGTGCCGGTCGAATTGAACGGTCATCGTCGAGGCTCCTCACATCGAGGCCCACTGACTTCGCCTCATTGAACCAACGACCCCCCCGAATACGAAGAGTGAGCGGATGTCGCTTCTGGGTCACTCAACAGAGTGACCCTGCAGAGCCGGATGCGCAACACAGGGGCCGACGGGTCTGCCGTACAACAAATATCTGCCCAGGTCAGAGCAGATACGGCAGCAGTGTGTCCGGGGTGAGGGGAAGGCTGCGCAGCCGGACGCCGGTGGCGTGCCGGACAGCGTTGCAGACGGCCGCGGCGGCGCCGACGATGCCGATCTCACCGATGCCCTTGCTGCCCATCGGGTTGAGGTGCGGGTCGTCCTCGTCGATCCAGTGCACCTCGATCTCCGGTACGTCGGCGCAGACCGGCACATGGTAGGAGGCGAGATCGCTCTCGGTGAAGTCGCCGAAGACGGGGTCCATGGTGCTGCCCTCGGTCAGGGCCATGCCGATTCCCATGGTCATACCTCCGATGAACTGGGAGCGTGCGGTACGGGGGTTGAGGATGTGCCCGGCAGCGAAGACACCGAGCATCCGGCGCACCCGCACTTCTCCGGTGCGGGAGTCGACGGCGACCTCGGCGAATTGCGCACCGAAAGCATGGCGCGCGTACGGGGACTGCCCTGAGGTCTCCTGCCCGGTGTCCGCGAAGGCCGTCAGCCCCTCGGCGGGAAGGGGGCCGGTGCGCTCGCGCAGCTGTCCCAGCAGGGCGGTGGACGCCTTGTGCACGGGCCAGCCCCAGGAGGCCGTGCCCGATGAGCCGCCGGCCAGCGAGGCGTCGGGCAGTTCGCTGCTGCCGATGTCGATCCGGACGTTCGCCACCGGGGTGTCCAGTACGGAGGCCGCGATCTGCGCGAGTACGGTGCGGGCGCCGGTGCCGATGTCGGTGGCGTTGACCTGGACGCGGTACGAGCCGTCGGGGGCCGCGTGCGCCGAGGCGCTGGAGCCGAAGAGGTACACGGGAAACGTGGAGGACGCGACGCCCGTACCGACCAGCAGCGGACCCTCTTCACGGACCGCGGGGCGCGGATCGCGGTCGTGCCAGCCGAAGCGTGCGGCACCCTCCTCCAGACAGGCGGCGAGGCCCCGGCTGCTGAACGGGCGGCCCGAGTCGGGGTCGTCGACCGGATCGTTGCGCAGGCGCAGTTCGACGGGGTCCATGCCGAGGGCCGAGGCGAGTTCGTCCATGGCAGATTCCAGCGCGTACATGCCCGGGGCTTCGCCCGGTGCGCGCATCCAGGAGGGGCTCGGCACATCCAGGGCGGTCACACGATGGGTGGTACGGCTGTGAGCCGACCCGTACATGATGCGGGTCGGGACGGCCGCCTGCTCCACGAACTCCTTGATGGTGGAGGTCTGGGTGACCACCTCGTGGGAGACCGAGGTCAGGGTGCCGTCGAGTTCGGCACCGAGCCGGAGGCGCTGCACGGTGGGCGAGCGGTGGCCGACCACGGCAGCCAACTGCCGCCTGGGCAGAGCGACCTTGACGGGGCGTCCGGTGTGGCGCGCGGCCATGGCCGCCAGGACGGTCTGCGGGCGTGTGGTGCCTTTGCAGCCGAAGCCGCCCCCGACGTGTTCGGCGACCACGGTGACCTGCTGCGGCCGGAGCCCGAAGGCGGCGGCGAGGCTCTCACGGACCGCGGTGGACCCCTGATTCGAGTCGTGGACGTGCAGATGCCCGTCCTCCGTCCACTGCGCGGTGGAGGCGTGCGGCTCCATGGGGTGGTTGTGCAGGGCACCGATGGTGTAAGTGGCGTCGACCTGTACGGGTGCCCTGGCGAAGGCCCGGTCGGCGTCGCCGCGTTCGCGGACGGCGGGGTACTCGCCGTTGACGGTCTCCGGCGTGTACAGGCCGGGGTGGTTCTCGGACAGGAGGACATCGTGCTCGGTGGCCTCGTACGCGATCCGCAGTGCCTCGGCCCCGGCACGGGCCCGGTCGAGCGTGTCGGCCACCACGAGCGCGATGTACCAGCCCCGGTGCGGGACCCGGTCGTCCTGGAGGACGGCGAGGATCGGGTCGTCGGGCTGCTTCAGCCGCGGGGCGTTGTCGTGGCTGAGGACGGCGTGCACGCCCGGCAGGGCCAGCGCCTCGTCGGTGTGGACGGCGCTGACGCGGCCGCGGGCGATGGTGGCGGGGACGGGCCAGCCGTACAGACAGCCCGGTGGGGTGTGCTCAGCGGCGTAGCGGGCCGTGCCCGTGACCTTGTCCCGGCCCTCGCGGCGTGCGACGGGGGTGCCCAGTGGTGGAGGGGCCTGGCTCATGACGGGGTCCTCACGTCTGCGGGTCGGCGTTTGTGTGGTTGCTCAGCTGTCGGCGGCGAGTTCGGCCAGCGCGTCGACGGCCAGACTGCGGGCGAGGCCTACCTTGAACGCGTTGTCGCGCAGCGGCCGGGCCGCGGCGAGTTCGGCGTCCACGGCCCGTTCGAAGGTCTCATCGGTCGCCGGTGCACCCCGGAGTGCGTCTTCCGCGGCGTGCGCGCGCCAGGGCCTGTGGGCAAGCCCGCCGAAGGCCAGCGCCACATGCTCGATCCGGCCGTCGCGGACGCTCAGTACCGCGGCGACGGACGCGAGGGCGAACGCGAACGAGGCGCGGTCGCGGGCCTTTCGGTAGAGGGATCCGGCGCCGTCCGGGCGCGGCGGCAGGACCACTTCGGTGATGAGCTCGCCGGCCCGGATCTCGGTGTCCCGGTGGGGGGTGTCGTCCGGCAGCCGGTGGAATTCGGTGGCGGGTACGGTCCGTTCACCGTCCGGCCCGTGCAGTTGGACGGTGGCGTCGAGCGCGGACAGGGCCACGGCCATGTCGGACGGGTGCGTGGCGACGCAGTGCTCGGAGTGGCCGAGTACGGCGAGATCGCGGTGGGCGCCTTCGAGGGCTGGGCAGCCCGTGCCTGGTTCCCGCTTGTTGCAGGGCTTGGAAGTGTCCTGGAAGTAGGGGCACCGGGTGCGCTGCAGCAGGTTGCCGCCGGTCGTGGCGGTGTTGCGGAGCTGCCCGGATGCGCCGGACAGCAGTGCCTGCGACAGGACGGGGTAGCGAGTGCGTACAGCGGGATGGGCGGCCAGGTCGCTGTTGCGCACGGTCGCGCCGATGCGCAGTCCACCGTCGTCGGTGTCGCCCACCTGGTCCAGGGGCAGTCGGCCGATGTCGATGAGCAGGTCGGGGGTTTCCACTCCGAGCTTCATCAGGTCGACGAGGTTGGTGCCGCCGCCGAGGAATCCGGCGCCGGGGTGGGCGGAGCTCTCACGGACCGCTTCGGCGGTGGACCGGGCGCGGAGGTAGGCGAATGGTTTCACGGCGCCACGTCCTCGATCGCCTCGACGATACGGGGGTAGGCGCCGCAGCGGCACAGGTTGCCGCTCATCCGCTCGCGGATCTCGGGGGTGTCGAGCGGCGCCGGGGTGGATACGGGTGCGGTGCGAGCGGTGGCATGGGACGGGAAACCGTCCGCCGCCTCGCCGAGCATGCCGACGGCCGAGCAGATCTGGCCGGGTGTGCAGTAGCCGCACTGCAGGGCGTCGCGGTCCAGGAAGGCTTCTTGGACGGGGTGGAGCCGGTCGCCGTCGGCGAGGCCCTCGACGGTGGTGATGCGGGCGCCGTCGTGGGCGACGGCGAGCAGCAGGCAGCTGTTGGCGCGCCGTCCGTCGACGATGACGGTGCACGCCCCGCACTGTCCGTGGTCGCAGCCCTTCTTCGCGCCGGTGAGGTCGAGGTGTTCGCGGAGCGCGTCCAGGACCGTGGTGCGGTGATCGAGCGTCAGAGTCTGCTCGGTTCCGTTGATGTGCAGTGTCAGGGTGGAACGGTCGCCGGTTGCCCCCGGCTGTTGCGCACCGTCGTCCCGCCCGCGAGAGGGGTCCACTCACTCGCACCTTTCAGAGGTGACCTTTTGTCCGCTTTCTATCAGATATGCATTACCTTCCTGCTTCATTGCTCCGTCGCCGGGCCGTGGCCTGTCGGCCTGTCGACCCTCTCGGCCCTCTCGGCTTTCTCAACTCTCTCGGCTTTTCAGGCGGAGGCGTACCTCTTCCTCCTGATCTCCGGAGACCGTCCCGACGACCCGTACATCGAAGGCATGCGCCAGGCTCCGCCTGAGCCGTTCGACCGCCCAGTAGCCGCCCTGCACATCGACCGACACGGGTCCGCCGAGTGAGACCGGTCCCGAGACCACTCTCTCCTCGGTGACATCGACGGTCGCCACCCATGCGGTGGGGCGCCTTTCCGCGAGTTTCTTCGGTACGTCGACCGAGGCCCGGTCGGTGGTGAAGGCGGCCCGCAGCGCGTCGAAGACCATCCGCGCGTCGCCCGTATCGCACCCGCTGATGACGACAGAGACGTCCTCGACGTGCGAGCTCTCCTCCGTCTGCTTCTCCTTGATGCTGTTCACCGCGGTTCCTTCCGCTCGGCGTTGTGTGGTGCGTCCCCGCGCTGGGGGCCGACGGTGTAGACGGGGTCCTCGGCGGAGGCGATGCCTGCCGCGAAGATCCCGAAGCGTGTGCAGGCCGAACCGGCGAGCGGGGCGAGCCGGGGGCCGCCGCGGCCCGTTTGCAGAGGATGCGGCGGTTGGCCGGCCAGGCCCGGGCCCACTCGGCGGCCACCCAGTCCTGTCGGTGTGCGGCTTGCGGCGGGCGGCCTGGTTGACGTCGTCCGCGTACACCCCGCAGTGGATCCAGCAGCCGCAGGCGGTCGAACCGTCGTCCTTGAGTTCGGTGTACTCGGAGAGCGGCTCCCTGTCCTGGGCGCGCCCGCCGAGACCCGCGATACCTGGCGTGCGGGCCGCGCGGAGCCCCTCGTGCTCCCACTCCCTGATCCTGCACCGGGTCTCGACCACCCGGTCGGCGACCATGTCCATGGCGGGATCCAGGTCGAGCGGCTCCCGGTCGGTCGCGTACGGGCGCCGGTGCAACACCTGGTGGCGGCGGGACGGGCCCGTGGTGAGCTGGAGCGTCACGGAACCCTTCGGACAGAGCCGTCCCCGGCTGATCGGCGAATCGGGGTCGCCCTCGATCTGAACGACCCGGTCGTCCTTGACGTACACCTGTCGACCGCAGCCGACCGCGCAGTACGGACAGACCGACTGCACGACCCGGCCGGACGTGGCGGTGCGGGGCCTGAGGTCCTCCGTCGCGGGCGTCATCGCGGCACGCCCGCTGCCCAAGCGGATCACCACCGGTCAACTGCCGGCAGACCGGCCACCGGCTGAGCGGATTCGGCACTCCCATTCGCTTCCCTCCAGCGATTCAAGGATCCTCTCCAGGCTCGCCCCACGGCTGGGTGACGGCGACACGAAGCCGTCGGCAAGTGGATGGTCCAGGCGCCGCGAACCCCCTCCGATCGCCCCTCGCGGGACCGAAACACTTTTAGGTTCATATCCACTTAAAACATGAATTCACAGTCATTGCCGAGTGATGCCTCTGCCTCGGGGTATCCGGGAGGCATGGACGTATCGAACGGAGATCTCAGTTCGCTGGCCCTCACCCTCGCCGACGGGCGGGGCGCGACCGGCGCGATCATGGGCATTGTCGGAGTGGCACTGGTGGGCGTGCTGATCGGTGCCGTCTGGCTGGGCAGGCGACGCCGAGCCCAGGAGCTGCCTCCGCCCCGGCCCGAGGAGCAGCCGCTGCGGCCCGACCACCGGAGCCATATCGAGCAACGCGATGTCCACGGCGACGACAGCTTCCCGCCCGACGGCCGGGGCCTGTCCCCCTATGAGCTCGGTGACCACGGAAGCGAGACCATCCATCGCGACAGCGACGAGCAGCGTGACCGGCCTCCGGGAGACCAGGGGACGCAGACGCCTCACTGAGCGGCTACGGCGAGGCGGGCGGCGGTGCCGCGTGTTGCGGGAGCGACCTCTCGCGGTGAGGCTGGTGGGGCTCCGACGGCCGCCGTCACGCGCAGGCCGCAGAACCGATGAAGGCAGTAGGACCATGACCGGAAGCCATCCTGGGACGGCGTCGATGCCGGCGCCGCTGACCGGATCCGCAGCGCCCTGCTGGGTCAACCTCATGACCCGCGACCTGGAATCCGCGCAGAAGTTCTACGCCGCCGTGCTGGGCTGGACCTTCCGGCCGGGCAAGCTGGGGCAGGAGTTCTCTGTCGCACGCCGCGGGGATGTGCCGGTCGCCGGCATCGGCGCGGTGGCGGCCGCCTACCGGGTGGCCGTGGCGTGGACCCCATACTTCGCCGTCCCCGACGCCGACGCGGCGGCCTCACGCATCCGTGAGCGCAGTGGCACGGTCGCGGTGGGACCGCTGGCACTCGGCAAGGGGCGCGGGGCCCTGGCGGCGGACCTCGACGGTGCGGTGTTCGGCATCTGGGAGCGGACCGAGCCCGCGACTTCGCCCCCCGCGCCGGACAACCGCTCGCACGCATGGCTGCGCCTGCACACCAGGAACGCCTTCGATGCGGCGATCTTCTACGGCGGGGTGCTCGACTGGGCGAGCGGGCGGCCTGGGTGCTGCGAGGTGTCGTACGAGAAGGACGAGGTCATCGTCGAGTGCGAAGGGCGTCAGCTCGCCCGGATCAGCTCCGGTGCGGTGGAGGCGGCACCCGATCCGCTGGTCCGCCCGCACTGGCAGGTCCACTTCCCCGTCGCCGATCTGGCGGCCACGATCGAGGCGGCGCGGCAGCACGGCGGCAGTCTGGTCGAGCAGCGTCCGCTTGGGCAGGGCAGCGAGGCGACCCTGCTGGACCCGGACGGCGGGCTCTTCACGGTCACGGACATCCGGGGACCCGTTGCCGGCGATTCCGGCTGAACGGACCTCCCTCGCGCAGCGGTCACTTCTCGCGCTCGAGTGAGGAGCGGGCCAGCGCCCAGGCCGGGAACACGAACCAGCAGACCAGGAACCACAGCGCCATGCCGCCGACCAGCCACAGGGCGAGAGGGTTGTGCAGGGCCACCCGAAGGATGAGCAGCAGCGCGGAACACATGGTGCACAGCAGCAGGCCCAGCCCGAGCACGGTCAGCCGTGACGCCCAGGTGACCGTCTGTGGCTTGAGCCGCCGTCCGGTGAGCAGCCGGTGGTACGACACGGGCCCGATGAGGGCTGCAACGGTGGCGGAGCCCAGCATCACGGTGACCACATAGATGGTGCGGTCCGTGTCCGACAGCTCGGTGAAGCGCGGCTGGAAGACGACGGCGAGCAGGAAGCCGAACAGGATCTGGACGCCCGTCTGGGCCACCCGCAGTTCCTGGAGCAGTTCGTTCCACTGCCGGTCCGCCCGTTCCTCCGGCGTCTCGTGGCGGCCTGTGTCGCGGCCCGGGCCTCCGGGGAGGTGGGATGTCGAGGTCACCGTGAGCCTCCGTCCGAATGCGCGGAGTACTTCGCCTTCCCCTCCTCCCCCACCGTAGACCTCATGGCGGGCACACCGGGCCTCGACGACCGGCAAGGCCCCGCCTAGGATCTTGAGTACGGCATCGCGCGTCGGTCACCGGCCGGGTGAGGCGTGGAGGTGCCCGTGAGATGCCCGTTGGAGGCATTCCACAGTGTCAGTCGAGTTGAATCACACCATCATTCATGCCCGGGACAACCGGGAGTCCGCAGAGTTCCTGGCGAACATACTGGGTCTGGAAGTCGGCGGGGAATGGGGCCCGTTCATACCGGTCGCCACCGCGAACGGGGTCACCCTGGACTTCGCGACCATTCCCGAAGCGTCGATCGTCATGCAGCACTACGCCTTCCTCGTCTCGGAGGCGGAGTTCGACACGGCGTATGCCCGCATCAAGGAGCTCGGGATCACGTACTACGCGGATCCGCATCAGAAGCATCCGGGCGAGATCAACCACAACGACGGCGGCCGAGGCGTCTACTTCCTCGATCCCGCCGGTCACGCCATGGAGATCATCACGCGTCCGTACGGGGGCTGGACCTCATAACACGACGTGCCGGAAAGGGGGTTCGGCCGGGGTCCGCGTACGGGTTCCGGCCGGGCCCTTCCGCGTCGGGTCAGGCGATCGGCAGTAGCAGCTCGGGCCGGTCCCACATCACAGCGGGCGGACTGGCAGCAAGGGTGCCGGTCCGTTCGGCCCCGACACTGCGGTAGAAGCCCTCGGCGGGCGGATGCGAGACGATGCGGACGCCGGTCAGGCCGGCGCTCTGCGCCTCGTCGCGCAGGTGCCCGATGAGCAGCCGCCCGATACCCAGCCCCTGCGCATCGTCGGCGACGAACATGAGGTCGAGTTCCGGCGGGGCGAGGATCAGCGAGTAGAAGCCGAGGAGCCGGTCGGTGCCGGGCTCGACGGCCGCGAAGACCTGGTGGGTCTCGATGTAGTCGGGCCCCACCCGGTATCCGGCGACCATGGCGGCGTAGGGCCCCTCATAGGCGCGGGATTTCCTGACCAGCCGGGTGAGCCGCTTCGTGTCCCGTGCGGTCGCCCGCCTGATTCGTACGGTCTCGCTGCGCACCCCGTCACCCGGACGCGTAATGCTCGATGTCATGAAGTGAGTATTACGCATCCGGCTGCGGGGAACCCACTTCCGGGTCTACGGGCTCCCGACAGCTACGACGGTCCGCGCGCCACTCCTCGACCATGGCGTCGATGTCGAACGGCTTGAGGTTCAGCAGGGGACCCGGCGGCGGCCGCCTGATGGCTGCCCGGATCTTCTCGTTGACCTCCGCCAGCATGCGCCGCACCTCGGCCTCCGTCCGCGCCCCGGGCACGGCGTCGCGCACATCCTCCGCCTCTTTGCGCAGCGCCAGTGTCGGCGGGAGCACCGACACCCCTTCCCGCTGCATCTTCTGCTTGATCCACCAGGTCTCGTCATAGGGAGCGTCAAGGCCGTCGAGCGGCTTGCCGAATCCGGGCAACTGCGAGAAGTCGCCGCGCTGCTCGGACTCGCGGATCTGCTTGTCGACCCATGATTCGAAGCTGACGCCCGCAGGCTTGCGTTCGGTCAACGTACGCCCCTCTCAGAGGATTCGTGATCCTGCCCTTTCACGATACCGAGGGGCCGCAGGAGCACCCGCTGCGCCCACGCCGTCACCTCGCAACGGGCGTCGGCCCGACGCCGCTTCGGGGTTCGGGGGGCACACCCCCGCGCCCGCTTCAGTGCGCGTGCCCGCCGGTTGCCCCTGTCCCGCTCTCCTCATGGCCGACGACACCCTTCCCCGATGCCGCCACCGGGACGGTGAACGCCGCGGTGCGGACCTTCCCTTCGTGCTGGAAGTCGAGGAAGAGCCTGTACGTACCCGCACTGGGCGCCGTCGCCGTGAAGGACACCACAGGCCCCGGGCCGCCCTCGTTCGGGTGGACGTGCAGATAGGCCAGGTCGCCCGAGCGCAGCGCGACCAGGTGCCCGTACGCGCCGAGGTAAGGCTGCAGATCGGTGACGGGCCGGCCGTTCCGGCTGACGGTCAGCCTCAGCTCTCCACCCTGGCCGGCGCGGAGTTCGCCGTCGAGTGCGACGCGGTAGCCGTCCATCTCGGCGGTGGCGCGCGGGACCGGCAGAGCCGCGGGGCGGTAGGTGCCGGAGACCGCCAGATCCGCGCCCAGCGTGAGGTTCTCGGCACCCTCGGCGGCCGGTGTGAAGTCGGCGAACGCCCGGTAGCCACCGGCCTCGGTCAGGTCGACGGCGGTCGACCACGTCCCGTCGGCCGCACGGACGGGGTGCAGGTGCCGGAATTCGGTGAGATCGCTCGACGCAAGGATGAAGTGCAGTTCCTTGCCGTGCTCGCGTTGAAAGGCGGTGACCTTGCGGCCATTCTCATCCGTGATGGCGAACCTGATCTCGGTCCGGGCCCCTGCTCGTATCGTGGGCGTCTCGAGGGCCAGCGTGTAACCGCCGTCGGAGATCTGCAGTCCGCCGGCCACTTGACCCATCGCCCCCTTCGCCCTGCCCCCCTCTCCCGCGCCGTGGCCGGCGTGCTGCTGCGCGGGGCGGTCCTCAGCGGCCACGAGCGGGTCGGCGCCCCTCCCCACGGCGTACGCGGTCCCGAAGGTCGCGGCGAGCGCGGCGGCGAAGGCCGTGATCCTCAGTGCGTTGTTCATGACGGTGTCCTCCATCGGGTCCATCGGGAGGCGAGGCTCCGCGATGGGACTCAACATACCCCCTAGGGGTATCAAGTCAACCCAGGAGTGCGTCATTGCCTGCCGATTGCTTCACACATCCGAGAGAGGCCGGCCGACGACACCGAAGAGGGACCGGGGTCTCGGCGCCCGGCTCATGCGGACACCACGAGCCCGCTGCGCAGCCGCTCCACCGCGGCCTCCGGAATTCTCAGGCCGTCGCGTACATACCCGTCGAGCCCGCCCCACCTCTCATCCATGGCGTCCAGCGCCATGTCGAGATAGCGGGGGCGGACCTCGATGATCGCGGACGCGATCTCCGGGTCACCGCCCGCATCGAGGAAGCCCTGCACGTACGGGGCGTAGGCGACCCGAACGACCGGGTTCACCGCGAGGAACTCGGCCCGCACCACATCCCGTGACGCACCGACCAGCATCAGCAGCAGCGCGGTGGCCCAGCCGGTACGGTCCTTGCCGGCCGTGCAGTGGAAGAGCACCGGGCGGGCCCGGTCGTCGGCGGCCGTCTCCACGAAGGCCCGGTAAGCGGCGGCGGCACCCGGCGAGAGCACCATCTGACGGTAGGTCTCGGCAAACATCTCCTCGGCCTTCCCGCTCCCCAGCAGCTGCTCCGCCTCGACCGGATCGGCGAGCAGCGCACGCAGCCGGGCGGGCGCCACGCCCGGGTTGTCGCCGAGCACATCGGCGACGAAGAGCCGCGCACCGGGTGGCAGCCGGTCGGGGGCCGCCGCACGCTCGTCGGCAGTGCGCAGATCGACGACGGTACGGATGCCGAGCGCGGCCACCGCCATGTCCTGCGCCGCGTCCAGGCCGCTGAGCTGGCCGGAGCGCAGCACGGCACCCGTCCGGACCCGATGGTCAGGGCCCAGAGCGATGCCGCCCAGGTCGCGGAGATTGACGACGGTGGATGCCGGGACGGCCCTGGCGGTTTGCACGATGAACTTCCCCTTTTCCCGGCACGTATCCGAATTGATTCGACCTGGCCGGATCAAACGTCGCACGCGGTCGGGAGATCGACAAAGTAAAACGCCGGAGAAGCACCGATCGACGACATCGAAGGAGATAAAGGAAATGTGAAATTGCAACCGCCCTCCTCCAGGTCAGGAGCACAGAATATTGAGATGGTGTCCTGGTCTTAATGGGCCACGCTTCCGCGGTAAATCGCTCGACATGGAACCTCGACATGGAACAGTGAGTCCTTTCCAACCTCACGTCGATGCGCGGTGAAGGACGGGGACGGCCGTGGCGAGGTCGGTGATGCGGCTGGTGCCGCAGCGGAGCTTTCGCAGGACTCGCCGACCCTTGAGGGCGGCCATGGCCTGTTCGCCGAGGCTGCGGATCTTGGCGTGGGTGCTGTTGTGCCGGCGCTTCCACCGCTTGAGCCGGCGGCCTCGGAAGGGTACTCGGATCGGGCGGCCGGCACCCTGGTACGCCTTGTCGGCCCAGCACTTGAGTTCCATACCGACGAGCGCGTCGATGATGCCGCGGGTGCGGGCGGCAGTCAGGTCGTGGGTCGCCCCGGGAGTGCGGGCGAGGCCCAAAGCGGCCGCCCGAACAAGTCGGTGAGGACTTGGATATTCATGCCGTGGCGCTTGTGTTTGCCGGAGTGGTACGGAGTGTCGGCGGCGATCCGGTCGATGGCAGCAGGGTTCCGCCGAGGACCACGAAGGCCGGCCGGCTTGCGGTCCGCATCATCTCTGCCGAGCTCGGTGCGAGCGCGGCCAGGACCTCTGTCGCCTCGCGCACGTAGCGGTGGACCGTCGCGATCCCGACGCCGAACCCGGCGGCGAGCTGAGCAGCGCCGGTGCGATGGCGCCCGTGAACCGGCTGCCCGGGAAAGCGATGACGAGGTACTCCACAGGTCCCACAGCCACGGGCGTGTCCTCTCCGGATGGATGGATTGCCAGCAGCATAACTTCGGTCATTTAGCCCTACATTGTGGCCAATCACCCATAATCGGTGGACACAAAGGTGATTCCGTCACAGGGTGACGACGGTGACCTCGGTTGCCTTCACGCTGGTCCAGATGGCCGTCCCCTCGCTGAGAGCCAGCTCGGTCGCCGCCTCGGGGGTGATCTCGGCAACCAGGTCCGGAGCCTCGTCGGAGACGATCACCACCCGGAGCCGGCTGCCCACGGCGGTGAGCTCGCGAACCGTTCCGGGCCAGACGTTGCGGGGGCTTCCCCCGGGCCTGTCGTGGTGCAAGGCGACCGCTTCCGGCGCGATGATCGCAAGGGCTGCCGTCCCCTCGGTGAGGGAGTCCGCGACGACCAGGCGGCCGCCGCCCGCGAGGGCGAGGGTGCCATCGGGGGCAGCGGTACCGGGCCAGGCGTTGCGGCCGAGCATCCGGGCGACCCACGGCGAGCGCGGATGCCGGGTCACCTCGGCAGGCGCCGCGTACTGGAGGGTGCGGCCCTCGTCGAGTACGAGTACCCGGTCGGCCAGTGAAACCGCTTCGACGGGGTCGTGGGTGACGATCAGACAGACGCCGCCGAACCCGGCGAGATGGGTGCGCAGGGTGTGCCGGACATGGGCGCGGGTGGTCTGGTCGAGCGCGGCAAGCGGCTCGTCGAGCAGCAGCAGCCAGGGGCGGGCGGCGAGCGCCCGGGCCAGGGCCACGCGCTGGGCCTGGCCACCGGAGAGCTGGGCGGGCCTGCGGTGGGCGAGACGGCCGACTCCCAGCCGGTCGAGCCACTGCTGCGCCTCGCGGCGGGCCTCGGCCCGGGGAACGCCGTGGGCGCGGAGCCCGTACGCCGTGTTCGTCAGTGCGCTCAGATGCGGGAAGAGCGCACCGTTCTGCGGCACCCAGGCCACCTGGCGGCGGTGCGGGGGCAACTCGGTGACGTCGGTTTCGCCGAGGCGCAGTCGGGCCCGGGCGCGCGGGGTCAGGCCGAGAAGCGCGCGCAGGAGGGTCGTCTTGCCCGCGCCGTTGGGTCCGACGACGGCGATCGTGGTGCCGGGCGCCGCGTCGAGGGTCAGCCGGTTGAAGCCGGTGACCTCGGCGTGCAGCGACCGGCGTTCCTGCGGAACCGGAGGCATTTCGTCGCTCCATCGGGCGGCCTGAGCGCCTGCTGTGTCCGTATCGCCCCTGCCGTCCGTGTCGTCGGCCTCGGGCTCGGGGCCGCGTGAGCGGTCGCGCGGCGCTCCGGTCCAGCGACCGCGCAGAGCGACGAGTACGGCCATGGCTATGGCGAGCAGGAGGAGCGATACCGATGTGGCGGCCTCCGGGGAGTCCTGGAGCAACAGGTAGACCTGGAGGGGCAGCGTCTGGGTGGTGCCCGGCAGGTTGCCCGCGAAGGTGATGGTCGCACCGAACTCGCCGAGCGCCCGCGCCCAGGTGAGTGCGGCACCGGCGGCGAGACCGGGGGCGACCATCGGGAGGGTGACCGTGAAGAACACCCGGGCCGGTGAGGCCCCCAGCGAGGCGGCGGTCTCTTCGTACGAGGGGCGCAGACCGGCCAGTGCTCCTTCGAGGCTGATGACGAGGAACGGCATCGCGACGAAGGTCGCCGCGACCACCGCGCCCGAGGTGTGGAACGGCAGCGTGATCCCGAAGGCGTTCTCGAGCCAGGGTCCGAGCAGACCCCGGCGGCCGAAGCCGAGGAGCAGTGCCACGCCTCCGACGGTGGGCGGCAGCACCATCGGCAAAAGGACCAGCGAGCGGACGAGCGCCTTGCCGGGGAAGTCGACCCGGGCCAGCAGCCAGGCCAGGGGCACCCCGAGCAGGAGCGAGAGACCCAGGGCCCAGAACGAGACGAGCAGGGACAGCCTGAGCGCCTGCGTGACACCGGGGCTGGTCAGATGAGTGCCCAGGTCGGCCCAGGAGGTACGGGCCAGGATGCCGATCAACGGCATCGACAGGAACGCGATGGCGAGCAGCGCGGGGAGCGCGAGGGCGACAGGGGTGCGCGCGCCGGGCACACGGCTGCGGAGGGCTTTCATCGGAGGTTCCCGGGATCGGTCGGTAGGTGCAGGACTGGCTCAGCCGCAGGGGCTGCCCCGGTTCCCCGGCCCGGGCAGCCCCTGCGGTGCGTACGGCGTGCCGGCTACGGCTGCTGGAAGCCGGCGGCCTGCAGGATCTTCTGCGCCTCGGGGGTGCTCAGCCACTTCACGAAGGCCGTGGCGGCCTCGGTGTTCTTGGACTGCCGCAGCGTAGCCGCCGGGTAGGACGCGACGGCGTTCTGCGCGTCGGGGATGTCGACGGCGTCGACCTTGTCGGTGGCCGTGGCGGCATCGGTCTTGTAGACGATGCCCGCATCGGCCTCGCCCAGCTCGACCTTGCTGAGGACGGCGCGGACGTTGGGCTCCTGGGACACCGGCTTGACGGTGAGCTTCTGGGCGTCGAGGACCTGCTTGCTGTAGCGGCCGACCGGAACCTCGGGTGCGGCCAGGACCACCTTGAGCTTGGGGTCGGTCAGGTCCTTCAGGTTCGCGATCTTCTCCGGGTTGCCCTCCCCGGTGGCGATGACGAGGCGGTTCTTGGCAATGACGATGGGGGTACCGGTGTCGGACTTCAGCCCGTCCATCGTCTTGGTGTCCGCGGTGACCAGGGCATCAGCGGGTGCGCCCTGCTTGACCTGGGCGGCGAGTTCCTGGGACCCGGCGAAGGAGAACGTCACCTTCGTACCCGGGTGTTCCTTCTCGTACGCGGCACCCGCGGTCTTGAACACATCGGTGAGCGAGGCCGCGGCCAGCACCGTCAGCCGGCCTTCGGGGGCGCCGGACGACGCCGCGGACTTTGCGGCGGAGTCCTTCTTGTTGTCGTCGCCGCTGCCGCAGGCTGCGAGCGGGAACAGCAGGGCGGCGGTCGCGATGGCGGCAGCGGTGCGGCGCCCGGTGAAGGTGGTCGTCATGTTGACGGGGGGCTCCTTGGAGTTGATGTGCGTCGCAGGTGATGCGCGATCAGACACGGTCGATGTGCACGTTGGTGGACTTCACACGAGCGGTGGCCTGCATGCCGACCTCCAGGCCGAGTTCCTCGACGGCCTCCCGGGTGAGCAGCGACACCAGCCGGTGCGGGCCTGCCTGGATCTCGACCTGGGCCGCGACATCGCCGAGCTTCACTCCGGTGACGATGCCCGGGAAGGCGTTGCGGGCCGACGTGTACGAGGTCTCGTCCTCGCCTCCCCCGCCCTGGCCGATCTCGATGGAGAACGCGGCCAGATCACGGCCGTCGATGAGCCTGCGGCCGCCTTCGTCACGGTGGGTCGCGACTCTTCCGGCGTCCGCCCAGCGACGGGCCGTGTCGGGGCTGACCCCCAGCAGACGCGCCGCCTGCCCGATTGTGTAGGACTGCATGTGCGACAAGATATTCGGATTGATATCGCAACTGCAATCCATACAGCCGATCCATGGAGCAAATACCAGGCCCATTGGAGGAAGCGCCAAGTCACCGGAGCCACGACGGGTACGCGACGGTGCGTGAAGGATCAAGTGCGCTCGGAGAGGGCAAGGTCACAGACGGAGCCCCTGCTGCTCGTCTGAGACCTGACCTAGCATCTGGGCATGACGGTCCTGCCTGCCGACGGGCTTTCGTTGGCCGCCGAGTTCCCTCACCCCGCCCATGAACAGTGGCAAAGCCTTGTCGAAGGCGTGCTGCGCAAATCGGGCAAGGATGTCGCGGGTTCGGCCGCCGAGGAAGCACTGTCCACCACGGTGGAGGACGGGCTCATCACCCGCCCCCTCTACACCTCGCGCGATAGCGCGCCCGATGCCGGATATCCGGGCTTCGCCCCCTTCACCCGCGGCGGCAAGGCCGAGGGCAACGCGGCGGGCGGCTGGGACGTACGGCAGCGGCACACCCTGCCGGATCCTGCGCGTCTCAACGAGGCGGTGCTCGCCGATCTGGAGAACGGTGTCACCTCGCTGTGGTTGACCGTGGGCGGTACCGGCGGCATTCCGGTGTCCGCTCTGGCGGGGGCGCTGGACGGCGTATATCTCGATCTGGCTCCCGTGGTGCTGGACGCAGGAGGCGAATTCGGCGCTGCGGCGACGGAGTTGCTGCGGCTCTACGCGGAGCGGGGCGTCGGTGCGCAGACCGCGCGCGGCAACCTCGGCGCCGACCCGCTCGGGCAGGCCGCCCGCAGCGGCGCCGAACCCGCCCTGACGGCGGCGGTCCACTGGGCACGGCGGTGCGCGCAGGAGTATCCCGGACTGCGGGCCCTGACCGTCGACGCCCTGCCGTACCACGAGGCGGGCGGCTCGGCCGCCGAGGAGCTGGGCGCTTCGCTGGCGACAGGTGTCGCCTATCTGCGGGCGCTGACGGAGGCCGGGCTCTGTGTCGAAGAGGCCTGCGCACAGATGGAGTTCCGGTACGCGGCGACGGCCGATCAGTTCCTGACCATTGCCAAGCTGCGGGCCGCTCGACGGCTGTGGGCCCGGGTGGCCGAGGTGTGCGGGGCCGCCGACGCCGGGGCACAGCGCCAGCACGCGGTGACGTCCTCGGTGATGATGACGCGGCGCGATCCCTGGGTGAACATGCTGCGGACGACGCTGGCATGTCTGGGCGCGGGTGTCGGCGGGGCCGACTCCGTCACCGTGTTGCCGTTCGATCACGCCCTGGGGCTGCCGGACGCGTTCGCCCGGCGCATCGCCCGTAATACGTCGACGATCCTGCTGGAGGAGTCGCATCTGGCCCGGGTGATCGACCCGGCGGGCGGTTCCTGGTACGTGGAGCGGCTCACCGCCGAACTCGCCGACGCCGCCTGGGCGTTCTTCCAGGATATCGAGCGGTCGGGCGGCCAGGAGGCCGCCTTGCGCTCGGGAATGATCGGCGAGCGTCTCGCGGCCACCTGGGCGGCACGCAGCAAGGATCTGACGCGACGCAAGGAGCCGGTCACCGGGGTCAGTGAGTTCCCGCAGCTGGCGGAGCGCGCGGTGGAGCGCGAGGCGGCCCCCGCCGAGGTGTCCGTCACGGGATCGGGCGGTCTGCCCAGGGTCCGTCGTGACGAGGCTTTCGAGGTGCTGCGCGCCCGGTCGGACGCCCATCTCGCGGCGACCGGGCAACGGCCGCGGGTGTTCCTCGCCGCGCTCGGACCGGCCTCGGCCCACACCGCGCGGGCGTCGTTCGCCTCGAACCTGTTCCAGGCGGGCGGGATCGAGCCGGTCCACGACCCGGTCTCGGTCGACGCGGCAACGGCCGCCGACGCGTTCCGGGCCAGCGGGGCCGGCGTGGCGTGCCTCTGCTCCAGCGACACGCTCTACGCCGAGCAGGCCGGGGCGGTCGCCGAGGCGCTGGGCTCGGCCGGCGCCCAGCGAGTGTTCCTCGCGGGCCGACCCGGCGAGTACACCGGTGTCGACGAGTACGTCTTCGCGGGCTCCGATGTGGTGGCCGTGCTCTCTTCCCTTCTCGACCGTATGGGTGTGGCGTAATGCGTATCCCTGACTTCTCCGACATCGAGCTCGGACTGGGCGGCGCCGCCGAGGTGTCCGAGGACCAGTGGCGCGCCTCGATGAAGGAGTCCTCCGGCAGTTCCGACAGCGATCTGCTGTGGGAGACCCCGGAAGGCATCACGGTCAAGCCGCTGTACACCGGGCGCGACCTGGAGGGGCTCGACTTCCTCGGTACATATCCGGGCATGGCCCCGTATCTGCGGGGCCCTTATCCGACGATGTATGTCAACCAGCCCTGGACGATCCGGCAGTACGCCGGGTTCTCCACCGCCGAGGAGTCCAACGCCTTCTACCGCCGCAACCTCGCGGCCGGGCAGAAAGGCCTCTCCGTCGCCTTCGACCTGCCGACCCACCGCGGCTACGACAGCGACCACCCGCGGGTGACCGGCGACGTCGGCATGGCCGGTGTGGCGATCGACTCGATCTACGACATGCGTCAGCTCTTCGACGGCATTCCGCTGGACAGGATGTCGGTTTCCATGACGATGAACGGCGCGGTGCTCCCCGTACTCGCGCTGTACATCGTGGCCGCCGAGGAACAGGGCGTTGGGCCCGAGAAGCTGGCCGGGACCATTCAGAACGACATTCTCAAGGAGTTCATGGTCCGCAACACGTACATCTATCCGCCGAAGCCCTCGATGCGGATCATCTCGGACATCTTCGCGTACACCTCGCAGAAGATGCCGCGCTACAACTCGATCTCCATCTCCGGATATCACATCCAGGAGGCGGGTGCGACAGCCGATCTGGAGCTGGCGTACACCCTCGCGGACGGGGTGGAGTATCTGCGGGCCGGGCGGGACGCCGGTCTTGACGTGGACTCGTTCGCACCGCGGCTGTCGTTCTTCTGGGCGATCGGCATGAACTTCTTCATGGAAATCGCGAAGTTGCGGGCGGCCCGGCTGCTCTGGGCCAAGCTGGTCAAGGAGTTCGAGCCGAAGAACGCCAAGTCGCTGTCCCTGAGGACCCATTCGCAGACGTCGGGGTGGTCGCTGACCGCGCAGGACGTGTTCAACAACGTCACGCGGACCTGCGTGGAGGCGATGGCCGCCACCCAGGGGCACACCCAGTCGCTGCACACCAACGCGCTCGACGAGGCCCTCGCCCTGCCGACGGACTTCTCGGCGCGGATCGCCCGGAATACCCAGCTGCTGCTCCAGCAGGAGTCGGGCACCGGCCGGGTCATCGACCCGTGGGGCGGCAGCGCGTACGTGGAGCGGCTGACGTACGACCTGGCGCGCCGGGCCTGGCAGCACATCCAGGAGGTCGAGGCGGCGGGCGGCATGGCGCAGGCCATCGACGCGGGCATCCCGAAGCTCAGGGTCGAGGAGGCCGCGGCCCGTACCCAGGCGCGCATCGACTCCGGGCGCCAGCCGGTGATCGGGGTCAACAAGTACCGGGTGGAGACCGACGAGCAGATCGATGTGCTCAAGGTCGACAACTCCTCGGTGCGCACCCAGCAGATCGAGAAGCTGCGCCGGCTGCGCGAGGAGCGCGACGAGTCGGCGTGCCAGGCCGCACTGCGGGCGCTGACCGCGGCGGCCGAGCGGGCCCCCGGCCCCGGTCTCGAAGGCAATCTGCTGGCGCTCGCCGTCGACGCGGCACGCGCGATGGCGACCGTGGGCGAGATCTCGGACGCCCTGGAGAAGGTGTACGGAAGGCATGCGGGCCAGATCCGTACGATCTCCGGTGTGTACCGCAACGAGGCAGGTGAATCCCCTTCCGTGGACCGGACCCGGGCGCTGGTGGACCAGTTCGAGGAGGCCGAGGGGCGCCGTCCGCGCATCCTGGTCGCCAAGATGGGGCAGGACGGCCACGATCGCGGCCAGAAGGTGATCTCGACGGCCTTTGCCGACCTGGGCTTCGACGTCGACGTCGGCCCGCTGTTCCAGACGCCGGCCGAGGTGGCGCGGCAGGCGGTGGAGGCGGACGTGCACGTCGTGGGCGTCTCCTCGCTGGCCGCCGGGCACCTCACCCTCGTCCCGGCGCTCCGCGAGGAGCTGGCCGCCGAGGGCCGCGACGACATCATGATCGTGGTGGGCGGGGTGATTCCGCCGCAGGACGTCGAGGCACTGCACGAGGCGGGGGCGACGGCGGTGTTCCCGCCCGGCACCGTGATTCCGGATGCCGCGTACGACCTGGTGACGCGGCTCGGTGCCGCGCTCGGCCACGAGCTGTGAGCCGCTGACCCGATGCCTGCGAAGATCGACATCGACAGCTGTGCGAAGGGGGTGCTCGACGGGAAGCGCGCGTACATCGCGCGCGCGATCACGCTCGTCGAGTCCACCCGCCCCGATCACCGGGCACTGGCCCAGCGGTTGCTGCACGAGCTGCTGCCGCACTCCGGGAACGCCCGGCGCATCGGCATCAGCGGCGTGCCGGGGGTCGGGAAGTCCACCTTCATCGACGCGCTCGGCACGATGCTCACCGGGCTCGGCCACCGGGTCGCGGTGCTGGCCGTCGATCCCTCCTCCAGCCGTACCGGCGGCTCCATCCTGGGCGACAAGACCAGGATGGAGCAGCTCGCGGTGGACCCCGCGGCGTTCGTACGTCCTTCTCCGACCGCCGGGACGCTCGGTGGGGTGGCCAAGGCGACCCGGGAGTCCATCGTGGTGATGGAGGCCGCGGGGTACGACGTGGTGCTGGTGGAGACGGTCGGCGTCGGCCAGTCGGAGACAGCGGTGGCCAATATGGTCGACACGTTTGTGCTACTGACCCTGGCCCGTACCGGCGATCAGCTCCAGGGGATCAAGAAGGGCGTCCTGGAGCTGGCGGACGCCATCGCGGTCAACAAGGCGGACGGCCCGCACGAGCGCGACGCACGAGCGGCCGCGCGCGAACTGGCTGGCGCACTACGGCTGATGCACCCGGTCGACGCGGCCTGGACGCCTCCGGTCCTCACCTGCAGCGCCCGGGAGTCGACCGGTCTCGATACGCTGTGGGAGCGGCTGGAGCAGCACCGTGCGCTGCTCGAATCGACCGGCCGGCTCGCCGCGAAACGACGTGACCAGCAGGTCGACTGGGCCTGGACGATGGTGCGGGACGAGCTGCTGGAGAGCCTGCGCGGCCATCCGGAGGTGCGCGCGCTTGCTCCGGAGCTCGAACAGCGGCTACGGGACGGCGAGTTGACGGCCACACTGGCGGCCGAGCAGATCCTGGGGGCGTTCCGGGGCACGCTCCCGGCGGCGGAGGGCGGTGCCCCTGGGGGGTGACGGGCGACGCAAGGCCGGAAGCCGCGCGGCCGCCCTTCGCGCGATGACGACAGTTCGACGACGGGAGCTATAGATCGAGCTGGTACTCGACCGACTTGTGCGTCGGCTCGTAGCCGAGCGCGTCGTTGACGCTCCGCATGTACGTGTTGCTGTCCGCGGTATCCGCCAGCAGCCCGTCGAGGCCCGGGTGGCGTTCGCGGGCCTGCAGGATGGACTGCGCCTTCATCCACCGTGCCAGGCCGTGCCCCCGGTGTTCGGGGAGGACTCCGGTGCCGTAGTGCTGGCCGTCGCCCTTTCCGTTGCCCGGGACGACCAGTTCGGTGAAGCCCGCGATCGTGGAGTCGGACTCGTCGACGGCGGCAACGGTGTGGAGCAGCTCGCCGCGTGCCGCGACGGCAGCCGCGGCGGCCCTGACCCGGTCCACGTCCCAGACGACCGTGCCGTAGTCGGTGTCGTCCATGGGCATGTCGTCCATGGCGCGGCGCGATGCGGCGAACGTCGGCGCAAGGTCGTGCGGGACGGTGCCGTCCCAGGACACCAGCCGGTAGCCCGGATGCGGCTGTCCGACGATCCTGCGGAGAGCTCCGGTGTCGGCCTTCGCCAGCGGCAGGCGGGCGTACGTCAGGGTGAGGACCCTGCGCAGCCCCTTGGCCCGCAGAAAATGATCGCCGCAGGAACCGGCCTCGACCTGTGTGATGACGCTGCGTCGGCCCTCCTCGCGGGCAGCGACGACGGCCGCGTCCAGCAACTGTGAGCCGATGCCGTTGCGGCGCTCCGCCGGGTGGACGTGGAGTTCCAGTTCGGCGAGATGGTCCTGGCCCTCGCGGGTGAAGACGCGCAGGAACGCCGAGCCGACGGGGCTGCCCGCGGGGTCGGACGCCAGCCATGCCAGCCGGTGGCTCACGCCGGCACGGTCGGGGTCGGTCAGTGCGGTGATGCGTATCGACAAGATGACTCCTCCGCGCCGAGGGCGCCGGTCAGGACGGGTGGGCGGGCGTACAGCCCGGAGCACCACATCACTGCGCGAGCGCCTAGGCAACCGGTTGTCGCAGCCGTCGCCGCCGACCCGGTGTGCGCGCACCGTGGTACGGTGCAGTTGGTACATGTGTACGCCTCGATTCAAGGCGCCGGTGCCGATTCACTCTCGTAAAGCTGCTGCGCCCGTCCTTCCCGACCGGCGAACCAGCTTTCCCGCACCATTTCTTCCAGTCCGGTACAGGCTCTCCCCGTCCGGGCTTCCCTGCCCGTCGTCCGGGGCGTGATCTCTTCCGCCCCCATACCGGCCGGGCCCCTTCATTCGCCATGTCCGCGAAAGGACCACCCGTATGACCAGCACCCTCGAACACCCCGTTGCTCAGCAGGAATTGCCCGCCGAGGCCGCCGGTGTCCTCGACATCACACACCAGGGGCACGGCACGTTGCGCGTCCGTGGCGACCACCCCTCCCCCGGCGACGTACAGGTCTGCGCCACCCTGATCCGCCGCCACGGCCTGCGCAAGGGCGATGTCGTCGAAGGCTCCTGCGACCGGCCCCGCACCCTGTCCGGCGTCGTACGGGTCAACGGCCGCTCCCCGCAGGCACTGCGCGGCCGGCCCCACTTCCGTGATCTCACCCCGCTCCACCCCCGGCATCGGCTGCGCCTGGAGACACCGTCCGGCAGTCCGGCAACGCGCCTCGTCGACCTGATCTCCCCGATCGGCAAGGGGCAGCGCGGACTCATCGTCGCGCCGCCCAGGACGGGCAAAACGGTGCTGCTGCAACAGGTCGCGGCAGCGGTCGCCGCCAACCACCCCGAGTGCCATCTGATGGTGGTGCTGCTCGACGAACGCCCGGAAGAGGTCACGGACATGCACCGGTCCGTACGGGGCGAGGTACTCGCCTCGACATTCGACCGGCCCGCGAAGGAGCACATCGCGCTCGCCGAACTCGCGGTCGAACGCGCCAAGCGTCTGGTCGAGCAGGGCCAGGACGTCGTCATCCTGCTGGACTCCCTCACCCGGCTGTGCCGCGCCCACAACAACGCGTCAGCCGCAGGCGGACGCACCCTCAGCGGCGGCGTCGATGCGGCCGCCCTGCTCGGCCCCAAGCGGCTCTTCGGTGCCGCACGACTCACCGAGGAGGGCGGCTCCCTCACTATCCTGGCCACCGCGCTGGTGGAGACCGGCTCCCGTGCCGACGACTACTTCTTCGAAGAGCTGAAGAGCACCGGCAACATGGAACTCCGGCTCGACCGCACGCTGGCGGACAGGCGCACCTACCCGGCCGTGAACATCCAGGCCTCCGGCACCCGACGCGATGAACTCCTCGTTCCGGAAGCCGAGTTGCGGGTGGTACGCGGACTGCGGCGCGCGCTGCACTCCCGGGACCCGCAGACGGCGCTCGAAACGCTGCTGGACCGGATCCGGCACACTCCGGGCAACGCGGCATTCCTCCGTACGGTCCACCGCACCCTCCCGGATGCCTGAGCCTGCCCGAGTTGCACCGGACGGCGCAATAGCATGGACCGCCCTTGCATGATCCGTCCCTCACGAGCACAGGGAGAGCAGGAACATGGAATTCCGCCGACTCGGCCGCAGCGGTCTGACCATCAGTGAGATCGCCTACGGAAATTGGCTCACCCACGGCTCCCAGGTGGAGGAGGACTCAGCAGTCGCCTGTATCCGCGCCGCCCTCGACGCCGGGATCACCACCTTCGACACGGCGGACGTCTATGCGGAAACGCGGGCCGAAGCCGTCCTGGGCCGGGCGCTCAAGAACGAACGCCGCGAGGGACTCGAGGTGTTCACCAAGGTCTACTTCCCGACAGGTCCCGGGCACAACGACCGGGGGCTCGGCCGCAAGCACATCATGGAGTCCATCGACAACTCGCTGCGCCGCCTGCAGACGGATTACGTGGACCTGTACCAGGCGCACCGCTACGACCACTCGACCCCGCTGGAAGAGACCATGGAGGCGTTCGCCGACGTCGTCCGCTCCGGGAAGGCTCTCTACATCGGCGTTTCGGAATGGACGGCCGACCAGCTCCGCACCGCACATGGGCTGGCCCGCGAACTACAGGTGCCGCTGATCTCCAACCAGCCGCAGTACTCGGCGCTGTGGCGGGTCATCGAAGGCGAAGTGGTGCCCGCGTCCGAGGAGTTGGGTATCGGTCAGATCGTCTGGTCACCGATCGCGCAGGGCGCCCTCACGGGCAAGTACAAGCCCGGTGCGCCGCTCCCGGCCGGCTCTCGGGCGACGGACGACAAGGGAGGCGCGAGCATGGTCGCCGGCTGGCTCCGTGACGACGTGCTGGAGCGTGTCCAGCGGCTGCGGCCGCTCGCCGACCAGGCCGGCCTGAGTCTTGCCCAGCTCGCGGTCGCCTGGGTGCTGCAGAACTCCAATGTCTCCGCCGCGATCATCGGCGCCTCCCGGCCCGAGCAGGTGACGGAGAACGTCGGGGCGGCTGGTGTGGCACTCGACGCGGAGCTGCTGAAGGGCATCGACGACATCCTGGACCCGGTGGTGGAACGGGACCCCGGGCTGACGGCCGGGCACGAGAGCAACAGCTGATTCGACCGGCCCGCGCGCGTGGGGCAGGGCCGCCGGAACAGCGGCCCTGCCCCACACCTCGGACGGGTGGATGATTGTCTTGACCGGCGCCGAGGCGGATTCTTTTCCGAGCTGTACGCGGATCTTTCCTTCCGAGCTGTACGAGGTCAGGCGCCGGTATGCAGCGAGGCGGTGTGCTCCCGGACCTGCGCCGGTGTGAGGTAGGAGTCCGTGTACTCGAAGTCGCGCAGCTTGGCCGGGTTCCGGGACTGGAAGCCGGTGCGTACGAAGTCGTCGCCCGCGATGGCGTTGAGCATCCAGTTGGTCATGACCCTTGCCTTGGCCACATTGGTCCGCAGCGCCGACCAGTGGTAGCCACGGGCGACGGCCTGCGCGATGATTCCGTGCATTTCGATGCCGACCGGCTTGGAGACCGCGTCCTTGCCGCCGAGATCCACGACAAGGCCGAGATCCTTGTGGACGTACGGCTTCAACGGCTGGTGCCGCAGCGTGGCGATGAGGTTGTCGGCGAGCCTGCGGCCCTGGCGCATGGCGTGCTGCGCGGTGGGCGGGCAGACCGCCCCGTCGCCCTTGCTCAGGTCCGGTACGGCCGCCGCGTCGCCGAGCGCGAAGACGCCGTCGAAGCCCGGCAGTCTCATCTCGGGCGTCACCGCCAGCCGGCCGCGTACGGTCTCCGCGTCGAAGGTGGCGACCAGCGGACTCGCGGTGACCCCCGCCGTCCAGATCAGGGTGCGGCAGGGCACCACCCGGCCGTCGGTGAAGGTCACCCTCTCCGGCCCGGCCTCGGCGACCGAGACGCCGAGCGACACCTCGATGCCACGTGCGCGCAGCACCTCCAGGGCGCTCCGGCCGAGCTTGTCCCCCAGCTCGGGCATCAACTTCGGGGCGATGTCGATGAGATGCCACTTGATCAGTCTCGGGTCGAGCCGTGGGTAGTGCCTGACCGCGTTGGTGGTGACACGCTGCAGGCAGGCAGCCGTCTCGGTGCCCGCGTATCCGCCACCGACCACCACGAACTGCAGGCGTGAAGCCCGCTCGTTCTCGTCGTGGCTGGCGTCCGCGAGATCGAGCTGAGCGATCACGTGGTCACGTACGTACGCCGCCTCGGCCAGCGTCTTCATACCCCGGGCGTTGTCAAGCAGGCCGGGGATGTCGAAGGTACGGGTGACGCTCCCGGGGCTGAGCACGATGTAGTCGTAGGGCTCGTAGACGACCTCGTCGGTGATCTTTCGAATGACGCAGATCTTCGCCTTGGGGTCCACACCGATGGCCCCTCCCGGGACGATCCGGGTGCGGTGCTTGCGACTGCGGCGCAGCGACACCGCGACCGACTGCGGGGTGAGCACACCTGCGGCCACCTGCGGCAGCAGGGGCAGATAGAGCTGGTACGAGAACGGGGCGACGAGCGCGATCTCCGCCTCGCCCGGCATCAGCCCACGCTCCAGACGGCGTACGCACTCCACCCCGGCAAATCCGGCGCCGACAACGAGAATCCTGGGTCGTGCCACAGTGATCGTCCCTTCTCGGGCCTGCACAGTCGTCCGTGCGCCTGCCCGTCGCACGCGCCCGTCATCTCACATCTTTACGAGCCGCAACCGACTTCGCCTGCTGGGGGAGGCGGACGGACGACACCGCCGGGTCAGCGGGCCAGAAGGGTGACTGCCGTGCAGGTACCGCCGACCGCGCCCACGAGCACGACACCGGCGGCCACACAACGTGCCTTGAGCCTGCGGTAGCGCGCCTCGTATTCGCCGCGCAGCCCGGTGGCGCGGGCGGAGACACGGCAGAGCATGACCCGCGACGCGGCGAGGCGGTCCGCGGTGTAGACCCGCTCCACGTCCTCGCGCTGTGCCGTGGTGAGCCAGGGCAGCTCGTCGGTGAAGCGGCCGGCCTGTCGTCGCGCCTCCTCGACCTCGGCGTTCCACAGCAGATAGCCCTCCAGTTGTGCCAGACCGCGGGCACTGTCCTTGTCGGGGTCCACTCGCTCCTCCTCTCCCGGGGCCGCCGTGCTCACGCCTGCCTGTCCCCCGGGGCCCACGTCGTCCCGGTGTCTGGACGGTTGAGGCCTTCGTCGAGGGCGCGCACCGAGGGGTGATGCAGATCGAACGCCGGGGATTCGGAACGGATCCGCGGCAGCGTGAGGAAGTTGTGCCGCGGCGGCGGGCAGGAGGTCGCCCACTCCAGCGAACGGCCGTAGCCCCACGGGTCGTCGACCCCGACGTTCTTTCCGTACTTGGCGGTCTTCCACACGTTGTAGAGGAACGGCAGCATCGACAGGCCGAGCAGGAACGAGGAGATCGTCGAGATCGTGTTCAGCGCGGTGAAACCGTCGACGGCGAGGTAGTCGGCGTAACGACGCGGCATGCCTTCGGCGCCCAGCCAGTGCTGAACCAGGAACGTGCCGTGGAAACCCACGAACAGCGTCCAGAACGTGATCGTGCCGAGCCGCTCGTCCAGCATCTTGCCGGTGAACTTCGGCCACCAGAAGTGGAATCCGGCGAACATCGCGAAGACCACGGTGCCGAAGACGACGTAGTGGAAGTGCGCGACGACGAAGTACGAGTCCGAGACGTGGAAGTCCAAGGGAGGCGACGCCAGGATCACGCCGGTCAGACCACCGAAGAGGAAGGTGACCAGGAAGCCGATCGACCAGAGCATCGGCGTCTCGAAGGACAGCGATCCCTTCCACATCGTGCCGATCCAGTTGAAGAACTTCACACCGGTCGGCACCGCGATGAGGAATGTCATGAACGAGAAGAACGGCAACAGCACACCCCCGGTGACGTACATGTGGTGCGCCCACACGGTGGCCGAGAGCCCCGCGATCGCGATCGTCGCGCTGATCAGACCGATGTAGCCGAAGATCGGCTTGCGGCTGAAGACCGGAATGATCTCGGTGACGATCCCGAAGAACGGCAGAGCGATGATGTACACCTCCGGATGCCCGAAGAACCAGAAGAGGTGCTGCCAGAGCAGGGCGCCACCATTGGCCGGGTCGAAAACGTGTGCACCGAACTTGCGGTCCGCCTCCAGCACCAGCAGGGCCGCCGCGAGGACCGGGAAGGCCAGCAGGACCAGCACAGCGGTCAGCAGGACGTTCCAGACGAAGATCGGCATGCGGAACATCGTCATGCCGGGGGCGCGCAGACAGATGATCGTGGTGATGAAGTTGACCGAACCGAGGATCGTGCCGAAGCCGGAGAAGGCCAGACCCATGATCCACATGTCGCTGCCGATGCCCGGCGAGCGGACCGCGTCGGTCAGCGGGGAATAGGCGAACCAGCCGAAGTCGGCCGCGCCGCTCGGGGTGAGGAAGCCGGCCACCACGATGATCGAGCCGAAGAGGTACAGCCAGTAAGCAAACATGTTCAGCCGCGGGAACGCCACGTCGGGCGCGCCGATCTGCAGCGGCATGATCCAGTTCGTGAATCCGGCGAACAGCGGCGTCGCGAACATCAGCAGCATGATCGTGCCGTGGATCGTGAACGCCTGGTTGAACTGCTCGGGCGAGACGATCTGGATTCCGGGACGGGCCAGCTCGGCGCGCATGACCAGGGCCAGCACACCGCCGACGATGAAGAAGGCGAACGAGGTGACCAGGTACAGCGTGCCGATCGTCTTGTGGTCGGTGGTGGTCAGCCACTTGATGACGACGTTTCCCGGTTCCTTGGCCCGGACCGGAAGCTCGTTCGCGTACGCCTCCTCTTCCTCGGCTGCCCCTGTTGTGCCCGTCGTCGTCACTGGGACGCTCCTTCGATTGTCATTCGCGAGTGGACTGAGCACCCTGCAGGGGCGCCGCCTCCACCGGCCGGCCGACAGGCCGATCCCACGCGCGTCACGCCAGATTCCAGGTGCAGCAAATCAGCCGCGGGGCCACTATGTGCGGCCCTGCGGCCGCCGTCGCGTGACTTTCACTCGTCAGGGCGTCCTGGGGTCCGGGCCTCGGCCCGCTCGCACACGGCCGATGCCGGTGCGGACTTCCGCATCGGTGACGGACGTCTCGGGGCAGCCCGAACTCCCGCACGACCCACCGCTGTTACCGCCGAATCCGGTGAACGCCCGGATCGGTGACCGGTCCCGGGCGACCCGGCTGTCGCTCAGGCCAGCCCGCCCGTCGCGCGCACGTTCTGGCCCGTGATCCACCGACCGTCGCGGCCGGCCAGGAAGGCAACCACATCGGCCACATCGGAGGGTTCGCCCAATCGGCCGAGAGGGGTCATGCCGGCGACTGCCTCGAGCGCCTGCGGCTGGTTGGTTGCGCGCAGCAGATCGGTGTCGGTCGCGCCGGGCGAGACGGTGTTGACCGTGATCCCACGCGCTCCGAGCTCGTGGGCGGCAATGGTGGTGAGTTGCTCGACCGCACCCTTGCTGGCGGCGTACGCAGAGATGCCTGGGCCCGGCCGCACGGTGTTCGCCGTGGAGATGTTCACGATGCGACCGCCGTCGCGCATCCGCCGGGCCGCATGGCGGATCGTCATGAAGACCGCTCTGGTATTGACCGTCATCACCTTGTCGAACACGGCCGGGTCGGTGTCCGCGATGAGGGACGGGGTGAGGCACAGTGCGGCGTTGTTCACCAGGATGTCCAGGCCGCCCAGCTGTGCCTCGGCGGCTTCCATCAGCTGCTCCGGCGCGTCCGGGACCGCGAGATCGAGCCGGATGGCCCAGGCCTTGCCGCCGTTGTCCTGCACCGTGCGGACGACCTCTTCGGCCGCGTCGTCGCTGGTGGCGTAGTTGAAGACCACATGGGCCCCGTCTCGGCACAGGCGCTCGACGATCGCGCGGCCGATGCCCCGCGACCCTCCGGTGACCACAGCGTTCCTGCCTGTCAGCACGGTCTCTCCCCCTCCAGACAGCAGTTGATCCGGGTCATTCGAACCTACCGGCACAGCGGCTCCTTGTACGCGATTGCGCGGAGAACGGTCGGCGCCGACCGAGCGGCTTCGGTGCCGGCTCGGGACACGGAACCGCCCCGGCCGGGCATGGTGCCGGCCGGGGCGGGAGGGGTGAGGGGGCGCCGGGATGCGCCCCCTTCCGCGACTGTCGCGTCAGCCGATGGCGGCGATGGCCTGCGTGAACGTCGCCGACGGGCGCATGACGGCCGAGGCCTTGGCCGGGTCGGGCTGGTAGTAGCCGCCGATGTCGGCCGGCGAGCCCTGCACCGCGATCAGCTCGTCGACGATGATCTGCTCCTGCTCTCCCAGCGTCTTCGCGAGCCCGGCGAACGCCTGCGCGAGCTGCGCGTCGTCGGTCTGCTGCGCCAGCTCCTGGGCCCAGTAGAGGGCCAGGTAGAAGTGGCTGCCGCGGTTGTCGATGCCACCCAGCTTGCGGCTCGGCGACTTGTCCTCGTTGAGGAAGGTGCCGGTCGCGCGGTCGAGGGTGTCCGCGAGGACCTGGGCACGCGAGTTGCCCGTGGTCGTCGCCAGGTGCTCGAAGCTGGCCGCGAGCGCGAAGAACTCACCCAGGCTGTCCCAGCGGAGATAGTTCTCCTTGACGAGCTGCTGGACGTGCTTGGGCGCGGAGCCGCCGGCACCGGTCTCGAACAGTCCGCCGCCGTTCATGAGCGGGACGACGGAGAGCATCTTCGCGCTCGTGCCCAGCTCAAGGATCGGGAACAGGTCGGTCAGATAGTCACGCAGCACATTGCCCGTGACCGAGATGGTGTCCTCGCCGCGGCGGATGCGCTCCAGCGAGAACGCGGTCGCCTTCACCGGCGACATGATCTCGATCTGCAGGCCGTCGGTGTCGTGGTCGGCGAGGTACGTCTTGACCTTGGCGATCAGCTGCGCGTCGTGGGCGCGGTCCTCGTCGAGCCAGAACACGGCCGGGACGCCGGTGGCGCGGGCGCGGGTGACGGCGAGCTTTACCCAGTCCTGGATCGGCAGGTCCTTGGCCTGGCACATGCGGAAGATGTCGCCCGCGCCCACGACCTGCTCCAGCACGACATTGCCGCTGCCGTCGACAACCCGCACCGTACCGGTGGTGGGGATCTCGAAGGTCTTGTCGTGGCTGCCGTACTCCTCGGCCTTCTGCGCCATCAGGCCGACGTTCGGCACCGAGCCCATCGTCGACGGGTCGAAGGCGCCGTGGGCGCGGCAGTCGTCGATGACGACCTGGTAGACACCCGCGTAGCTGCTGTCGGGGAGCACCGCGAGGGTGTCGGCCTCCTTGCCGTCCGGGCCCCACATGTGACCGGAGGTGCGGATCATGGCCGGCATGGAGGCGTCGACGATGACATCGCTCGGTACGTGCAGGTTGGTGATGCCCTTGTCGGAGTCGACCATGGCCAGCGCGGGGCCTTCGGCGAGCTCGGCCTCGAAGGATGCCTTGACCTCCGCGCCCACGTGCGGCACCGAGTCCAGGCCCTTGAGGATGCCGTCGAGGCCGTCGTTCGGGGAGAGACCGGCCGCGGCGAGCACCTGGCCGTACTTGGCAAAGGTGTTCGGGAAGAAGGCACGGACCACGTGGCCGAAGATGATGGGGTCGGAGACCTTCATCATGGTGGCCTTGAGGTGGACGGAGAACAGCACGCCCTCGGCCTTGGCGCGGGCGACCTGCGCGGTGAAGAACTCGCGCAGGGCCGCGACTCGCATGACCGCCACATCGACGACCTCGCCGGCGAGCACCGGCACCGACTCACGCAGAACGGTGGTGCTGCCGTCGTCGCCCGCGAGCTCGATGCGCAGCGAACCGGCCTCGGCGATGACCGTGGACTTCTCGGTGGAGCGGAAGTCGTCGACGCCCATGGTGGCGACGTTCGTCTTCGAGTCGGCCGACCATGCGCCCATCCGGTGCGGGTGCGCCTTGGCGTAGTTCTTGACCGAGGCGGGGGCACGGCGGTCGGAGTTGCCCTCGCGCAGCACGGGGTTCACCGCGCTGCCCTTGACCTTGTCGTAGCGCGCGCGGACGTCCTTGTCCTCATCGGTCTGCGGGTCGTCCGGGTAGTCCGGAAGTGCGTAGCCCTGTGCCTGCAGCTCGGCAATGGCGGCCTTCAGCTGCGGGATCGAAGCCGAGATGTTCGGCAGCTTGATGATGTTGGCCTCGGGCGTCCTGGCCAGCGCGCCGAGCTCGGCGAGCGCGTCGTCGATGCGCTGGGCCTCCTCCAGGCGCTCGGGGAAGCTGGCGATGATGCGCCCGGCCAGCGAGATGTCACGGCTCTCGACATTGACCCCGGCCGTCGAGGCGTAGGCCTGGACCACGGGCAAGAACGAATACGTCGCCAGGGCCGGGGCCTCGTCGGTGTGTGTATAGATGATGGTCGAGTCAGTCACCCTGTGCTCCGCTCCACGTCTGCAACATTGCTTGACATCAAGATATCTCGTGATCGCTGCCGACTCGACAGGGCCCCGCCCCCTGCTTCGGCGGGAGCCATCACGGGTGCCGGGTTCAGGGACGCCCCGACGGCGGGACTTCCTCCCCGGACGGCACCGGACCGGGCGGGGTGCCGTCGCCGAACGGGCGTCCGCCCAGCTCTTCCCGGTGGTGCGGGGTCAGCCAGCCCGACAGATCGGGACCGACGGGCACGATGCCGGTGGGGTTGATGCCTGTGTGGACCCGGTAGTAGTGCTGCTTGATGTGGTGGAAATCGACCGTGTCGCCGAAACCGGGGGTCTGGTACAGGTCTCTGGCGTACGCCCACAGGACGCGGTCCTCGGCCAGCTTCGAACGGTTGCACTTGAAGTGTCCGTGGTAGACGGCGTCGAAGCGCACCAGCGTGGTGAACAGCCTGATGTCGGCTTCGGTGAGGGATTCGCCGACGAGATAGCGCCGGTCCGCGAGACGCTCGGACACCAGGTCCAGGCGGCCGAACACATCCTGGTAGGCGGCCTCGTATTCGGACTGCTGCGCCGCGAAGCCCGCGCGGTACACGCCGTTGTTGACATCGCGGTAGATGCCCTGCATGACCGCGTCGATCTCGTCACGCAGGGCCTCGGGATACAGGTCGGGGGCGCCCTGCCGGTGCAGCGCGGTCCACTCGGTCGCGAAGTCCAGCGTGATCTGCTGGAAGTCGTTGGTGACGAGCCTGCCGCTCGGTACGTCGACGATCGCGGGCACGCTGACCCCGCCGGGGTAGTCCCGCTCCCGCGCGTTGTACGCCTCACTCAGGTACCGGATGCCGAGCACCGGGTCGCTGCCGCCCTCGTCCAGGGTGAAGCGCCAGCTGCGGTCGTCCTGGATCGGGTCGGCGACGGCCAGCGAGAGGGCGCTCTCCAGCCCGAGGAGCCGCCGGGAGACCAGGGAACGGCTCGCCCACGGGCAGGCCCGGCTGACGACCAGCCGGTAGCGGCCGGCCTCGACGGGCCAGCCGTCCCGGCCGTCGGCGGTGATGCGGTCGGCGAAATGGCTCCTGGACCGTTTGAAGGCCTTGTGCCCGTACGCCGCGTTGCTGTCGGTCCCCGCGCTGGTGGTCGCGCTCATCTCGCTCTCCTTCATGGCGTTCTCCCCATGGACGGACTGCGGACGGACCGGTGCGTACGACTCCTGCTGCGGCGCTCCCCGCGCACATCTGCCAGCCCGATGAGCAGAGCGGCCAGGACGAAGGCGACCGCGACGACGAGCCCGTGGTCGTACGCGATGGCCCATCCGTCGCCGCCCAGTCGGGCGAAGAACATCGAGCCGACCGCGGCGATCCCGATCGCCGACCCGACGCGCTGGCCGGTCTGGAGGGTTCCGCCGGCGCTTCCCGCCCTGGCCACCGGCACCCGGGAGAGGGTCAGTGTCTGGTTCGGGGCGATGACCAGGCCGCTGCCCAGACCGGCCAGGAGCAGTGGGGCCACCATCGCCCACCCCGCGCCTCGCCCGGGCACCAGATGCACTGCGAGCGCGGTGGCCGCCAGCCCCACGGCCACCGTGGTCAGACCGGTCACGACGAGGGGGCGCCCGAATCGGCCGACCATTCGGCCGCCGGGGCTCGCCGCGACGGCCGCGCCCAGTGCGAAGGGTGTGATGGCGAGTCCCGCCTGCAGGGCGGAGTAGTGCAGTCCGCTCTGCAGGTAGAGCGTGGTGATGAAGAAGATCGAGGTGAATCCGGCGAAGTACATCAGGCTCAGCAGACAGCCCAGCCAGTAGGAGCGGACCCGGAAGAGCGACAGGTCGACGACCGGTTGCGTGCCACGTCTGCCGCATCGGGATTCCCAGCCGACAAAGACGACGAGCAGCGCCACGGCCACCACGATCAGCAGCCATTTGCGGTTGCCGGGCCACTGCTGCGACTGTACGAAGGGCAGCAGCAGAGCCAGTACACCCGTGCCGAGCAGCAGCACGCCGAGGGGGTCGAGGTCACGCAGGCGCACCCGGCCGGCCGAGGGGGTGTCCGGGAGCAGGCGCCGGGCAAGCAGAAGGCAGACGGCGCCGAGCGGCAGATTGACGTAGAACACCCAGCGCCAGCCTTCCTCGGCCCCGGCCGCCTGGATCAGCAGGCCACCGGCGAGCGGGCCGACCGCGGTGGAGATGGCGACTACGGTGCCGAACATGCCGAAGGCCCGGCCGCGCTCCTGGCCGGAGAACATCTGCTGGATCAACGCGGAGATCTGTGGCGAGATCAGGCCGCCGGCGAGGCCCTGTACCAGACGGGCGACCACCAGCCAGAGGCTGGACTGAGCGGCTCCGCAGGCCGCTGATGCCAGGGTGAACAGGGCGAGCCCGGCCATGAACACCACACGGCGTCCCCGCGCGTCACCGAGCCGTCCCGCGGGGATCAGGAACAGGCCGAAGGCGAGCGAGTAGCCGGAGAGGACCCATTGCAGGTCGGACTCCGGGGTGTGGAGCCCATTCCGGATCGACGGCAGGGCGACATTGACGATGGATACGTCCAGCAGGGTCATGAACCCCGCGATCAGACACACCGCGAGCGCCTGCCACCGGCGCGGGTCGGGGGTGCCGGGGCCGGGGGCAGAGTGAGCATCCCACCCCGCAGCGCCCCAGTGAGCTGCACTCTCTGCCATGGTTCGCACACTAGGACCACGGGCCCCGATACTCATCCCGGCAGGGCCGCGACGGCGGTTTTCCGGCATCCGTTTCAGTGGACGGGAGGCACCGGTACTCGTCAGCCGCGTGGCATCCGCACCGGAGCCGTGCTCACACCGCGGCGCCGGCTGTCGCTGTGCCTGCGCAGATTCTCGATCTGCTGGACGAGGCGGTCCACGCGGTCGGCGAGGTCGCGGCGGTCCTCCGAGTGGGGGCGCACGTCGGCGAGCGGCCCGATGAGGCGGGCAGGGGCGTTGTCGCCGAGGGCGATGCGGCCGCCGACCGCCTGGGTCGACCCGCTGTGCGCCTGCAGGCCCACGGCCGCGCCGAAGAGGAGGTCGTCCGCGCCGCCGAGGGCGCCGGCCTGCTCATCTGCGCCCGCGACGGCGACCGGCACCGTCCGGGGCCCCGCAGCCTGGGCCCTGCGACGCGCTTCGTCGTCGACCACGCTCCTTGCCCGGTCCTGTTGGTCTGGCCGCAACCGCCGCCCGGCGTCGGCTCACTGCCACCGCAGCCGCACCCTTGACTGCTCGGCCGTCCAGTGGTCAGCCCGCGAGCCCTCGTCGGCTGTTGAGGGCTTCACCGAGTAGTCGCGTTCACATGCCCATTCAGGCTCGTCGAGGACTCCGGGGCCGCGACCGGCGAGCGGAGGGAACAGCTGCCCGTGCCGACGCAGGGCGTCGAAGTCGGTGGAGTCGGTGTCGCCGACCGTCGTCAACGACAGCATGCGGGAACCTGCGATCCCCTGACCCCACCGGTCAGATGCGGCTGCCGGAGGCGGTGTCCGACGACAGCCGCTGGACGAGGTAGATCGGTATGACGGACAGCAGGACGAGGACGGCCGCGACAGGCCTTCGCGTTGGACGGTGCCTCACCGAAGTACTCGGCGACCTGGGCGTTCACCTTCGGCGAGATGATCCAATTCATCCAGTCGTAGGCGCAGTTGGGGTGCTTGGCCTTGGCGGAGATCATCCATGTGTCGGACCATCCGGTGGCACCCTCCTTGGGGAGAACGGCCTCGACCGGGACCTTCTCGGCCTGGGCGGTGTTCAGGATCACCTGCCAGCTGGTACCGATCACCGAGTCGCCGCTCTTGAAGGCGGAGACCTCCTTCAGGTAGTCGCTCCAGTACTCACCGACGTTGGCGTTCTGCTCCTTGAGCAGGTCGACGGCGGCGTCGAACTGCTTCTGGTCCAGGGCGTACGGGTCCTTGATGCCGAGGGACGGCTCGGTCTTCATCAGATACAGGGCGGCGTCCGCGAGGTAGATCGGCGAGTCGTACGCCGTGACCTTCCCCTTGTACGCCGAGGACTTGTCGAAGACCACGGACCAGGAGTCGGGCGCAGGGGAGACCTTCTTCGTGTTGTACATCAGCAAATTGGCGCCGCGGCCGTGCGGGATGCCGTAGGAGACGCCCTTGACCGAGTTTCACTGCTGGCCCTCAGCCCGGAGAAGACGTCCTTGTAGTTGGGCACCAACTCGGTGTTGACGGGTGCGGCATCACCGGAGGCGATCAGCCGCAGCGCCGCGTCACCGGAGGCGGAGACCGCGTCGTACTGACCGGTCTTCATCAGGCTCACCATCTCGTCGGAGGTGCCCGCGGTCTTGGTGTTGACCTGACAGCCGGTCCGCCTCTCGAAGTCGGTGACCCAGTCGGCCTTCGGGTCGTTGGAGCCGTCCTCGGCGTATCCGGCCCACGCGTTCAGGTTCACCTGGCCCTCCGCCTTGCCGAGGGCCTTCTGCGCGGCGAGCTTGGGCGGGGTGAAGTCGCTGCCGCCGGGCGACGTAGCAGCGGTGTTCGAGGAACCGCAGGCGGTGGCGAGGAGCAGGGCGCCGAGCGCGGCCGCTGCTCGGGACGTTCGGTTCAGACGCACAGGGATCTCCACGGGAGAGGGAAGGTGCGGGGACGGATCGTGCGGGTGTGTGCGCTCACCGGGCCTCAGGGACCTGGAAGTTGTGCCTTTGGTGCCACTGGAGCGTGACCCGGGAGCCACGGAAGGCGGCGACGTCCTCGGAGGAGGTCTCCAGGTTCTGCTGGAGCGCGGTGAGCCGGCCGCCTGCGTCGAGGTCCACCAGGAAACGGGTGGCGTCCCCCAGGTAGACGACCTCCGCGACGGTGCCGGTGGCAGTGGAGTGCTGCGGCTCGTCGGCGATGGCGGACTCCCCCAGCACGCGGATCTTCTCCGGCCGGATGCTGTACGTTCCCCGGTCGCCCACGACCTGCTCCGCGGCGTCGTCGGTCAGCAGGTTCGACGTACCGACGAAGCCCGCGACGAACGGGGTGGCGGGACATTCGTATATCTGGGCCGGGGTGCCGATCTGTTCGACGCGGCCCTGGTTGAAGACCGCGATCCGGTCGCTCATCGTCAGCGCTTCCTCCTGGTCGTGCGTGACGAAGACGAAGGTGATGCCGACCTCGCGCTGGATCGCCTTGAGTTCCACCTGCATCTGCTCGCGCAGCTTGAGATCGAGGGCGCCCAGCGGCTCGTCGAGCAGCAGCACCTTCGGACGGCCGACCAGGGCGCGGGCCAGTGCCACGCGCTGGCGCTGGCCTCCGGAGAGCTGGGACGGGCGACGCGTGCCGAAGTCCCCCGCCACCTGGTCGGATCACTCACCAAGGCCCCGGACTTCGCGGCGGTACTGGCAGGACCGGCAGGCGGCGCCGAACACTACGGGCTGCAACTGCGGCCCTGCGACGATGTCCCCCTTCTCCTGGCGACGGCGCAAACCCCGGCAAAACACCCCTGAGCCCCGTTCTGCCGGAGGCCGCGGATGCGTGCTCCGGCCCGGGGTCGAGTGGCCTGCGGGCCGGGGGCCCGGCGTCCGTCCCCCTTGCTGCCGGGGCCCGTTCTTCGGGTACGTACCGACTGCTGGCCCCGGCGCACTCCGAGAAGGAGGACGCCGCCGCGACCTGGAAGAAGACGTTCGGCCATCACCCGCTCTTCGCGTTCGTCGACCACGGCCGCGAGGGGACCGGGGAGCCGGTAGCGGGCCTGCTGCCGCTGGGCAAGGCAGGCAGCAACACCGCCGCCGACCACATCGAATCACGCGCTCAGCGCGCATCGTCGCCCAGCTCCGCCGTCCACGACCGACCGACTTTCGCGGCTCTCCCCTGGTGGGTCCACGTCCGATGGGTGTCTGTTCGGCTACCCGGTGCAAATGCGCCGTAGGAGGCCGGCAGGTTCGACGTGCGCCGCCCCGCCGGATGGGTGAGCCTTGACCCAAGGAGCCTTTCGCGTCTCGACCGTGCCCGGGTAAGGAGGCACATGGTGTCCGACACTCTCGCCCGGCTCTCCGCGTCCGGGGTGTCGATCCGGTTGGACGCCCTGAGCCGACAGCGACTGGTGGACGGCAGCCTGGGCAGGCTCGTCTCGTACCGGAACGTCGTCGGCGTCACCACCCACCCGACGATCGTCGCAAGGGGCATCGAAACCAGCGACTGCTATGGCGTCCAGATCGCCGGCCTTTCGTTGCGCCAGGTCGGGGTGGAGGAGTTGCTGCGCGCGCTGACCACGTTCGATGTCCGCTGGGCCTGTGATGTGCTGCGACCGCTGTACGAGGCCAACGGGGGCGTGAACGGGCGGGTCTCGATCGGGGTGGACCCGCAGCTGGCACATGACACCGCGCGCACCATCGCCGAGGCCCGGGCGCTGTGGTGGCTGGTGGACCGGCCCAAGCTGTTCGTCAAGTTCCCCGCGGTGAAGCAGGGCCTGGAAGCGATCAGCGGATGTCTGGCCGAAGGCCTCGGCATCAACGTCACCCTGCTGTTCTCCCTGGACCGCTACGGCGCGGTGGCGGAGGCGTTCCTGACGGGGATGCAACGCGCGCAGGACGCCGGGCGCGACCTGTCCAGGATCGCTTCGGTGGCGTCGTTCTTCGCCTCGCGGGTGGATACCGGGATCGACCGGCGGCTTGACCGGTCGGGCGGCGTCCGGCCCGCCGCGCTGCACGGGCGCACGGCCATAGCCATTGCCGACGCCCGCATCGCGTACGAGCACTACGAACGCATGCTCGCCACCGAGCGGTGGAAGAAGCGGCTGGAGCGGGCCGGCGCCGGGCCACAGCGGCTGTTGTGGGCGTCCACGGGTGAAGGACCCGGCATACGGCGCCACGCGGTACGTCGTGGACCTGGTCGTCCCGGGCGTGGTCGGCACCATGCCGGAGGCGAAACCGAACGCTGCCGCCGAGCACCGCGCGCTTCCGGTTGGCGGTATCCGCGACACCTCATGGCGAAGCGCAGGCGTGGAGAAGTTCGACGCCGGCTGGAATGAGTTGATTGAGAAACTCGCGGTCAGCCCGCACGAATCCGACAGCGGCCGGCCCCACGGCACAGACCGCAGCAAGGAGAAGGTGTGATGGCGCAATCCACGTTCGTGATCGTCGGGGCGAGTCTGGCCGGAGCCAAGGCCGCTGAAGCGCTACGCGGGAACGGCTTCGACGGCCGGATCCTGCTCATCGGGGACGATCCGGACCCACCGTATGAGCGTCCGCCGCTGTCCAAGGGCTACCTCATGGGCAAGCAAGACCGCGAAACGATCTTCGTCCACCCGTCGCAGTGGTATGCCGATCAGGGCATCGATCTGCGGCTGAACACCACCGTCACGGCCATAGACCGTGATCGGAAGGCGGTCACCGTCTCCGGTGGCAAGACGATCGGCTACGACAAGCTGCTGCTGGTCACCGGCGCCTCCCCGCACCGCCTGGCCGGCGTACCGGGTGCGGACCTCGACAGCGTGCTCTACCTGCGCCGCGTCGGCGACTGCGAGCGCATCCAGCGCACCTTCCGCTCCGCGTCCCGCATCGTCCTCGTCGGCGGGGGCTGGATCGGCCTGGAGGTGGCCGCCGCTGCACGGGAAGCAGGCGTCGAGGCCACCGTGCTGGTAGCAGGCGAACTGCCACTGCTGCGCGTCCTGGGCCCGCAGATCGCGCCCGTCTTCGCCGACCTCCACCGTGAGCACGACGTGGACCTGCGGCTCGGTGCGCGGGTCACCGAGATCGTCGGCGAGAGCGAGAAGGCCGCGGGCGTTCGGTTGGCCGACGGCACCCGCATTGACGCGGACGCGGTCGTGGTCGGCATCGGCGCCACTCCCAACACCCAACTGGCCGCCGAATCCGGTCTGCAGGTCAACAACGGCGTCGTGGTCGACGCCTCCCTGCGGACCTCCGACCCGGACATCTATGCGGCCGGCGATGTGGCCAACGCCCTTCACCCGATGCTGGGCAAGCACATCCGCGTGGAGCACTGGGCCAACGCCCTTCACCAGCCCGGGACGGCCGCGCGGTCGATGCTGGGCGAGCCCGCGTTCTACGACCGCGTCCCGTACTTCTTCACCGACCAGTACGACCTGGGCATGGAGTACGCGGGCTACGCCGAGCCCGGTAGTTACGAGGACGTGGTGGTGCGCGGCGATCTCGCAAGCCGGGAGTTCATCGCCTTCTGGCTGGCCGACGGTCGCGTGCTGGCCGGCATGAACGTCAACATCTGGGACGTCAACGACGCGATCCAGCACCTGGTCCGCTCCGGCGAGCAGATCGACCGGGACAGGCTCGCCGACCCGGATTTGCCGCTGGAACAGCTGACTGCCGGGTGACGTACGGCCGCGGGCCGCTTCACGGGCCCGTCGGGCGCCGCCCACAGGGATGGGCAGGCCGGCGATGCCCCAGCAAGGCTGAGTCCCCTGTTTCCTGCCCTCGTGCTCCGGCCGGTCGCGGCGCTTCAGCCAGCTCCGCATGGGTCAGGTCCGACGGATACCGGCGTTGCCGATACGGGCGGTTGCCCGCGTTCCCCCGGCGACATCGTCGCAGCCGCGAAGGGCTCCGGCGAGCGCATCCTGGGCATCCTCGACGAGCCTCGCAGCCCGGCGCGGAGCGAGGCCGGGCTGCCCGTTCGAGCGGTCGGCCGGATCGACTTCCGGTGCGTCTTGATGGCCTACGGGTCCCGGCCCGCGCCGGGCGGCCTGGACCTGACCGTCCTGCCCTGCGAACGGGTCGCGCTGACCGGCCCGAACGGCGCCGGCAAGTCCACCTCACTCGCTCTGGTTGCGGTCCTGTATCCGCCCACCCTCGGTTCGGCGGCGATCGGCGGCCGTGCGAGCACCGAGCTCCCGGAGCTCGGACCGACAGGCGATCGCGGCTCCGGCGCGCATGACGCCACCGGTACGGGCGTCGGCCGACGGTGCAGCAAGCCTTTGGCTGGGTCGAAGTGCAGTGTTTGTCCGCCTTCGCCTGCGGTCCCGTACGGACACCGCAGAAACTCCCCTGGCTCCAGGCGTACTGCTACCCGCCGCCACAGTGAAACAACGAAGACTTCGCTGTGGATTCGTTTCGCTGAATGGAATCCACCACCTGCTCACCTAACGTAACCATCGGGTTACGCCCCTTCAATACCCCCGGGGCGTGATCCTGTCGCCTATCTGCCTGAAACAGACCGATCCCGGATCGGTCTTGGATCACACCCGCCCGTGCGGCGGGGAACGCGTAGAAGGAACGATGACCATGAATGCGAACTCCTCTGTGCTGGTCCGGCGGTCGCGCACGTGCCTGGCCGCTGTCGCCGTTGCCGGAGCACTGGGACTGCTCAGTGCGTGCGGCGGATCGTCACAGCCCAAACCAGCGGGCGCACTGAGTCCCGGCACTGGCCAGACTCTGCCTGGAACGCCCGGTGTCTCCGGAACGGGCGGTACGGTCACCCCACCACCAAGCACTCCCTCGACCTCACCTACCGCCGGCCAATCGTCCGCTCCGGCGGCCGCCAACGCGGTGACGATCAAGAACTTTGCGTTCTCCCCGGCGAAACTGACGGTCAAGGCGGGCACGAAGGTGACCTGGACCAACACCGACCCCGACACTCACACCGTCACCAGCAAACAAGGATCGGGCGGGCCGCTGAAGTCGGCAGGCCTGGCCACCAACGCCACCTACAGCTACACCTTCACCAAACCCGGCACCTACGCCTACTACTGCTCCATCCACCCGTTCATGACCGCCACGGTGGAGGTGACCCCATGACCGAACCCACACACGACTCCAACGGCGACGGCGAGCACGGCATGTCCCGCCGTCAGCTCATGCGGCACTCCGCCTGGTTCGGTGGCGCCGTCATCCTGACAGTCACCGGGGGAGAGGTGATCAGCCATATCCCCGGTTCTACGGACCCCACCCCGGCGGGCAGCGCAGACCTGCGATTCGTGCAGGTCTCCGACAGCCACATCGGCTTCCATGGCCCGCCCAACATGAATGTCACCGGAACGTTCACCGCAGCGCTCAACCAGGTCAACTCACTCGGATTCCGCCCCGACTTCGTCATGCACAGCGGCGACCTGACACACCTTTCCACCCCCGCCCAATTCGACCAGGTCAAGCAGATGCTGTCGCAGCTGCGCACGGACCGGATCTTCACCGTGCCGGGTGAGCACGACTCGATCGGAGACAACGGACGCGCATACCGACAAACCTTCGCCAAAAACACCCTCGGCGACGGCTGGTACAGCTTCGACACCCATGGTGTGCACTTCATCGCGCTGGTCAACACTCTGCACCTTGAGCGACTCGGCCACCTGGGCAGCGATCAGATCGACTTCGTCCGCAAGGACATCGCCGGCCTGTCGTCGGACACCCCAATCGTCGTCTTCAGTCACATCCCGTTGTTCGCGATGTATCCGAAGTGGGGCTGGGGCACCGACGATGCGGTGAAGGTGCTGTCGATGCTGCGCCGTTTCTCCTCAGTCACGTGCCTCAACGGGCACGTCCACCAGCTGTTCACCAAGACCGAGGGCAACATCACCTTCCACTCGGCCGCCCCCACCTGCTACCCGTTTCCCAAACCCGGCCACGGCCCCGGCCCCATTCCGCAGGTGCTGCCCGCCGGACGCCTCAAGGACGCACTCGGCATCCGTACCGTCAACTACCGGCAGGGCAGCCACGCACTGGCGGTCAAGGACGAGAAACTCACATGAACACCCGGAGCCTGCCCGCCCTCGCACTGCGCTTGGTGCTCGCCGCCACGCTCGCGGCAAGCGGATACATCCACGCCCAGCTCTACATCGACGGATACCGCTACATCCACGTCATCGGCCCGTTGTTCCTGCTGCAGGCCGCCGCCGCCTTCGCAGTTGCCGCACTTCTCCTGTTGGCGGCACCCCTGCTACTCCGGATCGCCGCCGCCGCAGTCGCCATTGGCGCGCTCGCCGGGTTCGCCACATCCCGCACCATCGGATTGTTCGGGTTCACCGAACGCGGCCTGCAGCCCGCCCCGCAGGCCCTGCTCAGCCTCATCGCCGAGACGCTCACCCTGCTGACTGTCGTGGTCTGGCAGGCATCCGAGGTCCGGCGACACCGTCGCACCCGGCCACACCACGACGAGACCGGCCGAGTGCGGCCCGACCTCCGCACCACGGCACCGGACAGATGAACCAGACACCGACGCGCCCCCCACGCAGCGGACACCACCCGGCGCGGCGGCCCACCCGCCGGCCGACAAGTGGCAGGCTGGCTATCGAAGAGGGACGATGGACGCGGAGCGTGCGCTCCATGCGCTGGCCGCGTGTCCGCGCGAACGGTAAAATTTTTCAGCAAGCGCACCTGGCTGATGACTGGGCTCGAATTTCTTGCACGGGCCACGGGATCCGCGCAGTCTTGGGTTGACGTGTTTTTTTACCCTGAGACGCGCCCTGACAGTTCGCGACGCCGGCACAATAGGTGGTCACGAGCGAGGACCGATGCGCGATCGACCGTGCGTTTCGGTCTAAAACCAGAGCGGTATCGGGGTTTTGTTTTCGAGCGACGGACGGACACGTCGATCCCAGGGCACCCCTCGAGGATTGAGTGTCATCTGCCGCACTTCGCCACTCCACCTGTAGGAATATCCCGAACATTTCGATCAGAAATGGGGCCTGCGCATGGGATGGCTCACCTTCGGTTACTTCATATCGTATGTTCCGTACGCCATGCTGGTGAAGGCACTGGCCAGCGGGGTGACTCCGCTGTCGGGGAAGCCGGTCAGCGGCTTTGAGTTGCTGCCCGCAGCCGTCCTCGGACAGCTCGTGGTGATGCCTGTGTTCGTAGCCCTGTCGGGTTGGTCGCGGCACATGCGGCGGGGTGAGATCGGGGGGCGTCGGATTCCAGTGGCGGGTCGGGAGACGTTGGCAGCCGGCTTTTTCGCTTCGCTCATTATCGGCACTACCACGATGAACTACACCTTTTCCGGCGTCTCGATCCTCTTCATGCTGTTGTTGATGCGCGGGGGAGTTCTGGTTGTTTCCCCGTTGGTCGACAAGGCGCGCAAACGGCGGGTGACGGCATCTTCCTGGGTGGGGTTGTGCCTCAGCCTGATCGCGGTTTCAGTGGCACTCGGTGATGTGAACAGCTACCACCTCACGCTGGCTGCCGTGCTGAGCGTCCTGATCTATCTCGTCGGCTACATGGGCCGGTTCGAAATCATGAGCCGGGTGGCCAAGTCGGGGGTTCTCGCAACAGACCGCCGCTTCTTCGTGGAGGAGCATGTCGCCGCACCGGTTTGGCTGGCCCTGCTGCTGGCGGCAGGGGCACTAGCCGGGCAAGCGCAGTTGCGTGCGGGCTTCACCACATTCCTCGGTACCCCTGTCGCGTTGGCGGCGGCGGGCATAGGCGTGGCATACGAGGTGCTGTTCGTCTTCGCTTCGCTGATCTACCTCGACCGGCGCGAGTACACCTGGGGCGTGCCGGCATGGGCGTTCGCCAGCCTGATGTCCGGTCTGGTCGCCTCCTTCTCGCTGGCGTGGGTGGCCGGGCTCCAAGCTCCGGGGGAAGCTCAGCTCCTCGCGCTCGTCTTCGGCGTCGGCGCGGCGGCGGCGCTGTCCTACCCGTCGGCCGTCACCTGGTGGCGGGTACGCGCCACCGGGGCGGTGTGCCGCGTGCTGTTCGTCTGCGGCGGGAACACCTCCCGTTCGCCGATGGCCGAGGTCATCGCGTGGGCCCAGGCCGCGGAGGCGGGAGTCGCGTACGCCTTCCGGTTCTCCAGCGCGGGTGTTGCGACGAAGCGGCCTGGGGCCCCGATGGCTCCCGAAGCCAGGTCCGCGCTCGCTGAGCTCGGACTGGACCGAGTGCCGGGCCGGAGGAATCCCGGGCTTCACCGAGCACGCCCGGTCACTCCTGAGCTCTGCCGGGACAGCTCCGTCATCTACTGCATGACCCGGGCCCATCGCCACGGGGTGATCGCCATGGCACCCGAGGCCGAGGGCCGCACCCTGTGTCTGGATCCGCGCTGTGACATCCCCAATCCGGAGGGGCAGTCCTCGGACGTGTACGGCCGGTGCGCCCGGCACATCCAGCGGTCCGTCCGCGTCCGCCTGGGGGAACTCCTTCGCTCCGACCTTCTCGCGGCGCACCGTCGAGCCGCAACACCCGGTTGTGGCAGGTGATCGCGGTGATCGGCAGCATCCCGCAGGTGTTGGTGGACGCTCTGGGCGAGGCGTTCGACCGCGGTGATCGGCCCACGCCTGATGACGCCAACCGGCTGCCGTCGCTGGACGACATCGTCGAACGCCGTACCCGCGCCGCCAGGTCGGGAGCGCCGCCGACCAAGGGGGACGCCGCGGACACCGCTGCCGCACGGGCCCACTTCCGCGACAACCTGCGCTTCCACGGACCGCCGACCGCCGGCTACGCGGATGTCCTGCGCCTGCGGCTGGGCATCGACTCCGACCGTCCCATCGTGTGCGCCCCGACTGTCACTCGGTTCGTCCTGCCGCGGGCCCCTCTGGAGGAGTACGTCCAATGGAGCGGCTGACGAGCGGATGCGATGCCGCCGTCACGCGGCGGGCTCACATAGTCGCAGTCATCGCCCAACCTGAGGATCTCACCACGCCTCGCCTGCGCGGCCTCGCGGGGGTGGCCGACGCGCTGGAGGTGCGTGCCGACCTGGTCGGCGACCCCGATCCGCACCGGCTGCGCCGACACTTCACCGGGCCACTGACCTACAGCCTGCGCTCCCCGCGCCACGGCGGTCGCTCGGCTGCCGGCCCGGTCGAACGCCGCACCCGGCTCCTCCGCGCGGCGGACCACTATGACGTGGTCGATCTGGAGGCCGTGGACGACCTGGTCCCGGAACTGCTGGCGGGCATCCCCGCCCGGCAGCGGCGCGTCTCCTGGCACCAGCCCGAACCCGCACGCCCCGAGCAGAGCGCCGACCGCGGGGCCGGCGTGCTGGAGGGATCCGCGGAATTGCGGGAGCGGTTCGCCGCGATGGCCAGCACACCTGCGCTGCTGTACCTCCTTGTGCCGCAGTCGGGAACTCAGTACGGGTCGGCCTCGCCGCTGCTGCTCACCGGGCTCGGGCGCTCCGACGTGACGGCGTTCGCGTCCGGTCCGGCCGGCACCTGGACCCGGGTGCTGGCGCCGTGGCTGGGCGCGCCCCTCGCCTTCGGCCGGGCCGGTGCCCCGGGGGCGGACGGAATGCCGAGCGTGGGCCAACTCCTGACTGACTACGGACTGCCCGCTCTGCCACCGCTCAGCGCTCTGTTCGGCATTGCCGGCCATGCCCCGGGACGCTCGCTGTCACCCCGGCTGCACAATGCGGCGTTGCGGGAGCTGCGGCTGCCCGCGCTCTACCTGCCCTTCCAGGTGGACACGTTCCCCCGCTTCTGGCACTGGGCCAACGGCTTCGGGGCGCTGGCCCGGCTGCCGCTACGCGGGCTGACCGTGACCGCTCCCCACAAGCGGAGCGCGGTCGAAGTGGCCGACATCGTCGGCCCGCAGGCGCTGCGGTGCGGCGCGGCCAACGTTCTGTGGCTCGACGCCGGGCGCTGGCGGGCGGCCACCACCGACACCGCCGCTGTCCTGCGCATCCTTGCCCGGGCCGGGGTCGATCCCAGCGGCCGCAGGGCCGCCGTCATCGGTTGCGGCAGCACCGGGCAGGCCGTCGCGCTGGCCCTGCTCCAGGCCGGAGCCCGGGTGACCCTGGTCAACCGGGGGCATGCGCGCGGCCGGGAAGCCTCCTCGCGCCTCGGGGCTCCCTACGTACCACTCTCCCGGTTCTCCCCGGCAGGACACGCTGTGCTCGTCCACGCCACGCCCCTGGCGGAGAGGCAACCGTTTCCGGTTGCCGCCATCGACCCGGACGCGGCGGTGTTGGAAATGGTCTACCGCGATCCTCCGACCGCGCTCATGAGCGCCACCCGCGCCCGCGGACTGATCGGCATCGACGGCTGGGACGTCCTGCGCGTCGAAGTGAGTGAACAATTCCAGCTGTTGACAGGCCATCCGTTCCCAGGGGCGCTGCCACTGCGCTCCCTCTGCTTCAGCCAGGTCGAGTGCGCCGACGTCCACGACCTCACCGAGCCGGGGGAATCGCCCCCGGTGCAGTCCCCGATGCAACCCACGAGCGGAGCGGCGCCATGACGACCCGTTCGGCCTCCCCCGCCGGACCGGCCGCACCGCGGCCGCCGGACACCCCCGACGTCTCGACGTTGCTGGGCGACTGGGTCAACACCGACCAGGGCAGTTCGAAGGGCGCCCTACGGCTGAAGGTGACGTGGCACGAGAGGGGCCTGTTCGTCAGGGCTTTCGGCACCGGCAGCCCGCAGCCGCGCGACTGGGGTGAGGTGTCGGCGGTCGTGTACACCGCGCCAGGAACCCCATCGGCCGCCTGGTCGTTCTCGGCGATCTACCACTTCGGCTCGCTGCGCACTGTCCTGTGCGCCTACCACAAGACGGGCATCCTGGTGGCCACCACGAGCAGTATCTTCACCGATGGCGGCGAGGGCGCCGACCACTGGGCCCGCTCGTTCTTCCACAGGGCGGAGGGGCGGACATGACGGCACGGACGGTCGATCCGGCGCCGCTGGCCGGTGGCTGGGTCAACTTCGACACCACCGCCACAGGTATCCACCTGGTCGATGCCGCGGTCGACGGCAGCCGGCTCATGCTGCGGATCACCGAGCGCGGCGACCCGGACCCGTCACAAGAGACGCTCGTACCGACCGCAACGCCCGTCACCGGCGCCACGCTGCCCGCCGTCCCGCTGGCCGATGACATGGACGCCCCCGAGGCCTTGGCCTTCCTCGCCGAAGGTCTGCTCGGCTCCCGCCAGGTCATCCTCTGCGGCTACCTCAACCGCGGCCTGCTGACCATCGATGTCCATACCGTCCATACCGTCGATCCGCAGAAACCGAACGTGATGTACCGCGCCCACTTCTACCGTTCGGAAGGGGCCGTCCTCCTATGACCGACGACCTGGGCCACGGTCCGGCCCGCGATCCGGTGGCCGGGGGCGACCGGATCGTTCTCGACGCCGTGGCGAAGCTGGCCGCGGACAACTTCGCCCCCCGCGCCGAGGGGTACGACCGCAGGGCCGCCTTCCCCGCCGAGGACTTCGACGATCTGTTCTCCGGCGGGTTCCTGGCCGCCCCTGTACCGCGGGAGCACGGCGGCCTGGGCTACGGCCCCCAGCAGCGCAACACCCTGCCCCTGTGGGAGATGACCACCACGCTGGCCAAGGCCGATCTGTCGCTGGCCCGCTGCTGGGAGGGGCACGCCAACGCGCTCGTCCTCATCGACGCCCTGGCCGGCCCGGAGCAGAAGCGACACTGGTTCACCGGTGTGGTCGAACACGGAGAGAAATGGGCCGCCTGGAGCGGCGAACCCCAGGCCCCCAAGCCGGGCGAGAGCGGCCGCTTCGGCACCATGCTGACACCCGTCCGCAGCGGCTGGACCCTCCGCGGCAGCAAGGCGTTCGCCACCAGCGCCACCGGAGCCCAGTGGGCGATCCTGCTCGTCGATCCGGCCGGCCCCGGCGGAGCCCGGCACAGCCGAGAGGCCCACGGAAAACTCCTGCTGCTCGCCTGTGACCTGTCCGACCCGACTGTGACTGTGGACAGTTCGTGGTGGGACCCGATCGGCATGCGCGCGACGGTCAGCCATGTGGTGCGGTTCCACGACACCTTCGTACCGCGCGAGCATCTCATCGGCAGCCCCGGCGGCTACTTCGAAGGGCACTGGCAGACCGCTTTCATCCCGCACTACGCTGCCAGCTTCCTCGGCGCCGCTCTGGCCGCGAACGAATACGGGCTCGGGTATCTGATACGGCAGGGCAAGGGCGGTGATCCCCATGTGCAGCAGCGGGTGGGCAGCATGGCGGTCAACATCGACACCGCCCGCCTCTGGTTGCGCCACGTCGCCGGTCTGTGGGACGAAGGCAGGGTCGAGGAGGCACGGATCGCCGGCAGCAGGGCCTGGCATGTGATCGAGCATTTGGCGGAAGAGACAGTGCACCACGTCATCCGCGCGTGCGGTGCCCGCAGCCTGATCCGCCCGAGTCCCGTGGAGCGGATCCTGCGCGACCTGACCTTCTACGAGCTCCATGACAACGACGACCACGTCCTGGCGACCATCGGGCAGGCCGTACTCGGCGAGCAGCACGACCCGTCGTTCCACAGACCATGACTCCGAACCCTCAAGCCGGGTAAGGGAACATGTCATCGCAGGGAATCCATCGGCGACGATGCATGAACATGCGAGACCAGCGGCCTACGATTGCTTGCAGCCGTCGCGGCGGCTGAGGCCAGGTCGGCGCGCGGGGCACGTATGGCTCGCGACGGCCTGCGCGCCAGTCACCAGGCTGCGGGCGACGAGCATGACCGCGTCGGCAGGGGCGTCCGGCGGCGCACCTGAAGGTGCACGATCGTCCGCGCCGGGGCCCGCTTCGAACGCGGCTGCCTCCCCCACCTTGCGTCAGAACTGGGCACGTCCCAGTTTCCAGGTGACGACACATAAAAAAATGTTACTTGCCGCAGAGATCCGCCTGGTCGCCATATGACGAGACCTCACTTCAATTCACGTTTGCCCAGCCTTGATAACTGCGCATCGCCACGCGGGAGGGCCACCTCCGCTGCGGACTCCAGCCCGCACAACGTGCTCCGATCGCCGTCGTGCACCTGCGAAAGGCCGCACTTCGGCGATGTCCGCCCGCTCGCCCTCGTCGTCCCGGCCGGTACCGTAGGCGGTCCGAGGACCCGGGCACCTGTGGCTCTACGAACACGGTCCCTCCTTCACCTGGGTCGGCATGTCGCTCTCATCGGCCGTCCGGCCCAACCGCTCTCCTTGATTCGCGTACCTGCTGGCGCGCCGACTGGACCCGGACGGGATTCTTCGGACGTACTGGCGAGATCGGCCCGCAACGCCTGGAGAACCTGTTGAGAAACCCTCGCCTCGCGACCGCCTCGGTCGCCGCTGACGCCATGCGTGCCACGGTGCACAACGGTTGCTCCGGCGGCAGAAGGACGACGATCGGCATGATCCCGCAGCCCGCACCGGCGGCGGTCGCATCCGCCCGCACCGATCCTCGCTGTGCCCCCGGGCCGTCGGCCCGCACCACCGGCACTCCCAGCGCCGCGCTCGGCACCACGCGGTGTGCCGTCCGGCTCCATGGCGGCAAAATCGAAAGCGGGGGCGGCTGATCACATGGACGGCCTCGCTCCCCCTGCCGACCACCGACGGCTCTACGGCGTCCTGTGGATGCTCCTGCCCGTGGCGGTCGCGGTCGGCCTCTACTGGTACGGCCGGGTACACACCCCCGCCTACGAGAGCAGCCTCTTCGGGCAGCGCGGCGACGACGCCAGACTACTCAAAGCCCAACTCGGCTCCGCACTGCTGGGCCTGGCGTTGATTCAGCTCCTTCTCGCCCTCTGGATGTACGGCCGCCTGCCCGCACTGCGAACCGCACCGCACCGGGTCAGCACCACGCACCGCCTCATCGGCCTGACCGCCTTCCTCCTCTCCCTCCCCATCGCTCAGCACTGCATCACCGCCTACGGCGTCCAGCTGACCGACACCCGCCTGGCGCTGCACTCGCTCACCGGCTGCTTCCTCTACGGGGCCTTCGTCGCCAAGGTCATCGTGGTCCGCCACCGCCACTGGCCCAGCTGGGCACTCCCTCTGGCTGGAGGCACCCTCGTCACCGCGATCGCCCTGGTCTGGTACGCCGCCGCCTTCTGGTACCTGAACGGCCTCCAGGCACCCGGCCTGTGAGCAGAGCGCGAGACGTCTCTCCCGACGGCCGGCGACGGCCCCGGCCGGACCGACAACACCGCGGTGAGCGACACGCTGCTCAGTGACACCCGGTCGCATCGTGCACCCGTCCAGGCCGCAGGGCATCAGTCCATAACATGCGGCCCTCGCGGTCGGCGATCACGGTGGCCTTCATGATGTTCTGCCGCTTCTTGCCGGAGATGAACGCACGCCGTCCGGCGCAGCCGGCTGCGGGCCGGCGGACCTGTCGCGCTCCTGCCCGAGATCCGGACGCCACTCGGGCGAAGAGGCGTGGCCGGCCGCCGGGGGGACGGCGGTCCCCCGGTCGGCGTCGTGATGGCCGCATCAGGAACCGCTGAACTGGTCTCCTTCGTGGTTGCGCGCAGAGCCCGGCCGTGTCGCGTCCGTCGCCGTGACCGCCGTGAACGGCAGCACGAGCCGCGAGAGGTGGGCGGCGTCGCGATAGATCTTGTGGGTGACGGGGCGGCCCACCGGCAGGTGGAAGGCATCCGCTGTCGCCACTTGCGGACGGGCAGAACGAGATCGCCCGGGTCGTCGACCAGTTGCTCCACCGTGGCTGGCTCCAAATCGACGCCGGGCAGCGCCTGCACCTCACTGACGCCGGGAAGGCTGCCAGGGTGAGGCTGCGCGAGCTGGTGACCGAACTGCGCACCGTGGTCCACAACGGCATCAGCGACGAGGAATATATAGCCGCGCTCAAGGTGCTGCGCAGGATGATCGCCAACGTCGAGGGCGACGAGCACTCCTAGCGTCGCGCTCTGGCCGCGGCTGTCGTCCAGCAGGTGATCCCGTCAGCAGAAAGTGCCTCTGACCAGCGAGAATGCGGATTATCGAGGTCCAGGCTCCACGCCCTCCCGAACCCCGGCTGACCAGCCACTTCGACTGCCCCGACAACCCGCACCACCGAACCGGTGAAGTGGAACCCGGCGCCCACCCGAGGCGAGAGCCGGGCCCTCAGCATCCCCCAGCCCCGAAAAGACCCCCACCACACAGACACAAAGTCCCCGTCAGCAAACTGGCGGGGACTCATGAACGATTGAGGCTAACGCACTTGCCAGTGCCTTGTAGGGGGCTTCACCGCCACCTAAGCCCCGACTCAAAGAGTTCAGCCGACCTGTCCGATCTACCCCACCCATTCAGTCCCTCTCACTGGTCATCGATGCTTCTTCCTTGATCGGGAGTTACACCGAACGATCGGCTCTGTTCCGTAGTCGGTGGTGACGGCAGGTAACTGGCGTCGTTGACGTTGTACGCGAGATGCCAACTCCCTTGTGGCAACGATGTTTTCAGCGCTACCGGCACTGGTCATCGATGATGTGGCGGACGACGGCGAGGTGATCCGGGTCTTGGCCCGGACCAGGGATGTTCCCTTTCCCTGCCCGATGTGCGGGGTGCCGACGGGGAAGGTGCACGGATACCACGTCCGGACGGTTGCGGATGTGCCGGTCGATGGCCGCCGGGTCGTGGTCAACGTCCGGGTACGACGTCTGGTCTGCCCGATCCTGGGCTGCCGGCGGCAGACCTTCCGCGAGCAGGTCCCTGGGCTGATCGAGCGCCTTCAGCGCCGCACCACGCGTCTGACCAGCCAGGTCTCGGGGGTGGTCAAGGAGTTATGCGGCCGGGCGGCCGCCCGGCTCACCCGGATACCGGCCGTGCCCGTCTCGTTCGCCACCGCCCTGCGGGTGCTGCGGGGAATCCCCCCGCCGGCGGTGCGGATCCCACGGGTGATCGGGGTCGATGACTTCGCCCTGCGCCGCCGTCACCGCTACGCCACGATCATCATCGACGCCGAAACAGGCGAGCGCATCGATGTCCTGCCCGACCGCGAAGCCGCCACATCGGAGGCATGGCTGCGAGGGAAGAAAGGGATCGAAGTCGTGTGCCGGGACGGCTCGGCCGCCTACGCCGAGGCGATCCGCCGGGCCCTGCCTGACGCGGTGCAGGTCAGCGACCGCTGGCATCTGTGGCGGAACCTGTGCGACAAAGCCCTGGCCGAGGTCCGCGCCCACGCTCCCTGCTGGGCCGCCGTCACCCCGCCCCGGCCCGGCGGCGTCCGCGAGCAGACCACGCGCGAGCGCCGGCACAAAGTCCACGCCCTCCTCGACTCCGGCGTCGGCCTGCTCGACTGCTCCCGCAGACTGAACCTCGCCCTGAACACCGTCAAGCGCTACGCCCGCATCCCCGAACCGCCCGCGGATCGCATCGCCCCCCGCTACCGGCCCACCCTGGTCGACCCCTACCGCGACCACCTGTGCCGGCGCCGGTCCGACAACCCGGCTGTTCCCGTCACGCACCTCCTGCACGAGATCAGGGAACTGGGCTATACCGGCAGCGCCAACCTGCTGGTCCGCTACCTCAATCAGGGCCGCGCCGAAGGCGGCCGCCCTGTGACGACCCCCCGCCGCCTCGCCCGGCTCCTGCTCACCCACCCCGAGCACCGGTGGACCAGAGACACCGACCTGCTCGGCCTCCTCACCGCAGCGTGCCCGGAGATGACCGCACTCGCCCGGCTCACCGGCGAGTTCGCCGCGCTCCTGGCCCCGGCCCAGGCCAACGACGACAAGCTCACCCAGTGATCGCCACGGTCCGCACCGCCGGCCTGCCCCACCTGCACAGCTTCTGCAACGGCCTCGAACTCGACCGCGCCGCCGTGAACGCCGGCCTCACCCTGCCCCACCACAGCGGCCGGACAGAAGGCGCCAATACCCGAACCAAGAAGATCATGCGGCAGATGCACGGCCGAGCAGGATTCGACCTCCTCCGTCACCGCATCCTCCTGCAATAAGGAGTACGCACCGTCACCACCGACTACGGAACAGAGCCGAACGATTTACAGTCCCATCTCATCCAGAGCGGGCCGCACGGCGGGGGTGAGCAGGGCGGTCAGCTGGGAGATGTCGTCGAGGGCTTCGAGGCCGAGGACTGCGCTCTCGATGGCGGCCTGGCGGCCCGGGGAGACCACGGAGCGAGTCAGGCTGCGGTATTTGTCGACGATCTCCGCGTTGGTCAGGAGGCGGTCGCCGGTGCCGCGGGGGTGCCGGACGACCGCTTCGCACACCCGACCGTCTTTCAGGGTCAGACGCAACCGTGTAGTGAGCCTTTCATCGACCGGGAGCCGGTCGTACGCCTGTTCGTGGCGTGTTTCCGTGCGGTCGATCAGGTTCCACACGTCGTCGCGGTTGATCCGCTCCTCGGCGAACTGGTCGATGAGCACGTCCCCGTCGATGAGCGCCACCGCCACCGTGTAGGCCACGTTCATCTGGGCGCCAATCGGCTCGAGCGGCCGGACCGCCCGCCATCCTCCGTGTCCATAGGCGGCTTCCGGC
>NZ_JBIURV010000035.1:0-68469 GCF_044741025.1 Streptomyces sp. NPDC088246
TCATCAGCGGTCAAGCGGTGCCCCGAAGCCCGGCGGCAACACCCCCCAGGTCATCGACTTCGACAGGGGGCACACAGCCATACCGGACCCGGGGGCCAGGCACCCCATTGCGGGGCCACGAAAACGGTAACGGGGGGATGGTGCCTGGATCGAGCCCTTCCACTGCCAGTATGCGTTCCGTCTCTGCTTGGTCCGGCTCCCGCAGCCACAGGTGAAGGTCGCCGCCGGTCTCCGGTACTTGGAGATATACGTTGGCGGTTATCTGCTCGGTCAGGCGCCGTGCCTCCGGGGCGTCCGTCTCCTGGTGCAGCCGGTCATTGTGCGGCAAAAGCTGTGACGCACCCGGCGTGAAGACGCGCAGCGCGCCGACAAGGCAGGTGCGGTCGTTCAGCCGCAGGAGGTTGGCACCTGTGGGCCACAATTCCTGGAGCAACAGCCAGCGCGCGGGCTCCTCAAGGTCGTGGTGAGCCTTCCCGTTCGTTGCTCTGCTGGATCATCGAGAGCAGCAGACGGGCCCAGGGGAGCTGCTTGTCCGGAGTGTCGGAGACCATCCCGCCGATCACCGCGAGCTTTCCCGTCCACCAGGCCGGTCGCTCGGCGCCGTGGGGTTGGTTGCGCCCAATCCAGCGCAGCCGGTCCTCGTCGAAGGCGTGGAGAAGATGGCGGATCTGGTCGCGCTCGGCCCGACTGGAGCAGAGCCCCTGGCGGAGGTTCGCGTAGTCGGGGGCAACCGGGCCGGTGATCTGGTGAAGGACGCCGTCTCGGGTGTCAACGTAGATGGCCATCCGACTCTCGGGTTGCCGGTACTCGTCGAGGTCACTGCTGAGCGGCGTGATTCATTTGACTTCATAGTCCAGCTCCGCCAGCGCTGTTCGGAGGTCCGCGAAGGTAGGCACGGGCGTGGGGCCGTGCTCGAGGCGGTGGCACTGCACGGTGAACCGGCAGCCCTGCCACGGTTCCTTCCCCGAGGGCCGCTCCCACGTGAACTCGACCAGACCGTAGTCGCGCCACATCAGGTCGCCCCGAAGGTTCTCCCCGTAGTCGCCGAGCCAGGCAGTGACCTGGTCGGGCGTGGAGCTGCAGTCCAGGCCGCGGACCGTGCTCCGGGCCACCACCTGGGCGAAGAAGGCGAGTTCGCTCATCCGAGCCGCCCGTTCCGTGGCTGTGACGGGTTCCTCAGCTGCAGGCTGGCGATTCGGTCCTCGACCGTACCGGGCCAGTGCGGGGTGGGCAGGCCGTCGTGGGTCATGTGCTCCCTGCGCCACAGGCGCGGCCACAGGTCCCGTTCTCGAGGGTGGAGGTAGTGCGGCTGGCCGCAGGCGCAGGAGCGCTGTACCGTTCCGCAGCTGCGGCACAGGTCGATGAACCCGTGGCCGGTTGAACGGGACACCGCGGGCAGGCCGCTGCCGCAGTCCGCGCAGCCGGGCAGTGCTTCGCCATTCGCCAGGCTGATTTGGCGGCGGACGAACTCGGGCAGGGCCAGGGCAGGATGGCCGAGCGGATCGAGCTGGATGCAGCTCTGCTGCCTGTGGCGGTGCCACCACGTGCCCGGGCGTCGGGGGCCCCGCTGACCGGCATGCTTCTCGCGTCGCCGCCGCTCGGCGTACCGGGCGTCCTCGGCCAGCCGGAGCAGGCGGGCCTCGTGGAGCTCGTTCACCGCACGTTCCAGAGACTCGAGATCGGCGTCGAGGTCGCGTGGCATCGCGGCGCTGACCGTCAGGTGGTGGTACGTGGCGCGGAAGCCGTATGGGGCGTACAGAGTGAGGCAGGCCCGCAGTGCCGCGTGGCGGCGCCGCACCGGAAGCGTGCAGTCAAGCACGAGCCGGCGGTGCGTCAGGAAGCTCGCCATCAGCTCAGCTTTCGCAGTGGTGCGGTGATTGCGAGCGACCGGTCGACCGCACTGACCAGTGCCTGCGCCGACTGGGGCGCGTGCTGCTCGGCCCATGCTGCGACCAGGAGGAGGAAGTCCGCGAGGTCCTGCTGGACCCCGGCGAGCAGCCGGGGGAGCTCGGTCCGGGCGACCTCGATCACGGGGCCCGGGTGCTCGCCGTTCGGGTGGAGCCGGACGGTGTCGCCGAGTTGTTCGGCCCACGGTGTCGGGTCGTGGCCGAGCCACAGCTCGCTTCCGTCGGCGATCTCCAGCCATCCGCGCCAGTCCTCCAGTCCGCAGCAGCAACCGGGCGTCAGCGTCGTGCCTGTGCCCGTGTCCTGGACGCGGAGCCCTCCAGGGGCGACGAACCTCTCCTCGTGCAGCAGTGAGCTGAGGAAGGCGTCGGCCGGGTCGGTCAGGTGGTCTTCGACCCGGCTGGAGTTGTAGCCGGCCATGGTGGCTATTGCCGTGCCGACCTGCTCATCGCTCAGCGTGCCGTTCAGTGGGGTGAGGTGGCGCGGCGGTTGCTCGGCAACCGGCCAGAACTCGAAGCCGGGGAGCGCGCCGGTCTCCAGCACGGGGCGTATGACGATCACCGGCCCAGTGTCGCGGACACCTGCCCCGGGCGCCGCCGAATATCAGCGCCACTGGTGGTTGGCTATGCAGGTGACAACGGAGAGCGTTTGTCGGCAGATACGGAGAGCGGCCGCTTCGTCCAGGACGCTCAAATGTTGCCGAGTTCCGAGTGGGCGTTTGATGTTGATTCGTGATGGGTATTTCGACCCGCTTTGCCGTATTTATCGCCAACGTGCACAGCCTGAAATGCTGGAAGCTCCGCGCTGGCGGGAATCTTCCGCCCCATTACCAAACCAGACGGAATCCAGTGCCGAGAAGCGGATTAAACGGGCACACGGGTCGGCGCCCGGAAGGCTGTGAAGGCGCACGTAAGGTGTGAGTCAACCCGAAGATCGCTGGCCGCAGGAGCGACTTAGCGCCACAATCCATCCCTAAACACCCACCCAGGAATCGGAAGGCGGCCTTTCGTGCGTCCGGGGGTGTGGTGGTCGCAGTGTGATCGCATGCCCGGGTTGGGGCTGGTTCGCGGTGAGTCGGCAGCATCCGACAGAGTCAGTGGCCCCCTGGTGTGGCTGAGCGCTGTAGGTGGCCAGTCTGAGCACTCTCGTTGGCCACTATCCGCTGTCGGCGTCGCTCGCGCTGCCCTCGACCGCCACCGTCGCCGTCGAGCTCGCCCCGACATCTGCCCTCCCGTCCACCGAGCCGCCCGCGCCGCCCTAATTCGGGGCCGTGCGGGGCGCGCGGCGTTTCATGTCCGCCGTGGCCGCGGGGAAAGGGGGGCTGATCGCCGTATTCGGCGTACCTGTGATCAGCGAAACCCACCCGTTCCGTTAGCATGTTCGAGCTCGCAACGACCACATTGAAATATGACAAAGCAGCTGAAAATTGATATCTACGGTAACGCGAATGTTTTCGCGAATAGACGGCAGAACTAGGTTCGCTGCATGGCGTCAACCACGCGTCATGCTGTGGGTCGCGGTGAGTGTGGCGGCCCTCGGATTCCTCATTGCGCTGGAGGTCGCCGCGCGTCGGTACGGCGAGCCGGGGCCGATCACCGACCAGGCGCGAGAGGTGATATTCGCCCCCAAATCGGGGACGGTGTTGTACGTCAGTATGGCGTTGATGATGGTGGTGCTCACCTGGCGGCAGCGGTTCATCGCGGCCGGCGCCGCGATCGGCATCGACGTCGTCTTCTGGCTCGTGCGGCGGGCGGTCGACGCCGAGATGATGTTCGGCAACGGTGCGTTGTGGGTGACTTTGGCCTGTGCCGTCATCGCTGTCACGCGCCGCACCGACCGGGACCGTGTCCTGCTGCTGAAAGGCGTCGGACTGGCCCTGCTGCTGGTGGCCGGCCGCAAGACCGGCTACACCTGGCTGCTGATCACGTCGAAGACCCGCCCGGCGGTGCTCGACCAGTACGTGGCAACCGCCGATCATGCGTTGGGTAACCCGTCGTGGCTGGTAGGCCGGATTGTCGCGGCTACCGGCACGGTCGGCGCCCACGTTCTCGACTGGGTCTACATTCAGCTCGCGGTGGCCGCGGTCGTCGTCGCGCTGTACCAGCTGCGCAACGTGGCGGTCGAGCGCCGCTTCCCGGGCCATCATCTGGTGCGTACCTTTCTGGTCATCGGCCTGCTCGGGCCCGGCATCTACATGATCTTCCCGGTCGTCGGACCGATCTTCGCCTACGGCGCGGACGGGGGGCACTGGGCGGTGGCCAACCTGTGGCCGGACACGCCGCCGCCGGTCAGTACCCCGCACCCGATGCTCTTCGACGAGATCACCCCGCGCAATTGCATGCCCAGTCTGCACACGGCGTGGGCTACCGCGATCTTCATTCATTCCCGCAAGGGCCCGCGGGCTCTGCGATTCGCAGGCGCGTTCTGGCTGATCGCCACGCTCGGCGCAACGCTGGGCTTCGGCTACCACTACGGCGCGGACATCGTCGCCGGCGTGGTGTTCACGCTCACGATCGAGACGGCGCTGCGCTCGCTCGACCGCGGCTGGGACCGGTCGGGAATCCAGCTGGTCGTCTACGGCGCCGCGGTCTTCGCTGGGCTCTTGGCGTCGTATCGCTATCTGTCGGTGGAGATGGCCGGACATCCGTGGGTGTTCGGGCCGCTGCTCATTCTGGCGATGACCTCAGTGGTCTACGGCTACGTACGGACCACCAAGCTGTGGGACCGGAAGGCCGCGTCGGCGTATCTGCCGGAACCGCGACGCGAACCGCAGCCCGAACTGGTTTGAGTCATGTTGCAGCGGGTCGTGGGCTGAGCGCCTCCCGGGTGGGGCCGGGAGTGTGGCTGAGCGCTGTGGTTGGCCAGTCTGAGCGCTCTCGTCGGCGACTGTCCGCTGTCGGCGACTGTCCGCTGTCGGCGACTGTCCGCTGTCGGCGTCGCTCGCGCTGCCTTCGGCATCGCGAGCGGTCGCCGTCGATGGAGGCCCGGACGCATGGGGCATGGGGCTGGTGGTGGGGACCCGTCCGGATGCTCCTGTTGCCGGCCTGTGTGAGGTCAGCGCGCGGCGGGCTCGGTCGCGGCCTGTTTCCGGGCCGGGATCAGGCGGGGGACGGGGTTCAGTTGAGCTGCCCTTGCTGAATCCCCCCTGCCTTGACCCCTTGAAAATGCGACAGAGGGGCACTCGGGGGCTTTTTTGGCGCCTTGCTGCGTAGAGTCCCAGGCACTATTTCTGGCGTGACCCTCCGCGGTCATCAGTCGCGCTGCGTCAGGCCGCCAGTCCCCGGTCTCCCGTCAGGTCCGACGTTGGCGATCTCGATGACAGTTGTCGCCGTTATGTGTCAACTGGAGTCGTCAGTCGCACGAGAGCAGGAACTGTGCCCCGGACGGGGTTCGGCCCGGCCACTGGAAGACCAGCCGGGAGGCGGGCTTGTCGAGCACGTCGCCGGGCGGCAGTTGGTCGTCGGGGGTACCGGCCGGGGAGACGGTCATCGGCGGGTAGCCGGTCTCGCGCACGTGCCGGTCCCAGTCCCGCACGCGCTCGGCCAACGGCTCGGCCAGATCTGCGGCGGCCGGGCCGTAGGCGTGGATGCAGAACTCGTAGCGACGGTCGGCGGGCGTCGGCGCGTCCTGGATCTCGATGTGGGTCAGGTAGGCGAGGGAGCCGTCCGCCACCATCGCGGCCGCGTTCTGCTGCGTGACCAGCGTGGAACCCTCCGGGGTGGCCAGGCGGCAGAACCCGGGCAGCGCGGTCGCGGCGTAGACCTGCAAGGTCTCGAAATTGAATACGCCGCGGACGACGAGGCCGGTGGTGACCTCGTGCCGGGGTCCGCGCGGCGCCCCTCGAGCCCGACGGTGTCGCCTGGAGCACCGTCTTCCCACCGCACGGTGACTTCGCCGTCGGCCAGAGGGACAGCGGGGGCGGTGCGGGCGGCGGCGCCGCAGTCCCGCACGAAACCGCAGTACGTCCAGTGCTCGGTGTGCAGCACGTCACCGCGCCGGACCAGAGTGAGGGAGCGGGTGTGGCCGCCCATCTCCAGCGGCACCACCAACCGCGCTCCGTCGGCGAGTTGCTCCCGCCAGGCCGGTGCGATGTCCGCCGCGTTGTGGGTGATGATCACGCCGTCGAACCCGTCCGCCGTGACGTGGCCGGGTGCGCCAAGGCCGCCGTCGCCGAGGACGGCGATGACTCGGCCGCTCCCTGCTTCCGCGCACAGCCGCTTCGTGCGGTGCACCACGTACGGGTCGACGCCCACGGTCACCACGCGCCCGCGCGGCCCGAGGGCATGCGCCAGGAGCTCTGTGTTGTACCCGCCAGATCCGAGAAGCCGACGGGTTCGCGGAATCTCGCGCGTCTCTGCGGATGAACCCGCGGGGGATATGTCAATCACGGCTGCTCCTGCAGTGGGTTCGGGCCGGGAATGGGCGCGCGTCGGCAAGGGGAAGAGGGGGAGGCGCGCTGGGCGTTGTCAGTGCAGTTGGCACAGCATGGCGGCGTAGATCGGGGCGTTCGGGAACGGCTGCTGGCTGCCGATGTCCCGCTGTCCCCAGGTCTGGTACAGCGTTTTACCTTGGGGTGCTCGGGATCGACGAGAAGCGTGACGCGCTCCTCGATGCGGCCGGTGAGGAATTCCTCGTGGATGCGCTGGGAGAGCCCGGTGCCCTGCCAGGGGGTGCGGACCTTCGTGGTGATCAAGGAACTCCTCGGCCACGCCCACATCGGCGTCACCGCCACCGTCTACGCCCACGTCCGACTCCGCCTCCAGCGCGACGCCATCGACATCCTCAGCACAGTCCTGCCAACGACGAGCCGGCCCACAACGACGGCGACGACCCACCGCCGTGCGGAGTCACCGTCCACTGACGTTGCCGTCAACTACTACCGTCAGACACCGCAGAAGCCCCGCCAGGACACGCACCTGACGGAGCTTCACTTTGCAGTGCAGAATGACACAGGAAGGTCGATGTCCCCCAGCGGAACGCCGACCTCATGCCACGTACGAGAAACTGGCGAGATCCACGGATAGATCCTCGCCCTTCCTTCAAGCGTTAAGAATTCACTTTCCCCCTCTTATCTTCCCGCAACAAGATCTGCACCTTTGACGGAAATTGTGGATCATCCACCATTACCGAGCAGATCACAGAGCCACGAAACCCCACAAATTGCATTCGAGCGTGGCCGTTAGGGTCGTGCAATACGAGCCACCCGGACGGGCATGGGAGTGACACCTCGAAGAGGTTCGCAGGAAGCATCGCAGGAGGAGCCGATCTCCATACCTCGCATTCGACAGGACCGTCAACGCTGGCCTGAACGCCGAAGATGAGTGAACTGCCCTCTCGATACCAGCTGCTCGACGCCGGATCCCAGTCGCTGACGTCATCGTCACTTCCCGCATCCCGCAAGATTAGGCATCCGTGCTCGATTTTTGCCAGGAATGCAACCACAGGGCTATTAGCTACCATTCCTTCTTGCTCTTTTCTTGGGAAAGTTGTGAGACGACCCCGCCCTGTCTCCTGGCACACGGCAGGCAGTGAGGATATGCCGTCTGAGGAGATCCGGGAGAGACAAGACCAGACGGCGGCTGGTGATCTGGGATCCAGTCACCTTCCTTGGTGCCGGGGGGTCGTAGCACCGCAGGTGTGGCAGCCGTGCGCGTTTCCTGATTGGTTGATCAGATCTCGAACGCCATCTGCTTCAATGTCACCGTTCTCCAGGGCTACCCCCTCTCGGGCATTCGGACCAGCACCCAGCGTCAGATCGCACTTCTGACCTGGCGTTGCATTGTGAACGAGTACCGGCGTGGCCCCTGCCAGCACATAGTACGTATGCAGGTCGTCGACAGTGAGGTTGTGGACTCGCTTGTGCTGGGTCCACGCGCGGACGTTGTCCACCTGGGTGTATGAGCCGCTGCCGGTCTGCAACAGCGTGCCGGGGGTGACCTCCTTGGCGTACACCCACTTGCCGAGTTCGGGTGCCCAGAACGGATGGTTGTCCGTGGAGACGACCTTGCCCGTGTGGCCGCCGCGGTTGGTGACGCTGATTTCGACGAGGTTCTTCTGGCCTTCTCCGGTGATGAGCGCGGTGACGGTGCGCGGGCCGGTCTTGCCGGTGGCGGGGTCGGTGGCGGTGACCTTGTCGCCGACGCGCACCTGTTCGATGGCCTTGTGGTTGCCGTCGGCCATCACGACCAGGGTGTCCGGGGTGAAGCTGTTGCAGGTCCCTGCCCCGTTGTCGGCGGCCTTGGGGGCGGATCCGCTGTCGGCCGGTTTTGGTGCGGGAGGGCTGTCTGCCGCCTTCGGTACGGGAGCGCTTTCGGCTGCTTTGGCCGTCTTCGCCGCGTCGGCGGCGTTGTTGGCGTTCTTAGCGGCCTGTGCGGCGTCGAGTGCCCTGTTGCCGTACTTGGCGGCGTTCGCCGCGTAGCCCGCGCCGGGGATGGCTGAGGCGGCGGAGAGGCCGGCGTTGACGTAGTCGCCTTCCGTGGCGTACCAGCCCGCGTTGGCCAGGTCGGCGGGCTCGCCGACGACCGGGACCATGCCGACGACGTCGAGGGTGGTGTGGCCGATCGTCTTCCAGGACGGCATCTTCGGCCACTTGCCGGTCGGGTCGGTGAGCATGACCGGGTTGTTGTGGGTGTAGGTGTAGGCGGCGAGGTTGCGTGGCTCGCTGATGCCGCCTGCCATGTCCCCGTCGAGGTAATCGGGCAGTGCCGGGTCGGTGCTCGCCCAGAGCTGGGTCCGTGGGTTGTAGTAGCGGGCTCCGTAGTAGTAGAGCCCGGTCTCTGCGTCGAGTTCCTTGCCGGTGAACTGGTAGGGAGTGTCCGCTTGTCCGGTCCGTTCCTCCACCCAGGTTTCCCCGTACGGGAAGTACTCCAGGTGCTCGGTGACCTTGCCCTGTTTGTCGGTGACGTAGCCGGAGGAGCCGATGTGGTCGGCGTGGAAGAACTGCTGGGCGTCCTCGGGACCGGTGGTCGCGACGGTTTTGGTCGTCACGCGGCTGTCGCCGACGAAGATGTGCTTGTAGCCGGTGGTGTCGCGTTCGCTGTAGTAGCGGTTCGGGTATAGCGAGAGCCCGTCTTCGCTCCGCTTGACGAGGCGGTCGCCCTTGTCGTCGTAGACGTAGGAGACGGTGGCGCCGGCGCAGCCGTTCGGGTCCTGTGTGAGGGTGCCGGTCGCTGTGTCCTGGTTGCAGACGAGGCGGTTCTCCTCGTCCCACACGTACTGCCTGCGCTTGTCGGAGACGGCTGTGTTGACCGTGCCTGTCAGGTTGCCGTTGGCGTCGTAGACATGGCTGATCGGACCGACCTTGCTCGGGGCGTGCGGCTTGGCGCCGTCGTAGGCGTACGTGTAGTCGTAGGTGGTCCGGTCCTGGACGTCGCCCGGGTTGGACGGGTCCTCGACCGGTTCGATCGGCCCGGCTCCGCCGCCTTTGACCGGGAAGGCCGGGCTGCCGCCGGTGACCTCGTGGGTCTGCGACTTGCTCGTGGTGTTGTGGATCGAGTCGTAGCCCAGGCTCAGTGTGTACTTGTTGACCGCGTTGTTCTTGTCCGTGTACTGACCGGACGCGGAGGTGAGCCGGTACTGGTCGTCGTATCCGTAGGTCTGGCTGCTCGGACCGCCGATGTCCCCGCCCTGCGGCGCGTTGTTCGCCAGCGAGGTGAAGTTGCCGATCTTGTCGTAGGTGTAGCCCAGGTTCTGGAACGCGGTTCCACCCGGCGCCACGGACTTGAGTGCTCCGAGTCGGCGGTCCTCGCTGTCGTAGGTGTAGGTGGTGCGCACCTCGTTGCCGGTCTGCTGAAGGATCTTCTGCCCGAATTTGTCGTAGTCGAGCCGGTCCAGGTACGTGTAGCCGGTGCCGTTCTTGGATCCGGTGGCCCGGCTGACCTGGCCGCCCGAGTCGTAGTCGTAGGTCAGGACCTCGCCGTCGGGGTAGGTCATCTGCAGCACGCGGTTGAAGGCGTCGTAGCGCCAGGCGGTGGTGTAGGTGCGCGGGGCGTCGCGGACCGCGGTGATCGTGCGGGTCTCCTTGACCACCTCGCCCAGCGCCCCGTAGGTGCGCTTCACCGTTCCTGCTGCGTCGTGGACCTCGGTGACGCGCGAGGCCGCGTTGTCCGGTGCGCCGGGGGCGCCGTACTCGTAGGAGACGTTGTTGTCCGGGAACGTCGGGTAGCGGATGGCCTTCAGCCGCGAGTACTCGTAGTCGTACTCGATGGCCTTGTCCGCAGCCCGCAGGTTCGCGGTGATCTTCGATGTGACGTTCCCGGCGAGGTCGTAGCGGGTCTCGGAGCGCCCGGCGTCCGGGCTGTCGAACGAGGTGCGGCGTCCCAGTGCGTCGTAGCCGGCGCGCGTGATGTTGTTCTTGTCGTCGGTGATCGTCGTGACCTGACCTGTGGGGTCGTACCCGTAGCCGGTCCAGATCTCCGAGGAGCCGTTGAACTCCTTCACCGAGGTGGTGGCCCCTCGGACGTCGGTGTAGGTGCGGCGCTCCTTGCCGTTGCCGTCGGTCACCGTCTGCTCGAAGCGGGTCGTGCCCGACCGGTCCTCGCCGAAGCCGTATCCGGTGCTGGTGGTGACGCCGTCTGGTTGCACGGTCCTGACCGACCGGTCCAGGACGTCGAAGGTGTCCTTCGTGGGTGTCACGGTGTCGAAGGATGCGTTGAACGTGGTGTTCGCGGCTCCCTTGTTCTCGGTCACCGGGTAGTACTTCTCCACGGTGCGGCCGAGGGAGTCGAACTTCAGCCTGCCGGAGACCGTCATCACCTGGGTGGGCGTGGCCCCGGGCGAGGCGGACACCGAGGCGTCCTTCTTGGTCTGCAGTGCGCGCTTGAGGCCGTCGCTGAAGGTGACGGTGTCGATGGTGTCGTCGCGTACGCCTGAGGCGGCGCGGTCGAGGTGCTTGGTCGTGGCGTACGGGACGGTCGCCTCGGGGTGGTAGCCGAAGGTGATGGTGGCCTGGTCGCCGTCCTTCTCGTAGGGTCCGGTCACCTTGTCGAGTCGGCCGACGCTGTCGTAGGACATCCGGAGCGGCTGGTTGTTGTGGTCGGTGTTCCGCTCGGGCTGGCCGTATTTGAGGTTGTACGCCGTGGACGAGCGGTAGCCGAAGCTGTCCTCGATGGACTCGACGTGTACGCCGACGGTGGTGTCGTAGCCGTACTCGAGTTTGTAGCGCTGCCCTTTTGCGTTCGCCGGGCCGGTCACCGATTTCAGGTTCCCGTCCGGGTGGTACGTCAGGTCGGAGACGGCCGGGGTGTCGTCGTCGAGGTATTCGCGGGTCTGGCGCACGGCGCCGGTCGCGCAGTCGACGGTGGATTCGCGGTGGCGTAGGAGTGTGCCGGTGGCGGCGGCCTTTTGCCGTATCGCGTTGGCGATGCCGACGAGGTGGTGGTCGCGGCACTGCGTGTCGGAGCCGCTGTACGCGAAGGTGGTCTCCAGGTCGTCCGCGGTGCCCTCGTCGCCCGCGTCGAAGGTGCGGGTGACGTTGCCGTAGTCGTCGTAGGAGAGGTCGGTGAATGTGGACTTTTCTGCTGTGGCCGCGCCTTCGTAGTGCTTGTCCTCGACGCGGGTGAGGTGCGGGAAGACGGTGGCAGTCCGGCTCTTCGGGTCGGCGTTCGTGTCCGTGGAGGTGTCGAGCAGCCGGTAGGTGTTGAGTGTCTCGCGGTACGGGCGGCCGGCGTCGTCCTCGGTCAGCGTGCGGGTGAGCAGGCCGCGGCTCACGTACCCGTCGGTGCGGTACTCGTCGGTCACCGTGCGGCGCACGGCGTCGTCCGTACCGGTGTTGCGGTCCTCGGTCACGACGCGGCCGAAGCCGAGGAACTCGCGCTCCGCCCGTTCGTAGCGGCCCTTCTCGTAGCGGAAGGTGGTCAGGCGTGTGTCGGCGCCGTCGCCCTCGAGCCCGTCGAACACGGCGGTGCGGGACAGCACCCAGCGGCTGTCCGGCATGGCGGCGGTGTTGCCCGACCGGGTGTAACCCAGGTCGATGCGGGCGCCCATCGGGCGGCTGACCGAGCGCAGCAGGTTGGTGCGGCCGCTCTTGTTGACCGCGACGAGCAGTTCGTTGTCCTGGGTCGACTTGACGTGGTCGGCCAGGCCGTCGCCGTTGATGTCGCGCAGCGCCACCTCGGCCCGGCCGATGCTGGTGGATGCGTCCACACCAGGGTTGAACACGATGTGGCCGGCGCCGACAGGGAAGCCGAAGGTGAAGTACGCGCCGCCGCCGAGGGTGGCGTTCTTGTCCACCGCGATGTCGCTGAACGCGCCGCGCAACGGTGTCGGTGCGGTGAAGCCGGCACCGGTGTTGATCGCGACCTTCACGGGGTTGGCGCCGTCGGTGAATACGCGGTCGGTCAGGCCGTCGCCGTTGACGTCGGCCAGTGTGGCGTTGGTCTTCGAGGTCCCCAGTGTCGCGGAGACCCCGCCCGCGAAGCCGTAGTTGTCGAGGTTGAAGCCCAGGTTGACGCCGGTGTTGCGGGTGGAGGCGTCGTTGACGGGCCCCCCGCCCCACGGTTCGCGGGGCGCGAAACTGTAGCCGAGGTTCAGCTGGGCCTCGCCGTTGGCGTACACCTTGTCCGGGAGGCTGTCGCCGTTGATGTCGGTGAGGTCGAACTTGGCGTCGGACTCGCCGCCGCCGAGGTTGCCGCCGATGCCCAGCGAGGGCATCTCGACGCCGGTGCGGGCGGTGGTGGCCGAGGCGTCGCCGGAGGGCGCGTCGGTGCCGCCTGCGGTGGCCAGGGTGCGGACCGGGCTGCCCGCGCTGAGCGACACGCCGCCGGAAATGGAGTCCGACTCGCGCACGTTGCCGCCGAGCGTGCCGCGGGTGGCGCCGAGGCCGCCGTCCATGTCGGAGTACTGGATCTCCTTGGCGCCGACGACGTCCGGGAAGCGGTCACCGTTGAGGTCGAGGAAGTCGACCTCGCTCGCGGTGGTGCCGATGGCGCCGCTGCCGCCGAACGGGCCGAGCGTCAGCGTGGTGGAGATCTGCTGGGTGCGGCCGCGCCGGATCAGGCCGGTCGACCCGGCGATGTCGGCGTCGGTGATGATGTCGACGGTGTCCAGGCCGAGCCGGGAACTGGCCGCGGCCGATGCGCCGGCCCACGTACTGTCGTCGGAGGCGACCCACCGGCCCGTGCCGGGCTGCGGGGCGAACACGGTGATCCGCGGGGTGGGCACCTTCGGGTCCGCGGTGAACGTGGCCAGGTCGGCCGCGGCCGGTGCCTTCGGGAGCGCGTCCTTGTAGCTCTGGTCGAGCACCAGCTCGGTCTGTGCGATGGGGCGGGTGGCCCTTTCGCGGTTGCCCTGGTAGCCGATCACGCCCCAGCCGCGGTACGGCTGGGCGAACGCGCCCTGGTCGGCGGGCGAGTGCATCGCGCTCGGCACCTGCCGGAAGTCCGAGCCGTCGTAGCTGACCTTGACCGTCTGCGTGTTGAGGAGGCCGACGAGCTTGGTGTTGGTCGTGGTCAGGTCGAAGAACAGCTCGTCGCCCTGGGTGACCGGCACGTTCAAGCGGGTCATGGACGCGGGCAAGCCCGCGCCGAGCCGCAGTTCGATCGTCCGCTTGCCGAGCAGTGCATTGCGCTTCTTGACCGTGAGGAAGATCGTCGCGTTCTCGGAGTTCGGCTTCAGCTGGATGTCCGGCTCGACGATGAGCGTGCCGGTGCGCGTGGCAGTGTAGGAACCCTGCGGCCCGGTCAGAGAGTTCACCGGGTACAGGTTCAGCTCGTACGGCGGGTTGACCACCACCGTCGGGTTACCTGCGGAGTCGACGACGGATTCGACGCCGTCGGCCTGGGTGTAGTGCGCCTTCGGCGTCCAGCGCAGCGCGTTCGCGTCGATCGGGGAGTCCACCAGCAGCTTCCACGAAAGCCGCTCGCGCGCGGCCACCTGGACGCTGAGGTTGATCGGTGTCGTGCCGGTGGATGCCGCGGGCAGGACCTTGCGGATCAGCTCTTTGGTGACCGGGTTGCCCAGGAAGTCGGTCTTCTCGTGCGTGATCAGCACGGTCACGCTGTCCGAGGTCGCCGTGGTCTTCACCAGGTCGCCGGTGATCTTCAGTGTGCTGGTCAGCGGCGCGGTGACCACGGACGGGCGTCCGGCCAGGGTGAAGTCGTTCTTCGCGTCGAAGACCGTGCTGCTCTGGCCGTTGGCGTCGGTGCCCGCGGGCATGCCGACATAGCTGACCCTCGGGTCCCACGCCACGGTGTCGTACTTGCCGTCCAGAACGGACTGCACGCGGAAGTACACGGCTTCGCCCTTGCGCACCTGCACCGAGTTCACCCCGGTCGGGGCGAACTCGACGTAGTCGTCCGGCCCGATCCGCTGCGCCCACAATTCGGTGTCGTTGTGCTGGATGGTGACGCGGACGCCGTCGGCCTTCTCGTACTCCGCGCGCTGCGGGCTGGTGTCCTTTTCCAGCCGCACCCCGCCCTCGATCCGTATGGTGCCGTCGTAGGGTGCCACCCAGCGGCGCACGCTGTCCATCAGCGGAGAGTTGTCCACCGCGCGTTCGAAAGCCGCGGTCTGGTCGCCCACGATCGTGCCCGTCGCGGCGCCCGATCCCACTGGGGCCTCGGTGCCGGCGCTGTCGGCGCTGTAGGTCGGTTTGCCGTCGGCGTCCAGGCGCCCGTAGAGCACCCCGCCGTTGTTGACCAGGTCGGCGATGCCGTCGGCGTTGACGTCGCTGAAGTAGCGGTCGGACGTCGTCGTGGTCGACACATAGTCGAGCTGGCCGTTGACGCCGGCATACGCCTCGATGCCCGCGGTGCCCGACAGGGTGGTCTCCCGGGAGATGCCGGGCAGCCCGGTGAGCTTGACCGGGGTGTCCCCGAACTTCGGCTGCCCGGACGGGCCGGACAGGTTCGGCCGGTAGAACACCTCGCCGTTCTTGCGGAACACCTTGTCCGGCAGGTTGTCGCCGTTGACGTCCTGCAGCGCCAGGAGGCCGTCGGACACCCCGGCGTTCACGCCGACCTTCACTCCGGCCGACCCGGACTTGACCGGCGCGACCGGGTTGTAGCCGACGTAGAGATGCCCGCCCGCGCCGACCGACGTGCTCGACGACAGAGCGCTCGCCTCACCCTCCCGGATGTTGACGCCGAGGTCGTCGTCGGGGACCGTCCAGCCCGCGGCGGCCTCGAACGCGGTGTAGGCGCCCGACTTGTCCCGCACGTCGTCGAAGTAGTCGAACAGGTGGGTGTTGAACACCCGGTTGTCCTCACCGAACTGCGACACCGACTGCAGCAGCGTCTTGGCGAACGCGCCGGTTTGGTAGTTGAGTTCGTAGGCGCGGATCAGCGTGTCGTCGAGCTTGATCTCGACCCGGCGCAGCAGGTCCGCGGTAACCCGCTTGAAGCCGTACCGCGCGTCGATCTGGACGTCGCCGCGTCGAGGCTCGTCCCGGTCGCGGTCCCGGAGGAAGGTGACCGAGTAGCGGCCCTCGGTTTCGCCGTGCCCGGTGTAGGTGATGCGCTTCGGGTAGAGCGCGCGGCCCGGGACGGTGGCGTTCGCGACCCCGCCGTCGTCGACCCGGACGTGGTGGTAGCGCAGCAGGTTGTCGTGCCCGTCGCGTACCTCGCGCGCCGCCCACAGCGCGATGTTGCCGGCGGCGTCGGCGAGCGTGGTGTCCTGCGCCCCGCCGTACACGGTGCGCAGGCCCTGCCTGTCGGTGACCTCCCACCAGTAGTTCGACGGCTTGTCGCCGTGCCGGACGATCCGGTCGAACCGGCCCTCGACGCGGGAGTGGAAGACCTTCTCCGCGGAACGCGCCTGGAGTGCGCCGCGGTGCACCACCGGGGTGAGCTGTTCCCCGTTCAGCAGGTACGACTCGGTTTCCTTCGCACCGTCGTAGCGCGGCACGCCCCACCGGGTGTCCACCGTGATCGACGGGGTGCTCATGTCCCAGCCGACGCCGGTCCAACCGTTGCCGCCCGCCGAGTTGTAGGCGAGCGAAAGGTCGGGTTGCAGGCCCCCGCGCCCCTTGGGCACCTCGAGCGGGTACGTCAGCCGCGCGTCGCCGGCGCTGTTCGCCGTAGGGGCCTCGATCAGGTTCACCCCGGCGCCGGGATCGGCCGCCTTGATGTCCTTGATCTGGTTCGGGTTGAACGACGTGCCCTCCGGCCCCTCCGGCCCCGTGGCCGCCGCCCCCGCGTCCGGCCCCGCCGCGACGTTGCGGAACGGCTCGGTCGAAGTCAGCCCGATCATGGCGAGCGCCATGATCAGGACGAAGATCACGCCGGTCCGACCGCGGAACACGCCGTTCCGACCGCGGAGCACACGCTGGACATTCATCGAAGATCCCCCCACACCGTCCGACATCCCCAGAGCACGCGTCCCCGGCGACCGCGACTCCCTGCGCTCCCGAACCGTATTTGCGAGCCAGCTCACTCGCACAGGCTTTCTCCACAAGGCCTGACCCGTACGGTTACGATCCGACAACGGGCGTCCTCACCGGAGTGCTGACCGGTGGTGAATACCAGTGCACCGACCCGGGACCGACTCCGCCGGCCGCGCCCGGATTCGGGCCACACACGCGTCAGACGGCATGGTGAGAGGCCGTCAAAAGCGAACTCACTACCCCGGCAGCCCTCTCCTTTCCCTACCCTCGTCCCCGGCATGGCAGCGCCTCGACACACTCATTCGCACACCGCGGGACACGTGACCCGATGCGCCGGACGGTTCCGGCTACGCCTGGAATTCAGTCAGTGCGCCGCGAACTGACGAGGCATCTTGACGCTCGTTTTGATGGGCCGTCAGGACCTTGGATCGCGGGTCAGATGGTTTGCCGTCCCCGCGGCAATGGGCGGTACGGCCTGAGCCGGGTCACTGCACTGGAGGCCCGGTTCATCGCCCCACCCCAATCGAGCACATCGATATTGGCCGACCGGACAGATCCCACCGCGGCGCAGCTCACGATGCTGGGCAGATGCGTCGACTGGAGGTGTCCGCCGTGACAGAACACCGCGCCGTGGTGAATCGAACCACTGGGCAGGAGGACGGTGCCCGGCCCGAGAGCCGGGAACGAGAGCGTGCGGCCGCGATGATCGCAGACGTCGAGCGGCTGGTGCGCTGCGAGTCCCCCTCGGACGACCTGGCCGCGGTCGCCCGCAGCGCCGAGCTGGTGGCCCGGATCGGCGCCGGTCACCTCGGGGCCGAGGCGGAGCGGGTAGTCATCGACGGATGCACGCATGTGCGGTGGCGCTTCGGCCGGACCCCGCGCGTGCTGCTCATCGGGCATCACGACACGGTGTGGCCGGTCGGGTCGTTGAAGAGCCATCCGTTCGAGGTTCGCGACGGAGTGCTGCGCGGACCCGGTTGCTTCGACATGAAGGCCGGCCTGGTGATGGCGTTCCACGCCTTGGCGGACCTGATCGGCACGGGGGCACGGACGAGTGTGTCCGGCCCCGGGGCCGCGCATCCGTTGGACGGTGTCACCCTCCTCATCACCGGTGACGAGGAGCCGGGTTCGCCCTCGTCCCGGGAGCTCATCGAGGGCGAGGCCCGCTCCCATGCTGCCGCGCTCGTACTGGAGGCCGCAGGACCGGGTGGGGCCCTGAAGACGGAACGCAAAGGGGTGTCGCGCTACGAGGTGCTGGTTCGAGGACGTGCCGCCCACTCCGGCCTTGAGCCGGAGCGTGGCGTGAACGCGACGATCGAGGCCGCCCACCAGATCCTGGCCGTGGCCGCACTGGGCGATGCGGCACACGGTACGACTGTCACGCCGACCCGCCTGGAGGCGGGCACCACGAGCAACACCGTCCCCGCCTCGGCACGCTTCGACGTCGATGTCCGCACACGGGACGTGGCAGAGCAGCACCGTGTGGACCGAGCGATGCGCGACCTGCGGGCCCGGCTGGCCGGCGCAGCCGTGGAGGTCACAGGTGGTCCGAACCGGCCGCCCTTGCAGGCCACCGCATCGAAGGATCTTTTTGCGCGGGCGCGCCGGCTCGCGACGGACCTCGGGCTCGGCCCGCTCACGCAGGTGGCCGTCGGCGGCGCCTCCGACGGAAATCTCGCCGCGGGAGTCGGCACCCCCACCCTCGACGGCCTGGGAGCGGTGGGCGGCGGCGCGCATGCCGACGACGAACATCTGCTCGTCGCGGAGCTGCCGCGGCGGACCCGACTGCTCACCGCGTTGGTGGCCGACCTCCTGGCACCGCAGGACGGCTGTCCGCCCGGACGAAGCGGAAGCCCGCATCCTGTGCCCTCGAACCAGCTGCGCGAAGATCGGGGTTGAAACCATGACCTGCGTGACCGATCTCCTGCGCGACCGCACCGAATCCCCGCCCGTCGACGCGGCGTACGCCGCGGCCGAGACCGCCGCGCGCGTCGCGGGCATCGACGTCCGTTCCCTGGACAGTGTCAGTGAGCTTGAGGCCGTTCGGCGCCTGTACGAGCAGATCTGGCGCACCGGCGAGAACAGTCCGGTGGTGACCGCCGACCTGCTGCGTGCGCTGGCGAAGGCGGGCAGTTACGTCAGCGGCGCCTTTGTGGGGGACGAACTGGTCGGCTCCTGCTTCGGGTTCTTCTCCCCCCCGGCGCGCGCGACCCTGCACAGCCACATCGCAGGGGTGCTGCCCCACGTGCGGCGGCGCAACGTCGGATTCGCCCTGAAACTGCACCAGCGGGCCTGGACGCTGGCGCGGGGTGTGGGCGAGATCTGCTGGACGTACGACCCCTTGGTGCGCCGCAACGCGTACTTCAACATCGCCAAGCTGGCTGCCGAGCCTGCCGAGTACCTGCCGGACTTCTACGGCCCCATCGACGACGGGATCAACCGCAGCGACGACAGCGACCGGATTCTGGTGCGGTGGCGTCTGGCGTCCCCGGAGGCCGAGTCGGTCTGCGCCGGGCGGCCCAGACGGGCCGACGCGGAAGTCGCCCGGTCGCGCGGAGCGACCGTCGCCCTCGGAGTCTCCGCCACGGGCGCGCCGTCGGTGGGGCGCACCGGCGGCAACGCACGCACCGTACTGGTGGCCGTACCCGAAGACATCGAGGCACTGCGCGAGAGCGACCCGGCGTGCGCCGTGAGCTGGCGCACGGCGGTACGGGACGTGCTGGGCGGACTGCTCGCCGACGGCGCGCGGGTGCGCGGCTTCGACCCGGCGGGCTGGTACGTCGTGGACCGCGGAAGCCCGACGCAGGTCGCCGGCGGCACGCGCCGGCACGGAACACACCACAACGAAGCGCCACAGGAGACAGCGTGAAGGTCACCGGAGTCGAACTGCGCACCATCAAGGCACCCCTCGTATCCCCGTTCCGTACCTCGTTCGGCACCGAGACCGTGCGGGAGGCCCTCCTGGTGCGCGTCGTCACCGACGAGGCCGAGGGTTGGGGCGAGTGCGGCGCGGGCACCGCTCCTCAGTACTCGTCGCAGTACACGCACGCCGCCGCGGACGTCCTCCGCCGCTTCCTGGTCCCGGCGCTCGTCGGGGTGGCCGACCTCGACGCCCACCGGGTCGCCCCGGCTCTGGCCGCGTTCAAGGGGCACCGCATGGCCAAGGCCGCCCTGGAGACGGCGGTGCTGGACGCGGACCTCCGGGCCCGGGGAGTGCCCCTCGCACACGCCCTCGGCGCGGTCCGCGACAGAGTGCCGTGCGGGGTGTCGGTGGGGATCACGGAGTCGATCCCCGCGCTCCTCGACGCCGTCGCCGGATATCTGGACGCCGGCTATCTGCGGATCAAGCTGAAGATCGAACCCGGCTGGGACATCGAGCCCGTGCGCGCCGTCCGCGAACGGTTCGGCGACATCCTGCTGCAGGTGGACGCCAACGCCGCCTATCACCGCGGCGACGTCCGCCATCTGGCCCGGCTCGACCCGTTCGCCCTCCTGATGCTGGAGCAGCCTCTCGCGGAGGACGACCTCCTCGGCCACGCGCAACTCGCGAAGCGCATCACCACCCCGATCTGCCTCGACGAGTCGATCGTCTCCGCCCGCGCCGCCGCCGACGCGCTCGCGCTCGGCGCCTGCCACGTGGTCAACATCAAGCCGGGCCGCGTCGGCGGCTATCTGGAGGCGCGGCGGATCCACGACGTCTGCGCGGCGCACGGCATCCCCGTCTGGTGCGGCGGCATGCTCGAGACGGGACTGGGCCGCGCCGCCAACGTGGCGCTTGCCGCACTGCCCGGGTTCGTGCTGCCCGGCGACACCTCGGCCTCCGACCGCTACTACCGGACCGACATCACCGCGCCGTTCCACCTCGTGGACGGACACCTCGCCGTGCCGACCGGGCCGGGCCTCGGCGTCACCCCCGTCCCGGAGGTGCTGGACGAGGTGACGGACTCGACGACCTGGGTGCCCGTCCCCTGAGGCCCGCACCGCACCGCGCCGGCCCGTTCGTCCGTGTGGACGAACGGGCTGGCATCATTACGTCATGCGCGACCAACTCCGATGCCGGTGGGCCGGGCTAGTTTCGGCCCCGTGCTCATTCCCGTGACCAGCCTTCCGCGAGCGAGCCTCGCGCGTGTCCTGGAGGAACTCGGTTCCACCCTGCTCGATGTGGTCTGCGGTGACGTAGAACGCGCCGACGGCATCGGCGGCGTCGTCATCCACGACCCACTCGACGAGCCGGAACTCCCGGACAACGCACTGGTACTGGGCGTAGCCCTGCACGACCTCTCCGACATCGCCCGAGTCGTCACCCGCCTCGGGCAGCGCGGCGCCGCCGCCCTGGTGGTACGCGCGCCCCTCACCGCCGACGAGGCGCTGATCGACGCGGCCGAGGCGTCGGGCGTGGCCGTGCTCTCCTTCGCCCGCGGCGCCTCCTGGACGCACCTGGCGGCGATGCTCCGGACGCTGACGACCGACAGCAACCGGCATGCCATGGATGGTCACACGGCCGGCCGGATCGAGTCCGGCGACCTCTTCGCGGTCGCCAACGCGATTGCCGCGCTGCTGGACGCGCCCGTCACCATCGAGGACCGCAACTCGCGCCTGCTGGCTTTCTCCAGCCGGCAGGAGGACATCGACACCTCACGGGTCCAGACGATCCTGGGCCGGCAGGTCCCCGAGCACTACACGCGCATCCTTGAGGAACGCGGGGTGTTCCAGGCGATCTACCGCAGCGACCGCCCCGTCTTCGTCGCGTCTCTCCCCGAGTCGGCCGACACGACACAGCCGCCCGAACTGCCGCGTGCGGCGATCGCCGTGCGCGCCGGGGACGAGATCCTCGGCGCGATCTGGGTGGTCGTCGCCGAGCCGCTGAGCGAGGACCGCAGCGAAGCGCTCTACGAGGCGTCCAAGCTGGTCGCGATGCACATGGTGTGGCAGCGCGCGGACGCGGACATGGAAAGGCGGCAGCGCGCGGAGCTGCTGGCCACCGCACTGGAGAGCGGCGCTGGATCACCCGAGGCGATCCGCCGCCTCGGCCTGAAGGACGAGCCCGCCGTCGTTCTCGCACTCACCGTCGTCGACGCGGCGAATGAACACCGGCTGCCCGCCCGTACCGCCACCGAACGCAAACGCCTCACTGACGCGTTTGCCATGCATCTGGCCGCGGTGCACCCGCGCGCCACCGCGGCGCTGATCGGTGACATCGCGTACGGCATCCTGCCCCTTCTTCCGCAGAACCGGCACGATGCCGAGGAACGGGCGGCCCGCATCGCCACCGAGTTCCTGGCCCGCGTGGGCTCCCGGCTGCGCCCCGTGATCGGCGTAGGGCCGTACGCCGAGGACAGTGCGGCGCTGGCCCGGTCGCGTACCGGAGCCGAACGGGCGTCGCGCGTCCTGCGGTCGGGAACCGCCGGGCAGCCGGTCGCCCGCCTGGACGACGTCCACGTCGAGGCACTGCTGCTGGAGCTCGCCGACCTCGTCCCGCGCGGGGACCTGCCCAGCGGCGTCGTCGCACGCGTCATCGCCTACGACGAGATCCACGAGACCAACCTGGCTGAGACGCTGCGGAGTTGGCTCGACGCCTTCGGCGATGTCGCTACGGCCGCCGCCTCGATGTTCGTGCACCCCAACACGTTCCGCTACCGGCTTCGGCGCGCGGCGGAGGTCGGCCGGATCGACCTCGGTGATCCGTCCGCACGTCTCTCGGCCATGCTGCAGCTGCACCTGATGTCGCTCAGGTCCGCCCCGGACGGCGGATGAGCGGACAGGCCGTCCCGCCCGCTCATCCGGAAGCTTCCTGACGGCCCAGACCGAGTGTCCTGATCAGAAAGGCCAGCCACTCGGCGTCCTGTGCGGTCGCGACCTCGTACGACGTCGCCGCGCCATGCCCGGCGTTGTCGAAGACGTGCAGGAGGATCGGCGCGTCCCCTTCCTGTGCCGCCTGCAGGCGGGCGGCGAACTTGCGCGCATGCCAGGGAGGACACCGCGGATCGGTCGCCCCGGCCTGAAGATAGACCGCCGGGAAGACGCCGGGCCCGGCCAACTGGTAGGGCGAGAGCCGCAGCAGCCGCCGTACTTCCGCAGGATCGTCCGGATCCGCCCACGCCTTGCGGATGACGAAGTCCAGATAGGGATCGCGGGTGCCCCCGATGAGGTCGAGGAGCGGCGCCATCGGCAGCACGGCACACCACAGCTCGGGGCGCGTCGTGAGGGCGACCCCGCACATGAGACCGCCGTCGGAGCCACCGGTCAGCGCGAGCCGCTCGGGTGTGGTGAGCCCTGTGGCGATGAGGTGCTCGGCGACGGCGACGAGGTCGCGGTCGCGCACGTGCTTGCGTTCCCGGTGCGCGGCCAGGTACCAGTCGCGGCCGAACTCGCCGCCCCCGCGCAGATGCGCCTGTACGAGCACGCCGCCGGCCGCGACGAAGGCGGCCATCTCGGGCTGGTACTGCGGCAGCAGAGGCACGTTCGCCGCTCCGTACGCGGAGATCAGCGTGGGCGCGGGCTGCGTCGGGTCGCTGCCCGCCGGTCGCACCACGTGGTAAGGGATCTCCACGCCGTCGAGTGCGACGGCCCGCTCGAACGTCACGTCGGCGTCGAGGGTGACCGCCGGGGCCGACAGCGTCTCGACGTCCGCCTCTCCCGGACGGTGCCGATAGACGCCCCAGGAGCTGGTCAGGGTGGAGAAGGCGAAGACGAAGTCGTCCGGGGGAGAGCCCACGGCCAGGCCGGTCAGGGCGAAGAACGGCGCGGAGAGCGCCCCCTGCCCGGGCAGCGGAACCTCCCCGGTGACGGCGCCGGAGCGGTCGAGGATCCGTACCCGGGCGCACGTCTGGTCGAACTCACTGAGGTACAGATGGTCACCGACCGGAGACAAGGACCGCAGCACCGTCTCGCCCTGTGGTACCAACTCCGTCCACGAGGCAGGGTCGTCGGGTCCGGCGGCGTCCAGCGGGAGCGCAACCACGCGCCCGCGTGGTGCCGCTACATCGGTCACCGCGATGTAGCGGTCGCCGACGATGTGTCCGGCGACGGTCCCGGCGCAGTCGGTGACGAAGGGACGCCAGGGGGTGGCGGGCCGGGACAGATCGCGTACGGCGACCGGAACAGGACTGCCCACCCGGTGACTTGCGACGGCCCAGCGGCCGTCGGCCGAGAACTGCACGAGTGTGTACTCCTGGGAGCCCTCACCGACCGGGATCGGTTCCACCACGGTGCTGCCCGCGCTGTCCCGCGTGGCGAGCCGGTGACGGTACACGGCCTGCCGGAACTCATGCGGCGAACCGGTCAGGGCGAGGAAGAAGAAGCCGCTGCTGTCGGGCAGCCACGACACGCCACCGGCCCACGCGCTGTGCAGGACCTGCCGCGGCGCGCCGTCCAGTACGCGCCCCGAGTCCACCTCGATGAGCCGGACCGTGTTGTGCTCGCTGCCGTCGGTGCAGACGCCGAGGGCCAGTACGCGACCGTTCGGCGACGGCGCGAGCCACGACAGGAACGCGGGGTTCTGCCCGTCGCCGAACGCGGTCAGGTCGACCACCGGTCGGCCCGCGCCGAACGGCCGGTCGGCGACGACCACGCTGGGCGCCGCCGCACCGGGTGCGTTCACGGCGCGGAACCAGCGGCCCGCCGCGAACCTCGGCAGTGCCGGGCGGGACCCGGCATCGTAGGTCTCGATCAGCTTCCTTACGGCCGCAGGGTCCTGCCCGTCGTAGGCGATCGAAGTGGCGAGTTCGGCCTGTCGGCGCTGCCACCGCTGTACCTCGTCGGTCTCCGGCTCCAGCCACCGGTACGGGTCCGGCACCCGGACGCCCGCGACGTCCTCGAAGGCGTCGACGGTCCGCGCGGGCGGATACGGCGGAGGGCTGCTGTTCACTGTGACTCCGACTCCTCGGTGTCCCGGAGACCGTCGAGGTCTCCGGGACGCATGGACTGATCTGCTGGTGCATCCGCATCCGGGGCCGCCTCGAAGCCCGCTCGCGCGGCCGCGGCGAACTCGGCACGCAGCCGCTCGAACGCCCCGGGGATCCGGTTCACCTGCCGGACGTGGAGCAGTGCGTCGTAGGCAGCCGGGAAGTCGTCGACGGGGTCGAGCTCCCCACCGGCGAGCGTCCCCTCGACGCCGTCGAAGAACCCGGCGGGCGCGCGGCGCGGATCGAGGAGGGTCACCTCCGGGCCGAGACGGTCGAGCCGCGATTCGACGGACTCCGGCGTCAGGGTCCGCGCACCGAGCGTGACGTCGCAGTCGAACGGACGCGACGACCGCTGGGTGAAGGTGACTTCGGGCCCGGAGCCGTACGTCATCCCGATGACGACGAGGTCCGCTCCCAGCTCCGAGGAGAGCAGACCGCCCAGGGTCGGCCGACCGTGCAGCGGTGTACGGCGGACGTGTGCGTTGTGGGCGCTCACCACGATGCGCCGTTCCCGGCGCAGGATCCACTCCACGCTGCGCGCCATGAACGCCTCCCGCGGATAGGGACCCTCCGCGGAGGTCCCGTTCTCGTCGGCCTCGGCGACGAAGGCTTCGAGCGAGGCCGCGCACCGCAGGGCGATCTCGGCGTCCTCGTCGTCCGGGCCGCTGTGCCGGCGGGAGCGGAGTGCGCGCTCGTCCAGTCCGCGAAGGCCGTCGAGCAGCCGGGCACGGTCCGAGGAGGACATCGCCGCGTAACGGACCGCCGCCTGCGACCGGTCGCCCAGATCGCTCAGTCGCAGCAACTCCTCGTCGCCCGGGCGTGCGGGCAGCCGGTCGAGGCAGGCACGGACCGCCGGGCCGGGGGAGGTGGACGAGCCGGGCAGGTCCATTCCGTAGAAGGCGACCTTCGCCGACCCGCCGGAGTTGCGCCGACGCATCCAGCGCAGTTGCCTCCGCATCGGCTCGCACTCGCCGAAGCGGTAGGTGACGCCGTCCCGGGCGACGGTCTCGACCCGTCCCGGCCCGCCGCCGATCCACTCGTCGACGGCCAGCCCCTCGGCGAAACCGGACTCCAGGACCAGCCCGGTGAACCCGCACTCCCGGACCAGGAACCGGAACAGCAGGTCCCTGAGCCCGTAGAACTCCGTGATGTTGTGCGCGCCCTCGCCGAGCGCCACCACCCGTGCTCCGCCGATCAGTCGACGCAGCGCAGCCATGTCCGCAGACGTGTCGTGGAACGTATCCATGACGGCTCACCACCTTCCCGCGCGCGGCATTCAGTTGTGGAAGTACCAGAGTTCCGGCGTATACAGGAAGCTGAGCAGCGAGCTGAACGACGACGGCGGCCCGGAGAGGCTGTTCTTCCACACGACAAGGGTGTGCGGAGTCGGGAAGTAGAGCACCGGCAGCTCCTTGCCGAGGTGGGTCACCTCGGCCGACAGGGCCTTGGAATCCGCTCCGAACGTCGACGCGTCGATCAGCTTGTTTGCCTCTGCGTCGCGGTACCCGCCGAGATTGAAGCTGCCTCCCGTGTTGAACACGGTATTGCTGCTCGGGTATCCGGCCGCCAGGTACAGCGGTCCGTAGTCCTGTGCCGCCCACTTGTTCTTGTTGGCGGGCGCGAAGGAGTTGCCGTAGTTGGTGTACAGGTAGTTGAGCGACTTGCTCACGAGCGTGACCTTGAGGCCCAGCTTCTTGGCCTCCGATGCGAAGGCGGTGTCCCGGGCGCCGACGTACGCCGGGGTGTTCGCGGAGGCGAGGGAGAAGTCGACCGTCTGCCCGCGCGGGATGCCCGCCCCGCACTCGCCGGCCCCGGTGCCCGGGCGTTGGCAGGTGGTGGCGCCGCCCGGCTCGACCTTCCAGCCGTGGTCGGTGAGCAGGTTCTTGGCGGCGGCCGGGTCGTACGGGTAGGGCGCCTTGTCACCGAACGCGGGCGGGTATGGGGAGTCGCTGCCCGCAGTGGTGTAGTTGGGGGAGGCGGCACCGTTGTACACGCCCCGGCTTCTGATGTAGCCCTGCTGGTCGATCAGGTGTTGCAGGGCCTGGCGGACGTACGGCTGCGCGATCACCTTGTCGAAGTGGTGGGTGGTGTCCTCGAAGTTCAGGACCAGCGGGTCGAACCGGGCGGGCGCCGGGGCGCCGTAGACGTGGTAGCCCTTCTTCTTCAGCGCGTCGATCTGCATGATGAAGCTGGAGTCCAGCGTTCCGACGGTCAGGTTGCCGGCCTTGAACTGGTTGAGGACCGCTGGGGCGGAGGTGAACGACTTGAAGTCGACCCGGTCGAGCCGTGAGCCGCCCGGGCCGCTGTAGGACGTGTTGGGGACCAGGGAGAACGAGCCGGTCGTGGGGTCGAAGCTCTTGAGACGGTACGGGCCGTTGACCACCTGCCAGAGCGGGTTGTCGGCGAATGTGGCCTGGGACTCCGACTGCTTGGTGAGGTAGGTGTAGATGGCCTTGGCGTTCTTCGGCTGCGTGTAGTCCAGGTGCGGCCCCGAGGCGCGGGCGATGTTCCACTCCTTGGAGGGCATCACGTACAGCAGGGTCAGCATCGACATCAGGTAGGACGGGTTGTACGCGTTCGTGGACCTGAGGGTGAGCTCGTCCGACGCGGTGGCCTTCGCGGTGATGCCGTCGGGAAACTGCCCCGGGGTGTAGAAGCTCCAGTTGGCCGGGCTCTCCTTGAGCGCGGCCTTCAGCAGGGCCAGGGAGAAGACGACGTCGTCGGCGGTGACCGGTCTGCCGTTGGACCATGAGTAGCGCTTCATCCTGATGCTCACGGTCCTGCGGTCGGTGCTGTAGCGGGGCGCCTCGGCCAGGCTCAGTGCGGCGTCCGCGATCTGGTCGCCCTCACCACTGGGGCGGTAGAGGGAGCGCCACAGGAGCCCCCGGGCGATGACGGTGCCGTTGGCGGACGCCGGCGGATACGGATAGATGTAGTTGGGGCTGAGTCCTGGAGTCAGCGCGACCGTGGCCGTGCCGCCGTCCTTGGGCTTCCCGGACTCCTTCGGCAGGGTCTTGTAACCGCCCTGCAGCTCCTTGGCCAGGTCGCCGCCGCCGGTGCACGCCGTGGCCAGTACGGCGAGCACGGCGGCGAGCACCGCGAAGCGGCGTCCTCGCGCCTTGCCGGGCACATGTGTCATGGATGGCTCCCTGCGAGGTGTGGTGGAAGAGGGTGAAGAGGCGACGGTTGTCGCGAGCGGCCTCAGCCGGCCCGGTGACCGACCGCGTCGCGGAGGGCGTCCGCCAGCAGGTTGAGCCCCAGCACCGTGACGATGACGCAGATGCCGACGGGATACACCAGCCACCAGTAGTCGGCGGAGATGAACGTTGCGCCGTTGGCAAGCTGGCTGCCCCAGTCCGCGGTCGGGTATGTCAGGCCGAAGCCCAGGAAGCCCAGAGCGGCGACGACGAGGATCGCGTCGGCCACCTGGAAGGTGATGACGACGATGATCACGCTGAGCGCGTTCGGAATCAGGTGGGTGAGGATGAGCCGTGGGCGGGAGGCCCCCATCACCCGGGCCGCCAGCACGAACTCCCTTACCCGCAGGGTCAGGACCTCGCCGCGGACGAGCCGGGCGGAGACCAGCCAGGAGAACCCGCCGATGACCAGGCTCAGCGACACGGCGTTCGGGTGGAAGCGCACCGAGAGGATCAGGACGAAGAAGAGGAAGGGGACCGACAGCAGGGTGTCGACCACCCGCATCAGGAACCCGTCGACGACCCCGCCGGCGAGTCCGGCGACGGCGCCGTAGACCGTACCGATCGTGGTGGCGAACAGCGCGGCGAGCAGCCCGATCTGCAAGGACACCCTGCCGCCGGCCATGAGGCGGCCGAGCACGTCGAACCCGTTGAGGTCCGTCCCGAGCGGATGCTCGGTGCTGGGCGGCAGAGCCGCGTTCACCAGATCCACGTCGGTCTGGTTGGTCCGGTAGAGCAGGGGGCCGAGGAAACAGAACCCGACGACGAGTATCAGAAGCAGCCCGCCGGCGAGGCCCAGCGGGTGGTGCCGCAGTGCGCGCAGCACCGGCTTCGGAGTGAACCGCTCGCGCACGTTGGTCGGTTCGACCGGGTCGGCTGCTGACGGCGCCGTGGCGCCCGCCTCCAGGGCCCCCGCTGTGTCTGTGTGTCGTGAGGTCATTTGTTCAACTCGATTCGGCTGTCGGCGGCGGCGACCGCGATGTCGGCGACGAAGTTGCCGGCCACGGTGAGGACGCCGCCGATCAGGGTGTAGGCGAGGAGCACCGGGTAGTCCTCGTGCTGCAGGCTGTTGAGGAACAGCAGGCCGAGGCCGGGGTAGTTGAAGAGCGACTCGACGATCAGGTTGCCTGCCAGGAGGCTGGGGATGAGCGTGCCGACCAGCGTGATCAGCGGCAGACAGGCGTTGCGCAGCAGGTGGCGCGTCAGGACGCTCCGCTCCGGGAGCCCTTTGGCCCGGGCGACCCGGATGTAGTCCTGGCCGAGCTGGTCGAGAGCCGACGAGCGCTGGTACTGGGAGAAGATCGCGACGCTGGTGACAGCGAGCGTGATGACGGGCAGGGCCATGGCGCGGGGATCGGTGAGGACCACCCACGAGGAGTGCGACTGGGACGCCTCGGCAGGGAAGAACGGCAGGGACTGGCTGAACACAGCGATCAGGATCAGGCCCAGCAGGAACGACGGAGTCGCGTAGAGCACATAGGAGGCCGCCGTGGTGGCGCGGTCGACGAGACTGTTGCGGCGGACCGCCTGGAGGATGCCGAGCGGGACGGCGATCAGCAGCGCGAGGACCAGGCCGGCGAGCGACAGCATCGCGCTGCGGCCGGCGTTCTGCTGCAGTACCGCCCCCACGTTCTCGTTGAGCTTGTAGGACCTGCCCAGGTCACCGTGGGCGAGCTGGCCCAGATAGCTGAGGTACTGCACGACGAGCGGCCGGTCGAACCCGTGCTCCCGGTTGAAGTCGTCCACGGCCTGGGGGGATGCGCGCTGTCCCAGGACCACGCGGCCCGGGTCGTCCGAGACCACGTGCAGCAGGAAGAACACCACCGCGGAGATGCCCAGCACGACGACGAAGGAGATCGCCAGCCGTCGGACCACGTACCAGCTCATGCGTGACCATTTCCTCTCCGGGAGATCCGTGGGGTCCCTGATGTGCAGGGGAGTGGTGAGTGACGGTTCATCGTGCGGAGAGCTCCTCGGGCTGTGCGGCCGGCGAGTGCAGGGGGTGGTGGCAGGCGACCTTGTGCGTGCCGGTGAGGGTCGCGAGGGCGGGCTCCGTCGCCGCGCACACCTCGGTCGCCAGTGGACATCGGGTGCGGAACCGGCAGCCGCTGGGCGGATCGATGGGACTGGGCAGTTCGCCGCGCACGCGCGTGCCCGACCGGGAGCGCGGCGCGGCGGGGTCCGCCTCGGGAACCGCCGCGAGCAGCCCCGCGGTGTACGGGTGCGCCGTGGACCCGTACACCTCCTCGGTGGTGCCGGTCTCCATCAACTTGCCCAGGTACATGACTCCGACGCGGTCGGCCAGGTACCGCACGACCGCGAGATCGTGGGAGATCACGACACTGCTCAGTTCGCGTTCACGTTGGACGCGGTGCATCAGATTGAGGACCTGGGAACGGATGGAGACGTCCAGCGCGCTGACCGGCTCGTCGGCGACCAGCACCTTCGGGTCCAGGGCCAGCGCGCGGGCCAGCCCCACCCGTTGGCGCTGTCCCCCGGAGAGTTCGTGGGGGTAGCGCTCCAGGACGCCCGACGGCAGCCCCACGTCCCCAAGGAGCTCGCGGGCCCGGGCGGTCCGGGCGGCGCGGCTGCCGATGCCCTGGATCGCGAGGGGCTCGCGCAGGATCGCGCCGATGCGCATGCGGGGGTCGAGAGACGAGTTCGAGTCCTGGAACATCATCTGCAACTGGGCCCGGCGCGGCGCGAGTTCGCGGGCACTCATACCGGTCACCGACGCGCCGTCGAAGATCACCTCGCCCGACGTGGGCCGGTTCAGGGCCACGAGCATGCGGCCCAGCGAGGACTTGCCGCACCCTGACTCCCCGACCAGGCCGAACGTCTCACCGGGCGCCACGTCGAAGCTCACTCCGGAGACCGCCTTGACCGTGCGGCGCCGCCCGAGGAGGCCCCGTCCGCCCACCGGGTACTCAAGTCTGAGATCGACGATCCGCAGCCGCGGCGTCGTCTCGCGTGCGGCAGGGGCCTCGGGGGAGACGGCGGGCCGTGCGACGGCCGATGCTCCTGAGCCGGTACGGACTGCTGCCGCGGCGACCGGGTGCCAGCACGCGTGGGTGTGCCCGTCCTCCGCCACCGAGAGCGGCGGCCGCTCCTCGTGGCAGCGGTCCGTCGCGGCCGCACAGCGCGGCGCGAAAGGACAGCCCGCGGGGGAGGTGGCCAGATCCGGCGGTGTGCCGGGAATGCTGAAGAGCTGCTCGCGCCGGTCCTGGGTGAGCGAGGGGATCGAGGACAGCAGCGCATGGGTGTAGCGGTGCCGGGTATGGCTGAAAAGAGCTGGTGTCGGCCCGGTCTCGGCCACGCGCCCGGCGTACATCACGCCCACCCGGTCGGCGTGCCGGGCGATCACTCCCATGTCGTGGGTGATGAGGATCATCGACATGCCCAGCCGGGTCCTGAGGTCGTCCAGGAGATCGAGGATCTCCGCCTGGATGGAGACGTCGAGCGCGGTGGTCGGCTCGTCCGCGATGACGACCCGCGGCTCGCACGCCAGGGCCATCGCGATCATCACGCGTTGCCGCATGCCGCCCGAGAGCTGGTGCGGATAGTCGTCCAACCGCTCGAGGGGCTTCGGTATCCCGACCAGGTCGAGCAGCTCCGCGGCACGTGCGCGCGCGGCCTGCTTCGACGCGCCCTGGTGCAACCGCACCGGTTCGGCGACCTGTTCGCCGATGCGGCGGGTGGGGTTCAAGGCCGTCATCGAATCCTGGAACACCATCGCGATGTCGTTGCCGCGTAGGGCCCGGTACCGGTCCGCGGGGAGTCCGACGAGCTCCGTACCGCCGAAGTCGATCGAGCCGCCGGTCACCCGGCCACCGGCCGGCAGCATGCCCATCACGGCCAGGCCGGTCATGGACTTGCCGGATCCGGTCTCCCCGACGATCCCCAGGGTCTCCCCGCGATCGAGCGCCAGACTGACGCCCGAGACCGGGTGAACGATCCGGTCGCCCCGGCGGATCTCGACCGACAGATTGCGGATCGTCAGCACCCGGCTGCCGTCCGCGGGCTCACGTGCGTTCTCAAAACCATCGCTCGCGCGCACGATATGGCTCTCCATCTCCTCGACCATCCGACGATTTTGAGACACGTACTTCAGGCGCCGTTCGTCGGGTTCACTGAACATTCAGGTGTGCGTCGTTCCGATCGCACGAAGGGAATCTCCTGCCGCGCACGGCGCTCAGCCGGCGGACGCGGGCCGGCCCAGTTCGTTCCGCAGCAGGCGCCGTACGTTCTCCCCCAGGACCGCGACGATGTCGCGCTCCGGCCACCCCCGCTGTTGCAGCGCATCGGTGACCAGCGGCAGCCCGGCCGGACCCGCAAGCCCGGGCAGATAGGCGTCGGCCGGCACTCCCTCGACGAAGGCCGGCTCGCAGCACGGGGGAGTGGTGTCGGCAAGTACTTCCTTGATGAAGTCGGGACCCAGCCCGACGTGCTCGACGCCGGCCACCCCGGCAATGTGCTCGATGTGGTCGATCAGCCGGCCGATCGAGTAGTCGCTCTCGTGCAGGTACGGGGCGAAGAAGTTCACGCACACCACTCCGCCGCCCGCGGCGACGCCCCGGATCTGCTCGTCGTCAAGGTTGCGGTGGTGGTCGAAGAGCGCCCGTGCGCTGGAGTGCGTGGCGATCAACGGCCGTGAGGACAGCTCCAGGACGTGCTCGACCCCGGACGCGCCGAGATGACTGATGTCGTAGAGCATGCCGAGGCGCTCCATCTCGGCCAGCGCCGCGACCCCGGAGCGGGTCAGCCGGCCGCCCGTCGCGTCCTCGCCGCTGCCGTCGGCCAGGGAGGTGCGACCGAAGTGGGCCAGGGACGCGATCCTGACCCCCAGCCGGAACAGGGTCTCCAGCAGCTCCACGTCCTCGCCCACGCCGGGTGCGCTCTCCAGTGCCAGCACCAGGGCGATCCGGCCCTCAGCCAGCGTCCGGTCGATCTGGGCGCCGTCCGTGCACAGCGTGACGGCATCGGCGTTGCCGGCCGCGAGCCGGTGCGCCGCCTCGATCATGCGCAGCGTGCGGCGAAGCGCCCCCTCCGGCCGGTACGGATCTTCGACGAACACCGGCAGCGCCTGAAGGTTCACCCCGCCGGCGAGCAACTGCGGCAGCCAGCGCTCCCGGAAGAACTCCGCCCAGTGGTCCACCGGCCGGGCGACCACCGCACACAGCAGGTCGTTGTGCAGGTCTGCCACGATCGCGCGTCGGTGCATCTCGTTCATCGCTGTGCCCGCCGCTCGGCCCGGCCGGTGTGCAGATACAGCGCGTGTCCCTGCCCGTCGTCGCCGAGGAAGGCGAGCGGCGCGTGGACCCCGCGCTCCGGCTCGACCGGGATCAAGGTGTCACCGCGCCTGCCGACCAGCTCCGTGCGGTACGGCGCCTCGTCCAGTTCGGCGACGGCTCCCCGGGGAGTGCGCTCCAGCCACAGCCGCCCGGCGGTGTCCCGGCTCACCGTGGTCTCGGCGGTGCTGGACGTGTACGTACCGACGTACCGGGACGTCTCCGTAACGGGAGCGCCCATGTCCGGCACCGGAGAGGCGGGCAGAGCGACCCCGGCGAGTTCACCGAGGACCCGGCCCGCGATCTCCGTGTACACGCGCCGCGACAGGCCGCCGTTGGTGACGATCGCCACCGCGACATCCCGCTCCGGCACCAGGCGCAGGAACGCCGACTGACCGATGGTGTTCCCGTCGTGTCCGATGACCGTGCCGCCCGACAGGTCGAAGAGCTCCCAGCCGAGCCCCCAGGCGGCGCCCTGGTCGATGTCGGGCAGCGTGACCTGCGGCCGCTGCATGGCCTGGACGGTCTCCGGGCCGAGCACGGTCACCCCGTCGGGGCCCCGGCCTCCGGCGAGGTGCATCCGGGCGAAGGCCAGCAGATCGCGCGCACGCATCGCCAGCATCGATCCGGCCGGTGCGTTCGAGCGTGCCAGGGCCCACACCGGCGTCGGCTCGAGCGGCGCCCCCGGCACCGTCTCGATGTGACCCACTGCCGTGCGGTGGACGATCGCCTCGTAGGGGTCACTCGCGGTGTGACTCATACCCAGCGGAGTGAACAGGTGCCGCCGGGCGCAGACGTCGAACGGCTCCTCGCGCAGCACCTCGACGATCCGCCCGAGCACGCAGTACCCGGCGTTGTTGTACGAGAACATCGCGCCCGGCTCGAAGAGCTGCGGCACGTCCCGCAGGACGCCCAGGTACTTCTCCAGGCAGTCGTCACCCTTGCCGGTGTCGGTGAAGATGTCCCCCTCGAAACCCGCGACGTGACTCAGCAGATGCCGCGTGGTGATCCCTCGCGCCGCTTCCTCGTCGGCGATCCGGAACTCCGGCAGGACGGCCCGTACGGGAGCGTCCAGATCCAGTCGTCCCTCGTCGGCCAACTGCATGACCAGCGTCGCGGTCATCACCTTGGTGATCGACCCGATCTGGAAGAGAGAGTCCACCGTGGCGTCGACCCCTGTGGCCGTGCTCAGCACACCGGCCGCGGATTCGACCCATTCATCTCCGGCTCGGACCGCCACGGCTGCCCCGGGCACCTGGCTCTCGGCGAGCAGATCCGGCAACCGGCGGCGCAACCAGGCACCGACCTCCTCCAGTTTGTTCAGCTGATCCGACCCGTCCAGCTTCTGCACGGCATCCCTCCCTGCTCGACTGCGCAGGAGCTTAGGACCTGCGGAAACCGCCCTCTTCGTCCACTCCCACCACATGCGGCCCGGGCATTGGTGCGACTGGCCGAACCGGGCGGCTCGCCGCTTCGACGGATGGGGGAGCAGGCTTGTGACGACGCGGCCTCTCAGGCCCTCCCGCGTCTCAGCCCGCGGCGAAGCGATCCGCACGAACAGCACGACCGTGCCGCCGGCCCCGGCTACAAGGAGGTGCGTCAAACCCTGCGCGCCACCCCCCGCCGACGAGACAGGCGACAGCTTCAGCGAGCTGGGAGGGTATGAGGCGTCTGATGGGGACTGCAGGGACCGGTTGCCGACTGTGCCCGGGTATACACGCACGGCACCCGCACGCGTCCGAACGCAGGGCCCTCCCGCTTCCGCCGCCTGATGACGGCGGGCCGTCACGCCCGCCGCCCCGTCCGTGCCTGCCTCTGGGCCCGAAGCGCAGGACCTGCGAGGAAGAGCGGCCCGCCGTCCACCGGCAGGCCGCGCTGCTCACGGCCGTGCTGCGCGACCCGGTCCGAGTGCGTACGTACGAGCAGGCGCACGGCGCGTGCCTGCGTCACGCCCCGATCGGCGCATGCCCGTCGCGCCGCCCCCAGGTCAGTTGCCCGCCGTCCACAGAGCCGCCTGCGGAGCCGACTGCGTAAGTGTCCTCTCGCCCGTCCAGTCGATGAAGGAGGTGCCGGGCAGATAGTCCTGCTGGAGGAAGAACGCCCGTGTGATCCGTGTGACCGTCACGGACGCGCCGGTCTCCTGGACGGGCGTACGCAGCCCGACGACCTCCGCGACGTCCGACGGCTTCGTCCCCACCGGCAGCTCGATCGTGGTCGCCGCCGCGCCATTGCGGGTGAGGGACCACGAGGCGACGTCGTGGTTGGACGTGTACAGCTTGTCGCTCCCCTTCAGCCGCACCCCGATGGACAGGCCCACGTTACCGGCCTGGTCCGACGGCGAGGTCGTGTGGGACACCGCGAGGTACAGGTAGGTGCGCTGATCGCCGAGGGCCGGAGTCTCCGGGTCCGAGGGGGATTCGATCTGGCCCTCACGTGTCATCTCCTGCCCCATGATGGGGTAGAGCCACGGATTCGTGTCCATGATGTGCTCCCGCGTCCGACCCGCGGGCAGCGACTCGATCGGTGCGAGGGAGAACCGCATGGGGTCGTCGACCTTGTCGCACAGGTTGTTGTTGGAAGTGCAGGTCTCCAGCAGCGGGCGGCTGTTCTCGTACGCGCCGGCGAATTTCAGCGTTTGGTGGTTGGGCGCCTGGTAGACGCCCGTGCCGGGGACCGTCTTGCCCTCGGCGTCGACTTCGACGCGATAGGCCCACTCGATGTCGGTGGTCCGGCCCCAGCGTGCCATCAGCGCAGGCGAGTTGGTGCCGCCGTCCTCGTTGCTCCAGATCACTGTGTACTGGATCACCTTGTGGCCGGCGGTCTGCGCCGGGGAGATCTCGTGATAGGCGAAGACCGGGGTGTCGGTCGTGCTGCTCTGGAACCGATCACCCAGATCCGGCAGGTTCCGGCCATAGAGTACGGGTGCGTTCTTCAGCACGAGTGCCTCATCGCTCTCCTCCCCGTACATCCGGACCGAGACGTCGTCGAGCTGCGCGCTGCTCGCTCCCTGCGGAGAACGGTCGTCGGCGAAGCGGAACCGCAGCTTGTGCGGCCCCTTCTTGAGGTGGCCCAGGGTGAAGCTGCGGGTGATCGGCTGATCCGAGGGGATCACGATGTCGGTCGCGTAGCGCCCGTCGACGTATGCCGATACGACCGCGGACTCGCTGCCCTTGATCCCCCAGGAGACCCCGGACGCTCGGGAGTTCAGCGATACCACAGCCTCCCCCGCCCGATTTGCGGCGAAGGGCAGGGTCCGTGCGGGCTTGCCGCGCTTCACGGTGACGGTGGGTGTGTCCGCCTTCCGTACGTCTGTTGCCGCGGCCGGAGGTGTGAACAGCCCGACTGCCGATACGGCAAGGAGGACCGCTGCCGCGCCGCTCCCCAGTCCGGCCGAGGCGGTACCGGGCCGTGACACGCGAGTGTCGTTCATCATTGAGTTCCTTTCAGGTCTTCCTACGCATGAAGCCTTGACGAGGGTGCAGCAGACCGGCGTCGGCCGGGCCATGGGAACGCCAAGCGCAGTTGAACTTTCCGGTCGGCGACGTCGTGACTTCGCACAGGTTCAGGGGCCTTGCGCCGGCCGGTGGACGGGCGCTTGCGGGTCGGCCGGCGTCACGAACCTCGAATCCGGCCTCGACGCCGACGCGGTCTTGGCTGCACTCGGACGAGCCACCGTCCGGCTCGCCGGACAGCGCCGTCTCGCCTGGGCCGTCGTCGCCCGTCCCGGCTGAACGCCGGGCCGACACCCGGCGCCTCGTCAACATCGACGGCGACACCGTCGCGATCACGTCGGCACCTCACCGGTCTTCCTCCCCACCCCGCTGCCCGGCCTACGCTGTCAGGCATGCCAACAGACAACCGGCCATTCACCGTGAACCACGACGTCGAGGTGCCCGTTTCTGTACCCGGAGCGGTCTGGACCGTCGGAGCGGTCATCCTCAACCAGGACGGCGAAGCCTTCGCCCAGAAACGAAGCCCGGACCGCCACCTCTTCCCCGACACGTGGGACATCGTGGGCGGCCATGTCGAGGCGGACGAAACCCTCCTGGACGCTCTCGCGCGAGAGGTCGAGGAAGAGACGGGATGGCGCCTTCGCCACGTGTGCCGATTTCTGGGCACCAGCACCTGGACCGGGGACGACGGAGCTGGACTCCGTCACGAGGCCGACTATCTCGTCGAGGTCGACGGCGACTTGGACCACCCCGCCCTGGAATGGTCCAAGCATTCTGCCTACGGCTGGTTCGGCCCTGACAACCTCGCTCGCCTCAGAGAGAATCGTGAGCCCGGAGAATTCTTGATCCACGACCTGATCGCGCGAGTTGTGCAAGATCGCCCGGAGATTTCCTGACGCGGGCCGGAGCTGCGTGGAGGACATGTCCTCCACGCAGAGACCCTGGTCAACCACAAAGGAGACTTCGTGAGCCGGCCAAGAACCAGGGCCATCCCCGGTTCTACCGGTCCGGTGTCCCGCGAGGCACCGCGTCCGGCGCCGGGGCGTAACCGGTGGCCCGGGTGGTGAACGTCCCCCGGCCCTGGGTCCGGCTGCGCAGCCGGGTCGCATAGCCGAACAGCTCGGCCAGCGGCACGGTCGCGCTGATCACCGATGTGCCGGCCCGCGCGGTCGAGCCCGTGACCCGGCCGCGCCGTGCCGCCAGGTCACCGAGCACCCCGCCCACGGCGTCATCGGGCACGGTGACCGTGACCTCCACCACCGGTTCCAGCAGCACCATCACGCTGTTGCGCAGCGACTCACGGAGCGCGAGCCGGCCGGCCGTCCGGAACGCCATCTCCGAGGAGTCCTTGGAGTGGGTGGCCCCGTCGGACAGCGTGACCCGCAGCCCGGTCACCGGGTGTCCGCCGAGGGGGCCCTCCGCCAGGGCATCCCGGCAGCCGGCCTCCACCGCCCGGACGTACTCCTGCGGCACCCGGCCACCGACGACGGTCGACCGGAACGCGAAGTCCACAGCATCGCCACCGCCGTTGTCACGGGCGGCTTCCAGTGGCTCCACATCGAGGACGACATGAGCGAACTGGCCGGCACCCCCGTCCTGCTTGACGTGCCGGTACACCAGTCCCGACACCCCTCGCACGACCGTCTCCCGGTAGGCCACCTGCGGCCTGCCGACGCCGACCTCCAGCCCGTGAGCACGACGGATCTTCTCCACCGCGACCTCCAGATGCAGTTCCCCCATTCCGGACAGCACCGTCTGACCGGTCTCGGGGTCGGTCCGGACCGCCAGCGAAGGATCCTCCTCGACCAATCGCGCCAGCGCCGACACCAAGCGTTCGGTGTCGATGCGTCTGCGGGCCTCGACCGCCACGGAGACGACCGGATCGGCAACGGAGGGCGGTTCGAGAACCAATGGCGCCGCGGGTGTGCACAGGGTCGCCCCGGCACGGGCGGCTTTCAGTCCGATCACCGCGACGATGTCCCCGGCCACCGCCTGGTCCACGTCCGAGTGCTGTCCGGCCTGCACCCGCAGGATCCGGCCGATTCGCTCGTTGCGTCGCGCGCCCACGTCCAGCACCGCGTCCCCCTTCCGGACCGTTCCCGAATACACGCGCAGATAAGTCAGCCGCCCCGTGGCGGTCGAGTTCACCTTGAAGACCAGCGCGGCGAACGGTGCCGCCGGGTCGGCGGACCGCTCCTGCACAGCGCCGTCCAGGGTGCCGCGTACCGCAGGCACGTCCAGCGGTGAGGGCAGGTAGGCCACGACGGCCTCCAGCAGCGGTTCGATCCCTCGGTTGCGGTAGGCCGAACCGCACAACACCACAACGCCCTCACCGGTACGGGTCAGGTCACGCAGTGCGGCGGACAGAGTCTGTGCGGAGACCGTCGACTCCGCACAGAACTCCTCCAAAGCGACCGGATGGAGTTCCGCCACCGTCTCCTCGAGCACCCGGCGGCGCCGGTGCGCCTCTTCCCGCAAGGCGTCCGGCACCCGGCCCTCCTCGAACGTGCCGCGGCCGTCGGCCCAGACCAGCGACCGCATACGCAGCAGATCCACCACCCCGGTGAACCCGTCCTCCTTTCCGATCGGCAGCTGTACCACCAGCGGGACCGTGTGAAGCCGCGCGGCTATCGACGCGACCGCCACGTCGAGGTCGGCTCCGGCACGGTCCAGCTTGTTGACGAACGCGATTCGTGGCACCCCGTGCCGGTCGGCCTGCCGCCACACCGACTCGCTCTGCGGCTCGACCCCGGCGACAGCATCGAACACCGCGACCGCGCCGTCGAGCACCCGCAGCGAGCGCTCCACCTCGTCGGAGAAGTCGACATGGCCCGGGGTGTCGATCAGATTGATCCGGTGGCCGTCCCAGACACAACTCACCGCAGCTGCAAAGATGGTGATCCCGCGGTCGCGTTCCTGGGAATCGAAGTCGGTGACTGTCGTTCCGTCATGGACCTCGCCCCGCTTGTGGGTGGTGCCGGTGAGGTAGAGGATCCGTTCGGTGACGGTGGTCTTGCCGGCGTCGACGTGGGCGAGGATGCCCAGATTACGAACGCCGTTCAGCGGACTGGTGAGATGACGGTGCAGGTCGGTACGCACGGCCCATGGCCTTTCGGGGTGATCCGGATCGGGTCGGCGCAATTCCCGGACGAACCGGCCTGTGGTCAGGCCCCGCTGAAACCCCTGATGCGGCGAACCGCATCGGTGCACAGCCGCTTGGAATGCTGAACACCTTCAAGAAATGGGTCAGTTGTTCGCCACGGTCATCCGGTGCCGGCCGCGCAGCAGGCACCGGGCACACGAGGACACCAGGATCACCTCGTACCGCGACCGGGGGACAACAACAGCGCTGCGGTAACGCACGGCCGGTCTCCCCTCACTCGTCACGGTGCGCGCCGCGATGTTGTTGCAGCGTGCGATTGGTGGCGAGTGTAGTGAACCCGGTGCCGGCGGTTCACCGGATTTTTCTGCCTGCCGCCGTATCCGGTGACCCGCGCATCGGGCCGGGTCGGCTCCTCCTGCCTGGCCACCGGCGGCTGGGGGATCTCGGACTCGGTCCCGGTGTGCAACCCGGAGGAGAGCGGGCGGGCCCGGCAGCGAGCGACGGACGATCCGTTCTTCTCGTCCGTCCACCGGGCGCCCTGATCCCCCATGTGACGTGCCCGGATTGGGCGTTGAATGCCGATGCGAATGATGAAACGATCCCGGGGAAGCCGCCAGGGCAACGGAAGGACCCACATCGATGGACGAAGTCCACGGCCTCCCGGCCGCGCAGGTGTTCGACGCTCTGGGTGCCGAGTACGAGCGGGCGTTCGCCGACTCGGCCACCCACCACGCCTCGCTGAACCGGCTGTTGGAGCACATCGCACCGCACAGCCGGGTCCTGGACGTGGGCTGCGGAACGGGCCGGCCGACCGCGCAGACCCTGGTCGACGCCGGTCATGATGTGCTGGGCGTCGATGTCTCGCCCGTCATGGTTGACCTGGCGGCCCGACAAGTGCCCGGTGCGTCTTTCGAGTGTGCCGATATTCGTGAACTTCCCCTGGGTGAGGGGAGTTTCGATGCCATCTGCGTGTACTTCTCGTTGCTGCAGATGTCCCGCGACGAGCAGTCCCGACTCCTGGGGAAGCTGGGGCGTCTGCTGGTCCCCGGAGGCCACCTGGTCGTCGCGACGGTGCCGCTGGACGTCGAGGACGTCAGCGTCGTTTTCATGGGACAGAAGGTGCAGGCGACCAGCTTCGGCGCCGACGAATTCACCGAGCTGGTCGCCGGGGCAGGATTCACGGTTCTGTGGGAGCACAGCAGCCTGTTCACCCCGGCCTACGAAGCAGCGGCGGCCGAGCCCCAGTTGTTCCTGCACTGCCGAAGGGCCTGACATACCGCGGGCCTGCCCGGAGGACAGGCCCGCGGTATGTCAGTGCTCGCGCAGAAACACCCCGGGCCGTCGTGGGCGACGTACCCCGGGGCACCGCTGCGCAAGAGCGCCCGGCCGCTTGCAGGCGTTCAGCGGGCCCTTCCACCTGCGAAGCGCATGCCTGCCGCATCTGCGCCACTGCGCAGGCGAGATGGGTGCGGGCTGCCCACCCCTGGTGACCATCGCGTTGACCGGCGTCATCGGATCCGTCGCCATGGTCTTGGCCAGCAGCACGCCGATCACCAGCGGGGCCAAGGTCACGGCCAGGGCAGTACCGGCGGTGGCGACGTGCTGCATGCGGGGGCGAGGCGGTGCGTCAGGAGCCATGGGTGTCATTCGATCAGCGATGGACCGGTGAGGAATCGGACGGCGTACTCAGTCCGGTCGTCCTTTCGTACTCATCGGTGTACGACGCCCGCCCCGCCGACGGATCGTCCCGCCATGCGCCTACGCGGTCGTGCCGGGACCGGAGCCCGTTCCCGATGCTGCCTTGATGCCCTTGGTGATGTCGTCCATGACGGAGAGCTCCGGCGCCTTGGTGTTGATGTCGAAGCCGGAACGGACGACGATCAGTGTGTCCTTGGAGCGGGGGGACGGGAACGCCAGCGACTGGACGTACCCGTCGTCACCGCTCTTCGTCACCACTTTCCAGCGCACCAGATAGCCCTGCTCACCGGCCACGGTGACCGGCCCCGACTTGAGCTCCTGATGCGAGGCGATGCCTCCGTAGATCTTCTCGCCGTAGGAATCCGTCGCGTTGGCGGAGATGTCCTTCGTCGCCGTGGCCTTCGCCGTTGTGGTGTCGAGCTTCAGGGCATTCGCCGGCATGGAGAACACCCCGCCGCGCACACACTCCTGGGACGTGTCGCCGGGACAGGCGTACTCGCCCGTGGTCACTCCCGCGCCCGCGATCCCCGACTTGCCCGTCCAGCCGTCGGGCACCGGGAGGCTGATTCCGCTGGCCAGGTCCGTGGCGTAGCCGTCCTCGGTCTGCGGTACCTGCCGCTCGGGTGCCTGGCTCTCACCGCCGCCTCCGGGCATGCCCGGCCCGCGGCCGGGCGCACCGGAAGGTGCGGTGGACGGGGCAGTGGCCGCGTTCTCCTTGGAATCGCCGGAATCGTCCGACAGCAGAAAGAGGCCGCCCCCGATGGCGGCGAGCACCACCACACCTGCGGTGATGCCGATACGCATCCGACGGCGCCGGATCGTGGCGGGCGGCACGCGGAGATGGTCGGTCCACTGGTTGCCGTCCCACCAGCGTTCCTGAATGGGGCCAATTCCTGTATACCCGGGGTCTGGATGCCAACCGGGCGGGCTCATCTGGGTCACGCGGCCACCGTAGAACGGTTGCGTGAGAATCAGATGAATACATTGGATCAGATGAACCGGGTGAACACGGTGAATCACGTGAATCGGGTGAGGAAGCGCTCCGCCCACAGCCGCAGCATCTCGTCCCCGAACGCCGGGTCCTCGCGCAGCACGCTGGTGAGCGCCAGCCCCCGGTGCAGGACCAGCAGCGATTCGCAGAGCATGGCGAAATCGTCGCGCGCCGCGACCTTTGGCCCGAAGATGTCCGAGATCACGGCGCGCTGAGCGGCGCCCACCTCCCGTTCCGCGGGCAGCAGGGCCGCCTTGAGGCCGGCATCGGTGCGGGCTGCGAGCCACAGCTCCAGGCCCGCGAGAAAGTGCGGTCCCGACATCGCGGTACGCAGCAGCGCGAGTCCGTGCTCCGGATGCAGGGCGCCCCCGTCCGTCTCGGCGCGGATGTGTGCGAGGCGCAGCTCGGCGACATGGTGGGTCGCCGCCGCCAGCAGGTCGGCCTTGGACGCGAAGTGGTGCAGCAGCGCGCCCCGTGACACCCCGGCCCGCTCCTGTACACGCTGGGTGGTCGTACCCGCGAAACCGTGCTCCACCAGGCAGTCGATCGTGGCGTCGAGAAGCCGTTGCCGGGTCTCCTCCCTTCGCTGCCGCTGGGTGCGTCGAGTGGGTGGTGTGACGGGGGACATGGCGCGAGCCTACGATACGGAAAATGAACCAACAAACAGTCTGGACGGACTGTATTTGGCGGGTCTATGGTCCGGCACATGCTTGCTGTAGACCTGGTTCGCCGCGGTGCCGCGCGTTTCGCAGGACGTACCGCCGTGCATGTCGAAGACCGTTCCCTCACCTATGAGGAGGTGGACGGGGCCGCAGACCGCCTCGTCCATGTCCTGGCCGGACTCGGTGTCTCGCGGGGCGACCGGGTCGGGCTGCTCCTCGGTAACGGTCTGTGGTCCGTCTCCGTCGACTTCGCCTGCCTCAAGGCCGGCGCCGCCCGCGTCCCCCTCAACGGCCGGCTCTCCGCCGCCGAACACACCCGTATGCTCCGGGACACCGGCGTCACACTCCTGGTGTACGGGCCCGAGTTCGCCGAGCGGGCGTTCGAACTGGGCTTGTCCGTGGCCGGGTTGAGGCTCGCCTGCCTCGGCGAGTCCACTCATGCGGACCACCTCGACATGATGGTTGCGATGCGCGGGGCGAGCGCCGCCGACCCGATGCTGCCCGCCGCGCTCCGCCGGGCCCTGCGCGATCCCCTGTGGGAGGGCGAACGATGAGCGAGAATCCTGCGGTACGGATCGAGCGCGACGGCCCCGTGTTCACGGTGATCCTCAGCCGGCCCGAGGTCCGTAACGCCGTTGACGGTCCGACGGCGGACCGACTTGCCGATGCCTTCCGTCAGTTCGACGCCGACCCGGATGCGGCCGTCGCGGTGCTGTGGGGCGAGGGCGGCACGTTCTGTGCCGGTGCCGACCTGAAGGGCATCGGTACGGAACGCGGCAACAAGGTAGTAGCCGAGGGCGACGGGCCGATGGGCCCGACTCGTATGCGCCTTAACAAGCCCGTCATCGCGGGCCGTCGCGGGGCATGCGGTGGCCGGGGGGCTGGAGCTGGCCGTCTGGTGCGATCTGCGGGTGGCCGAGGACGATGCGGTGTTCGGGGTGTTCTGCCGCCGCTGGGGGGTGCCGCTGGTGGACGGCGGGACCGTACGGCTGCCGCGTCTGATCGGTGAGAGCCGGGCCATGGACATGATCCTCACCGGACGGCCGGTCCCGGCCGCCGAGGCGTACGCCATCGGGCTCGCCAACCGGATCGTCCCACCGGGTGAAGCCCGCCGTGCGGCTGAGCAACTCGCCCGGGAGATCGCCGCGTTCCCGCAGCTGTGTCTGCGCCACGACCGGCTCTCGGTGTGCGAGCAGCACGGTCTGAGCGAGCCGGACGCCCTGGCCTCGGAGTACCGGCACGGCCTGGTGCCGCTGACTGCGGGGGAGACACAGGCCGGTGCCGACCGCTTCGGGGGCGGGGCGGGCCGCCACGGGTCCTTCGCCGACTGAATGGCGGGCCGCCCGGCACGACCGGGGTGGTCCGCGTGACCAGCACGCGGACCGGTCCGGACAGGAGGAGAGGGGAGTCGTCGGCATCCGTCGCCGGGCCAGGAGCGGGCTCTCGGCTCCGCTCCTCGGCCGGTCAGCAATGCTGATGCCGGTCAACAAACCGACCGTGACGGAAAACCGACGGAGCCCGGGTGCATCGGCACATACGCTCATCGGACGTCGACCCACCTGTACCCCACCAATGCCTTTGAACTCACCCCGTCCAAGGAGACCAACGGGGCAGGCGGCCGCTGGGAGGAGCCGGGTACCTTCGACTCCGAACCCGAGATGCGGCCCTGTGACGGCTGTATCTGGCACAACACCGACGGCCGGGCCGTCCAGGGCGCGAGTTGGGACGGCAACCTGGAGATCCTGTCCTGGCTGCTGATGGCGGTGCGGAGCGCGCCCGGTGGACTTCGAGCCGAAGTTCCTCAGCCGGACCACCATGGCCCGCAAGGCTGCTGACGCCGCCATCGGCGCGACCAGACAGGCCCTGATAGAGATGGGCCGCAAGCACAGACGGTCCGTGCACCTGATCCACCCTGCGTACTCCACGATGGACTGCGCGCGCTGCGGAGCGAGAGCCGAGCACGCACTGCCGCTGGGAGAGCGCACCTGCACCTGCACCGCCTGCGGAGCCGTATCCCCGAGGGGCAAGAACTCCGCAGGTGTGATGCTTGTCCGGGCTGGTCTGCACCCGGCTGGTGCTGAGCGTGGAAGACCTGGCCAGGCAGCGTGAGCCAGAGATCCCCGCTCAGCCTCGAAGGAGGGAATCCCCTTCCTTCAAGGGAGGGGAGCAGTCAAATACTGAGAACGCACGTGTCTCGACGGCCGTCGGCAGTGGGTCCCGCATGACCGGCCTTTGGTCCGACCATACGTGATGTGTGACATAGTTGGAGATCGGACAGCAGATGCGACGGCAACCGGACGATTCCGGCCGAGGCAGGGGGTGACGGATGCCCGTCGAGTGGCAACCCGTACGGCAGTCCCGTACGCATGAACTCGTGCTCCAGAGCATCGAGCAGCGGGTGTTCGCCGGTGAGCTCAGGGCCGGTGACCGGCTGCCGCCCGAGCGTGAGCTCGCGCCCGTTCTCGGGGTCAGCCGGTCCGCGCTGCGTGAGGCGCTGAGGGTGCTGGAGACCATCGGTGTGCTGGTCGCCCAGCCGGGCCGGGGGCCGGACGCCGGGGCGCGGATCGTGCGCAACCCGGACGGCGCCCTCGGCCGGCTGCTGCGTCTCCACTTCGCCCTCGGAAGCTACAGCCTCCATGACGTCCTGGAGGCGCGCGTCGTGCTGGAGAGGTCGAGCTTCGAGGCGGCCGCGCGGCATGCCTCGAAGGAGGACCTCGAGGAGGCGGAGGCCCTGGTCGTGCGGATGGGAGAGCCGGACGTCGAGGTGCCCGAGTTCAACGACCTGGATACCCGGTTCCATGTGCACATCGCCCGCAGCTCCGGCAATGAGCTGACCTCCACGCTCACCTCCGCCGTACGCGAGTCGGTGCGCCCGCTGATCCTGCGAGCCCTGGAGGAGGCCGAGGACTGGCCGGCCGCGGCTGCCGCACTCAACGCGGAGCACACCGAACTCCTGCGGCTGGTGCGCGCGGGCAAGGGTGCGAAGGCCGCCGACCTGGTCGAGCAGCACATCCGCAGCCTCCATGGCACGCTGGTCGACGAGAGCTCCGATCGGCTGTAGGAACGGTGACCGACGACGAGTGCGCCGGTCTTGGATAAAGGAATTGTCAGGGGCATGACTACATTTCCCTGCCGCTCCGGGCGCGCCGCATCCTTCTCGTTCCGGACCGAGGCTAGTATGGTCGGACCATAAAATGGAGAATCGATCGGAGAGACCCCATGCGCATCGGACTCTTCGCCACCTGTCTGGGAGACACGCTCTTCCCCGAGGCGGTGAAATCGACTGCGGTCCTGCTCGCCCGCCTGGGCCATGACGTGGTGTTCCCGCCGGGGCAGACCTGCTGCGGCCAGATGCACGTCAACACCGGATACCAGCGCGAACCCGTGCCTCTGGTGCGGAATTTCGCCGAGCAGTTCAGTGACGCGTCGATCGACGCCGTTGTCATGCCGTCCGGATCGTGCGCGGGCTCGGTTCGGCACCAGCACGAGATCGTCGCCGAACGGTACGGGGACGCGGCGCTGCGCGCGGGTGTCGCCACCGTCAAGGCCAAGACGTACGAGCTGTCGGAATTCCTCGTCGACGTCCTCGATGTGACCCAGGTCGGGGCGTACTTCCCGCACCGGGTGACGTACCACCCCACCTGCCACTCCCTGCGCATGCTCCGGGTCGGCGAGAAGCCGCTGAAGCTGCTCCGCGCCGTCGACTCCATCGACCTCGTCGAGCTCCCCGAATCCGACTCCTGCTGCGGATTCGGCGGCACATTCGCCCTCAAGAACGCCGAGACGTCGACGGCGATGCTCCAGGACAAGATGCGCAACATCGCCACCACCGGAGCCGATGTCTGTACCGCGGGCGACTCGTCCTGTCTGATGCACATCGGCGGCGGACTCTCCCGTATCGCCTCGGGCACCCGCACCCTGCACCTCGCACAGATCCTGTCCTCCACCCGCACCTCGCCGTACGTCCCGACGGAGGCCGCCCGATGAGCAGCACCTTCCTCGGTATGCCCGCGACCCCGCCCCGTTCCCCGTACGGAACGGGAAATCTGCGTGGCGACCGGACGTTCCCCGAGGCCGCCCACGACGAACTGCGCAATGAACAACTGCGCCGCAATCTCGGCAGGGCCACCCATACGATCCGCACCAAACGCTTGAATGTCACCGGTGAACTCCCCGACTGGGAAGAGCTGCGTGACGCCGGTTCGGCCATCAAGACCGACACCATGAACCGGCTCCCCGAACTCCTGGAACAACTGGAGCGCAAGGTCACCGAGAGGGGCGGCACCGTCCACTGGGCGCGCGACGGAGTCGAGGCCAACGAGATCGTCACCCGGCTGGTCAAGGCGACAGGCAGCGGCGACGTCATCAAGGTCAAGTCGATGGCCACCCAGGAGATCGGCCTCAACGAGCACCTCGAATCGGTCGGTATCACCCCGTACGAGACGGACCTGGCCGAACTGATCGTCCAGCTCGCGCACGACAAGCCGTCGCACATCCTGGTGCCCGCGATCCACCGCAACCGTGACGAGATCCGGCAGATCTTCCTCAAGGAGATCCCGGGCGTCGACCCGGGCCTCGACAACGTACCCGCGCATCTCGCCGCCGCGGCCCGCACCTATCTGCGCGAGAAGTTCATGACGACCAAGGTGGCGATCTCCGGCGCCAACTTCGGTATCGCCGAGACCGGCACCCTCTGTGTCGTCGAGTCCGAGGGCAACGGCCGCATGTGCCTGACCCTGCCCGACACCCTGATCACCGTCATGGGCATCGAGAAGGTGCTGCCGCGCTATCAGGACCTCGAAGTCTTCCTGCAGCTGCTGCCGCGTTCCTCCACCGGTGAGCGGATGAACCCGTACACCTCGATGTGGACCGGTGTGACACCCGGCGACGGACCGCAGGACTTCCATCTGGTCCTGCTCGACAACGGACGCACCGCCGCGCTCGCCGACCGGATCGGGCGCGAGGCGCTCAACTGCATCCGCTGCTCGGCCTGTCTCAATGTCTGCCCGGTGTACGAACGGGCCGGCGGTCATGCGTACGGATCGACGTACCCCGGACCGATCGGCGCGGTCCTCACGCCGCAGCTCGCCGGGATGCACGCGGCCAAGGACGACCCCAACAGCTCTTTGCCGTACGCCTCCAGCCTCTGCGGTGCCTGCTTCGACGCCTGCCCGGTCAAGATCGACATTCCGTCGCTGCTGGTCGAGCTGCGCCATCAGCACACCGAGCAGTCCGGTACGACGGCGGAGAAGCTGGCCATGAAGGCCGCGGCCGGAGTGATGAAGAGGCCGAGGCTGTACACCGCCGCGCAGAAGGGTGCGGCGATCGGCCGCGTCATCGCCGGGCGGGACGGGAAGATCTCGCATCTGCCGCCGCCGTTCAACGGCTGGAGCGACAGCCGCGACACGGCCGCCCCGCCGAAGCAGACCTTCCGCTCCTGGCTGGCATCGGCCGAAGGCGCCGCGATGATGCGGGCCGCCGCCGACGAGCACGAGAAGAACCAGAAGAACCAGAAGAACCAGAAGAAGGGGGAGGAGAAGTGACGACCGCTCGCGAAACGGTGATGGGCAGGATCAGGGACGCCCTGGCCCTCGCCCCGACCCCGGACACCACCGTCCGCCGCGCCTTCCGCACCGGCCGCAGCCTCCCCGACGACGGGCGCCTGGCCCTCTTCACCGACCGGCTCGTCGACTACAGGGCGCACGTGCACACCTGTACCGCAGACCGCACGGCGCAGGTCGTCGCCGAGGTGCTGCGAGAGCGCGGTGCACAGCGGATCGGTGTGCCGGCCGGACTCGACGCGGCATGGCTCGACGCGTACGACGGTGAGGTCCAGCAGGACTCCGCCGACATTCCGGCTCCCCGGCTCGACTCATTGGACGGGGTCGTCACCGCCTCGGCCGTCAGCTGCGCGGAGACGGGCACCATCTTTCTGGACGGCTCACCCGACCAGGGGCGGCGGGCGCTGTCCCTCGTCCCCGATCTGCATGTGTGTGTCGTCGATCTGTCGACGGTCGAGGTCGGGGTGCCTGAGGCGGTGGCCCGGCTGGTGCCGGAGCGGCCGACGACGCTGATCAGCGGTCCTTCGGCCACGTCCGACATCGAACTGGAGAGGGTGGAGGGCGTGCACGGTCCGCGCACACTGGCCGTGGTGATCAGGACAGACGTGTAGGGGAGGGCGGGGTTGCGCGGTCCCGCCGCGCAACCCGGTGTTCACCCGTGCGTGACCGTCAGCGGACCGAAGCCGATACGTGTCGTCGCCGCATCCTCCGCCCAGCAGACCTCCACCGTGTCCCCGTCCACATTCACCCCGCTCACCACCGCATCGAGCGGCGCCGCGTCGGGCTCCGCGGTCAGCGAGGCGAGCGACACCAGCACCGCCGTGCCCTCAGCAGCCGCGGACAGCCGGGGCACCACCGCCCAGCGCGTGTACGCCGTGCCCTGCGGGGCCCGTATCCCGTCCCGTGACTCCCATCCGTGCAGACCGTGCAGCGCGGAGGTCACCGCGTCGTCGCGGCCGGTCGCCCAGCCCGTCTGCTCCACCCGGGCCCCTGCCGGTGCGCCGAGTACGCGGTGCACCCGCAGCTCGTACCGGCCGCGGACCACGGTGACGCTCTCCACCCGCATACCCGGCACCATCGGCGCACCGGATGTGAACACCGGGCGGTGCCAGGAGGCGGCCCAGCCCCAGCCGTCGCCTCCACCGGCGCCCAGCGGACGGATGGCACGGCGACCGCTGCGCGCCCCGGCGACGACCACGGCCAGGTGGTTGTCCGCCACGTTCGCCTTCGACGTGGGGCCGGTCACCGTGGAGTACGACTGACGGCTGTACAGCGGATCGTCCTGCACACCCGACTCGCCCTCGTGCGGGCGCACATGGTCGCTGCCGTGGTTGTGCAGGCGTACGATCCCGTCCGCCCGGGTGGACTGGACGAGCAGTCCGGGAGCCGGCAGTGCGAGCACCCGGTCGGGGCCCTCGCTCGGCGCGGGCTCCTCGGTCGCGGTCCACAGCGGATGACCGTCCGGGGCGAGCAGCGAGACGAAGGCCTTGGACGCCCAGTACGGCGAGGCGGGGGCCGAGTAGTTCTGCAGCGTCGCCTCGTGCGGGCCGTGCCAGCCCAGGCTCAGCAGTCCGTCCGTACCGGTCGCACCCCGGTCCAGGAAGTAGCGCAGTGACCCGTTGATCACCCGACGCGAGGCGCCGGGCGTGAGCGGGGTGTGCCCGGTGACGGCGCCGAGCGCGACCGACGAAGCGGCCGCGAAGCGGTACGTCAGCGAGCGGCCGAAGTGGATCGGCGCACCGTCGCCGCCGAACAGCAGTGAGAAGCCCTCCAGATGTTCGCGCAGCCGGTCGCCGTAGTGCGCGGACGACTCGGCGTCACCCGACAGATGTGCGTCCAGCACGGGGTAGAGGTGCAGCGCCCAGCCGTTGTAGTGGTCGAACGCGCGGCCGTCGCCGTCCGAGTACCAGCCCTGCCCGCGGTACCAGCCCTCCAGCAGGTCGAGGGCACGCTCCTTCGCACGGGCCGTCTCCGCGTCGCCACGGCCCACGGAGTCGAGGAACGCCGCCACGGAGTAGGGGAACAGATACCAGTTGTTGGGAGCGGGGGTGTGCCGCAGCGCGCCGCGCAGCCACTCCTCGGCACGGTCCTGCACCCCGGACTCCAGCCGGTCCCAGAGCCACGGCCGGGTCAGCCGCAGACCGATGGCGACCGACGCGGACTCGACCATCGGCTGGCCGAAGACGGTGTGGTCGCGGATCAGCGGCCAGGACTCGGCATCGTCCCGGCCGGGCGTACGGGTACCCGCGGTGAGCCCGTCGGCGTACCGGTCGAGCCAGCCGTGCGGGTCCTTGCCGTCCGCGCCCGCCACCCGGAAGGCGGCGGCGAGGAACGTACGTGCGTACCCCTCCAGACCGTCGGAACGCACCCCGGATGCGGACGGCCGGCCCGGCAGGTCCAGCAGCGCGCCGCCCGGAGTGGCCCACTGCCAGGCGGCCTTGAGCAGTCCGTCCGCCGCTGCCTCCCAGTGCGCACGGGTGTAGCCGGTGTGCGGGCTCAACGCCCTGTCATCGGTGGGGAGTCCGATGGGAGATGCCGGATGGGGTGCGGTCATGCGAGGAATGCCAGCCTTTCGCGTCGTACGGGATGGGCGAATCCGTCGCCCGCGGCCCAGCGGCCGGCCTCGCCGACCGCCAGATCGACCAGTCGCCCCCACTCGTTGCCCTGCGAGCCTGCGAGGTGCGGGGTGATGGTCACGTTGTCGCACTCCCAGAGGGGATGTGCGGCGGGCAGGGTGTCGGGCTCCGTGACGTCGAGGACGGCCCGGATCCGGTCCTGCCGCAGGACGTCGACGAGCGCGTCCTGATCGACGACGGCGCCCCGCGAGGTGTTGATGAGCACGCTGTCGGGGCGCATCGAGGTGAGCAGTTCACGGCTGACGAGCCCGCGGGTGGCCGGCAGCAGCGGGGCGTGGACGCTCACCACGTCGCTGCGGGCGAACAGTTCACCGAGGCCGACGGGCCGGACGCCGAGAGCGGCGGCCTCCGCCTCGGAGACGTACGGATCGTGGAGCAGCACCGGCAGGTCGTACGGCCGCAGCAGTTCGATGACGCGTCGGCCGATCAGCGAGGCGGACAGAATGCCTACGGTGCGGCCGTAGTTCCCGACCTGCGTCGAGGTGGCGAGCCAGTTGTCGCGGCGGCGTTCGGTCCGGTAGTCGCGGGCTCGTTCCAGGACCCGTTTGCCGGAGAGCAGGATCATTGCGACGGTGTACTCCGCCACCGGCAGGGCGTTGGCGGCGGCCGCCGACGACACCTCGATGCCGCGTTCCCAGCAGGCTTCGGTGATGTGTCCGCGGATGGTGCCCGCGGTGTGGACGACGGCGCGCAGATGCGGCGCCGCGTCCAGGGCCGCCCCGTCGAGCGGCGGACAGCCCCAGCCGGTGACCAGGACCTCCACGCCGGCCAGTACGGCGCGGGCCCGGTCGGTGGTGAAGTCGTCGAGAACGGGCAGAGGAGCGAGGTCGCACACCTCGCCGAGCGCGGCCAGGGAGCCTGCGTCGAGGAGGGCGGCCGCGGCGTCCGGCTTCATGGCGACGGCGGCGCGTGGCCGGCTCCGCGTGCCGGGGGAGGTGTGGGCGGTGCTGGGCATCTTTCTCCTGGTACGGGGGTGGGGTGGTGGCGCGGCTACTTGACGGCGCCCGCCGTGAGCCCCGACTTCCAGAACCGCTGGAGCAGGGCGAAGGCGAGGACCAGCGGCAGGACCGCGAGCAGCGAACCCATGATCACGGCGGGGTAGTGCTCGGGGGACACGGTGGCGGAACTGTTCCAGGTGCAGAGCCCGGGACCGACCGGATACAGGTGCTGGTCGCAGAGCATCACCATGGGAAGGCGTACCCGCAGGCGATGCTCACCAACGCGCCGAGTGCGGAGCCGAGGACCGCGTAGGGCAGGCTGTTGCCGTACCGCCCGTACAGTCCGCCGTCCATCGCGAACAGGTCCTTTTGTTCTTGCCGGCTGAGCCGACTGTGCTGCTGGTGTTGCTCGTGCTACCCGATCCCGATGATCCGCCGCTGCCGCTGCAGGCGCTGAGCGCGCCTGTCGGAGGCAGGGCGGCGATCGTGGCAAGCACGGATCGACGGCTCTGTCGACCGGGCATGTGCGCCTCCCGCGGCTCCTGATTCGGGTCACGGGAAATCCTGATCGGCTGATCGGTAGTGGTCAATAGATCGCTCAGAAGAAAATCAAAGCGGTCAAACGCTCACTCGATGGGAGGGGTGAGCGCCTGCGCGGATCCACGCACCTTGAGCGTGGGCAGCAGCTCCGTCCGGCGTACCGGGCCGCTCGCGCCGACGGCCCCGGACAGCCGTTGGAGCAGCAGTTCGGCGGCGGCCCGCCCGATCTCCGCCTTCGGCGGCGCCACCGCTGTAAGGGGGGTGCTGCCGAGGGCCGCGACCACATCGTCGTACGCCACCACCGAGCAGTCCCGCGGCACCTCCACACCGCTCTCCGCCAGTCGCTGAACCAGCATCAGCGCGTCCACATCGCCGTGCAGCACCGCCGCCGTGGCGCCCCGCTCCCGCAGCAGCGCGGCCAGGTCGAGAGCGGTGCGGTCATCGGTCGCGGGGGCGGGTGGCGCCGCGGCCTGCACAGCGGCTGTGCCTCCCGCGGCAGGTGAGTCGGGGCCGGGGCCGGGCACCGCCTTCGGGGAACTCAGTACCACCGACCAGTCCTCCACCTCCGGGCGGGCCGCGGCGATCTCGGTGAACGCGGCACGGATACTGCGCGCCGTCGGACTGTCGTCGCGGGCCGCCAGCACGATACGGCGATGCCCGAGCGACACCAGGTGCTCCACGGCGAGATACGTCCCGTACCAGTGATCGGAACAGACGGAATCCAGGGCGTGCAGCGCGCTGCCCGGCCGGGGCCGCCGTTCCATCAGCACGGTCGGCACCCTCAGGTCCGCGAGCCAGCCGTAGTCCAGCTCCTCCGACCGCGCATTGCGCCAGCGCGGCGCGATCAGCAACCCGCGCGCCCCGTCCGCCAGTGCCCGCTCCACCAGCGGACGTTCGGCGCCGTCCGACTGAGGCGCGATGTGCAGGGCGATCCGCATCCCGGACTCCTCCAGGACGGTCCGGGCACCGTGCAGGGTCTCGTACAGGTACGAATGCCGCTCCGGGACGACCAGCGCGACCGCCCCGCCGTCCCCGCCGGGCTCCTCGCTCCTCGGCGCCGGGACCGCGGTGGACGGCTGCGCCTCCCGTACCGGCCGGGCCACCCCGTGCCCGCGCCGAAGCCGCCCGGCCCGGGTCAGCTCCTCGACGTCCCGCCGGATCGTGACCACCGAGACGTCCAGCTCGGCCGCGAGCACGCTGACCTTGACCGCGCCGCGCGACTCCACCACCGACAGGATTCGCTGCCGCCTGAGATCAACGGGCTCCCGCATGCTGTTGGCCCCCTCGCCGTACTGCCGCGCGTTGTTCGTTTGAGCGCTTCCTGTGAGCGCTTGGGTCGCAGCATAGCGATCAACCCTCCGCTGTCCGCGCGCGTGGACTGTCCCGTACACCCCACCGCCCTCAGGAGGCACTCTTGCGAGCCTTGCACAACGGCACCTAACGTCGACGAACTTGAGATCGACAGCGGAAGGGAGGGGCATATGGAGATCAGGAAAGTAGTGGTTCGCGAGGAAGAGGCGAAGGACCGCGAACGGCAGACGATCGAGAAACGCCCGACGCTGCCGGCTACGGCGTCGAGGCGCTGCTGCTCCTCGCCCTCCCCGCCACGCTGAACACCCCGGCCGAGCGCAGCCGTCCAGAGGCGGGCTCCCGCACGGCCGCGCTGCGCGCCGGACTGGCCGTGGTGCGTGGGGAGAGGCTGCTGCGCCGGCAGGTGCTCGCGGGGGCCGGATTCAATCTCGGCAGCGGAGCCGTGGACGCGCTCTTCGTGCTCTACGCCACCCGCGAGCTCGCTCTTCCCGCCTGGCAGCTGGGAACGGTGTACGCCGCGTTCAGCGTCGCGACCGTCCTCGGGGTGCTGCTGGCCGGCCGGTTCGCCGCCACCATCGGGCTGGCCCCGGCGACCAGGATCTGCGCGGTGGTGGCGGCCCTCGCCATCTTCCTGGTCCCGGCCGCCTCCCTGGGATTCGGCTTCCCGGCGCTGCTCTCGTACCAGTTCCTCTTCGGTCTTTCGGCCACGGTCTGGGCCATCTCCATGACCACCACCCAGCAACTGATCACCCCGCCCGAGCTCCAGGGCCGGGTCGCCGGGGTTCTCCAGGCCGCACTCATCGGTACGGTGCCGATCGGCGCACTCGGCGGTGGCGCGCTCGCCTCCTGGCTGGGCAGCATCCCGGTGCTCACAGGCGGGGCGACGGTGGCGCTCCTGGCCGCCGCCTGCCTCTGGCTCCCGAACCGGACGCCCGGCATGCGGCACGGGGCCGGCATACGTCAGGGGCCGCTGCAAAACGGCCCCTGACTCCACTGCCACGCCGACGACGGCTACGGCCGTCCCAGCGACACCCGGTCGAGGTCGGGTGCGGACGCCTCATCGTTGTAGATCCTGACAGTGTTGCCGCCCGCATCGAGTGTCACCGGAACGGACGTCGTCTCGGGAGTGCTGTTCCCGATGCCGCTCACCGCCGCCTCGACCGGCGCACCGCCATTGACACTCACGAGGAACGAACGGTCCCCGTTCACCGTGTAGTCGAGGAAGAGTGTGTACGGTCCCGCGCTGTCCACGGTGACATCCTCGAACGTGACGTCGGCGGTGGCGCTTTTGCCGATGTTGCGCACCTTCTCACCTCCGGAGCAGGGCGAACAGCCGGTGAGTCCCGCACTGCCGAGCGCGTTCCTGGAGTCCTCGGCCTCGCGCATGAACACCCGGTCCCCCGGGCGCGGCCGGACGCCGACGCTCTGTGACACCTCGTGCGGCGTGCCGAGCGTCAGGAAGCGCGCGGTGACCGGCATGGTGGTCGAGGTGACATCCGCTCCGGGCGGCGAGGTGAGTGTCCAGCTCGCCTCCAGCGTCTGACCCAGCCGCATCGATGTCGCCGCTGCCGGGCCGCCCTCGACGGACCAGCCCGTGGGCGCCTTCGGGGCGAGCTCGACGCCGTCGAGCGCGTCGTCGGCGTCGAGTCTCAGCTTCGCCGTCACCTCGACGGACTGCTGCCCGGGGCCGACCCATTGCAGCCCGTGCGGCTCGACCGTCATCGTCGTCCTGGGCACGTACGACGCAGGCGGCAGCGGTCCGACCGCGATCCGGTCGAGGCCGGGACCCTTGGGTGCCTCGCTGAACACCTCGACCGTGTTGGCTCCGGCGCGCAGGGGTACGGAGAGCGCCGTGGATCCCGGTACATCCGGATTGCCCGCGGCCACCGGTACCCCGATCGCCGCCCCACCGTTGATCCGTACCGAAAGGGAGGCTGCCGACCCTGCCGTGTGGTCGAGCTGGAGCCGGTAGGCACCGGATTCGGCGACCGTGACACCGGGGAACGTGACGGAGTTACGGACTCCGCCGCCGAACCCGGCGAGCCGGGACGAGCCCGAGCAGGCCCCGCACGCGGACGCCCGTACGCCACCGTGCCGGTCGTTGCGCCGCGACTCGGCCTCCAGCGGCATCCGGGCCGAGCCCGACACAGGTGATCCGTATGCCACCTTGATCTCGTCGATCCTGAGCCTGCCGAGGAAGTCCGGGGCCTGCGGACCGGCCCAGGTGTTCAGCACATCCAGCTTGAGATAGCGGGCCTTCTGGTCTCCGATGTCGATGAACTGCACGCCACGGGCGCTCGGCAGAGCGCCGGAACGGACGGTCCTCCAGTGCTCGCCGTCGTCGCTCGCAAAGACCCTGAAGTCCTTGATCCGCGCGGAGTCCTCCGGCCTGCCGAACGTCGAGCGTGCGTGGGTCGGCGACCACTCACGCTGATTCACCGCAAGAGACGTCGCCTTCCGGCGGCCTCCGAGATCGATCGTCACGGACACGGGAAGCCGTGTGTCACTGTCCCAGTAGTTCTGGAAGTCCCCGTCGACGAGGTCTCCGGCAGGGTGTCCGGCGAGCGAGGACGAGGCGGTGGCCCGCAGGGACTTCTGCGGATAGTAGGACTCCTGCCGACCGGACGTGTCGACCTTGAACACCGTGTCGTACGGGTCCCAGTCATGGATGCCGAGGATTGTCAGGTAGCCGCCGGACTGGCTGAAGTCCATGGCCCTGCCGGTCCGTACATCGGTCACCTCCATGGCCCGGTAGCCGTTGTCGCGCAGCCGGACCATGTCGGTCCTGGGCCGGGTCAACACGTGCACGTAATGGGTTTCGGCACCGGGACCGACGGTGATGACGCCATGCGCGCCGTCGTTCCAGAAGCCGGGCTGCATGCCGCCGTACATATAGCCGCCGCCCTCGGTGCCCAGCAGCGACGACCGGATCGGCGCGGTCCATCGGGCCATGAAGTCGTTGTACTTCTGCTGGCTCGGCGGGAAGGTGCCGTTCACCATCGCCGTCTCGGCCATCAGGGACTTCATGGACGATCCCGCGTTGGTGATGTAGCGGCCGGTGCTGAGCCGGAAATCCACCGGGTGGTCCTGGCCGTCATACCACCAGTCGCCGCTGGTCGGCAGCTTGTAGTCGCCCTCGGAGATGCGCGGCATCGGTGTGAACGCGGCCGACGGATAGTCGTACGACGGTGTCATCCCGGTCTTCTGCTCATTGCTGACCGTGTCCATGATCGGCGTGTCCTCGTTGTTGTTGGTCAACAACCAGGACGGCCGCTTCGCCCGAATCTGCTCGTAGAGCTGGTGCTTCTCCCAGTACTCGTTGTCGTTGTCGATCCAGAACCCGGCCAGGTCCGGGTAGTTGTCCATCACCTCGAAGAACTGGTCGTAGCTGAACCGGCCGAAACCCTCCCGCGTCGTCAGATCGACCTTCTCGCCCTTGTACGCGGAGTAGGCGTCCGAGTCGAGCGTCTGCACACCCGGCACCTCGTTGTGCCACTGAGGGTCGTCGGTCATGTACAGCATGATCCTGATGCCCTTCGCCTTGCCCGCCCTCACCAGCTCGCCGAGGAAATCCCGCTCCGTGGAGCAGCTTCCCGGGATCTTCGAGGGCCAGGGGCGTGCGTAACCGAGCCTGCTGTGGAAGGTCGCCAGGACGATGTAGGAGGCGCCGAGCTTGCGTGCCTCGTCGACCCAGTAGTCGGGCGTCCAGCCGCCGTCGGTGACGTCGCGCTCCCACGCCTTGCAGTCGGCATGGCGGGGCGCGGTGAACATGCCCCAGTGCAGGAACAGGCCGGCCGTGGAGTCCCGCATCCACTGCTGCCGCGGATGTTCGACCTCGGCGGTGGCAGTGGGTGCGCCGATGAGGCCCGTCGTCACCGCGAGGGCCACGGCGACGCAGAAGAGTCGCCATCTCGCCCAGACGGATGGTGTGTGTGGAGGCCGGGTGCGGCTCTGCGGTCCGAATGCCATGGCCGTCGCTCTCTCGCTGGGGGCCGGTGTGGTCGGAGGCGATGGGGCTGCCTACCGAGACATCCGATGCTTGCAATGCCGCTTATTGCGGTCAAGGTTTCAGGCACGCAACTGGTCAGTAAATGTTGAGCGGTTGAAGGCGATTCACTCTGCCGTCATACCAACTCATCCGATGATTTGGTGAAAAGGCGGCCGCTTGGGGGCGGGTTCGGAATCACGTGGGCTTACCATCTGTTCCTGACATGGACACCCTCACACTCTGACAACTGGCCGCGCTCGCCGCGGCATCCGCACTCGTCGGCTTCTCGAAGTCGGCCGTCAGCGGCGCCAGTACGATCAGTCTGGCGGTCTTCGCGGCCGTGCTCCCGGCCCGCGAGTCCACCGGAGTACTTCTCCCGGTTCGAGCAGCTGGTGATCGGCGCGACCGTCCTCGGCGGACTCCAACTGCCCCTGCGCTGACCGTACACAGCGTTCGGCACCACCACCGCACACGCGCCTCAGCCCTCCCCGACAGCTGCTCGCTGCGACCGGGGAGGGCTGAGAACAAGGCGTGGACGGGGCGGGGTCAGACGATGCCTTCCTCGATCTCCGCCTGCTCACGAGCGTTCCCGTACGCCGAAGGCGTGCTGTACGAACGGCGCGCGACGAACCACCACACGGTGGCCAGAACCAGCACCGCGACCAGCGCGATCGACGCGTAGTTCATCGAGTCGACCGTCACCGGGGACGACTGCGGGAGCAGGAACAGCACGGTCACGATGGCGACCCACACCACGGCGATCCAGCCGATCGGCTTGCTCCAGCGCCCCAGGTGCCAGGGACCGCGTTCGAACCGGTCGCCGGAGCGCAGCTTCAGGAAGATCGGGATCGCGTAGGCGGGCGTGATGCCGATGACATTGATCGCGGTCACCGCACCGTAGGCGGTGGCCGAGTACAGCGACGGCAGCGCGAGCACTCCGGCGATGACGACCGACAGCCACACCGCGTTGACGGGTGTCTGGGTGCGCGAACTCACCTTGTGCCACAGCGCCGAGCCCGGCAGTGCGTTGTCACGGCTGAACGCGAACACCATCCGGCTGGCGGCGGCGACCTCGGCGTTGCCGCAGAACAACTGAGCCGCGATCACGATCAGGAGCATGGCCGTGGCCCCGGAGGTGCCCAGCGCATCGATGAGGATCTGCGCCGGAGGCACCCCCGTTGCGCTGTTCTGGGTGCCCGCGTAGTCCTGGATCGCGAAGGTCAGCCCGGCGAGCAGTACGAAACCGGCGACCCAGGAGACCCAGATCGCGCGGACGATGCCCTTGGCGGCAGTCACCGAGGCGTTCGACGTCTCCTCCGACAGGTGGGCGGAGGCGTCGTAGCCGCAGAAGGTGTATTGCGCGAGGAGCAGGCCGATCGCCGCCACGTACAACGGGTTGTGCCAGCCGGTGTCATTGACGAACTCGGTGAAGACGAACGACGGCGACTGGTGGTGCGAGGGCACGATGGCCAGCACGGCGACGATCACCGCGACACCGGCGAGATGCCACCACACACTGATGGAGTTGAGCACGCTGACGAGGCGGACACCGAAGAGATTCAGCACGGCGTGCAGCAGCAGAATGCAGACAAAAATGATCATTGTCTTGCCCGGTGTGGGGGTGAATCCCCACTGCAGATTCATCAGCGCACCGGTGAACAGCGCGGCGCCGTAGTCGATACCCGCGATGGCACCGAGCAGCCCGAGCAGATTCAGCCACCCGGTGTACCAGCCCCACTTGCGGCCGCCGAGCCGGTCGGCCATGTAGTACAGCGCCCCCGAGGTCGGGTAGGCGCTGGTCACCTCGGCGAGTGCCATGCCGACGCAGAGCACGAACAGGCCGACACCGGCCCAGCCCCAGAGCATCACCGCCGGGCCGCCGGTCGACATGCCGAAGCCGTACAGGGTCATGCAGCCGGACAGGATCGAGATGACGGAGAAGCTGATGGCGAAGTTGCCGAAACCGCCCATGCGGCGGGCGAGCACCGGCTGATAGCCGAGTTCACGCAGTCGCTGCTCCTCGTCCATGGGTGGGGTGGTCTCCGCACCCGACTGGGTCGGGGTGGATATGGACATGGGAAAAACCTCCATGAGCGGGATGGGGAAGGGACGGAAGGGATCGGTTCGAAACGGAGTGGGAGGCCCGTGCGGCGTCACGGCGCCACGGCTCAGCCGTGCGGCCCCCGTCCGGAGTCGCGGGGCACGGCGAGACAGCGGCTCCGGGCGCGCAGGAAAACATCCTCGGCGGCTCCCGGGGCCTTGGGATCACGGGTGCGGTACACCCAGGGAACCGAGGTGAAATAGGGGCCGAGCTCCTGGAACACCGGTGCGGCGTCAGCGAATTGGAGCGCTCCCCACAGGGCGTGGGCCAGATGGTTCAGGTCGGGCAGGGAGTGGGTGATCGGGGCCGTGCGACGGAACCAGAGCTCCAGGGCCCGGGCCGCGTCCCGCTCGGCATCCTCGGTGACCCAGTGGAGATCCAGGGCCTTCTCATGACCGTGCTCACGGCGATAGCGCTCGACCCGCACATACAGCGGCAGCACATGCAGCGCGGAGCCGTCGGGTGCGGAAGAGGCCGCCCACTGCACGAAGTTGACCGCTTCCGAGAGGGATCCGCCGGCCTTTCGCGCGTACACGAACTGGAGCATCCGGTGGTAGGCCTCGCGGTTGTACGGATCGCGCTTGTCGGCCTCGGCCAGCAGCCCCCACGGGCCGGGGAAGAGCATCGGTCCCGGCGGATGCAGCCGGTGCTCCTCCAACTGCTGCCGCTCGTCGAGCTGGGACAGGGCCAGCAGGCACACCCATGGCACCGGGTCCGCGGGCGAGGTGTGCGCGGCAGTGCGGCAGGCTCCCCACGCTTCCTGCCACAGCTCCTGTGCACGGGGATGGCCTTCGCGGTGGGCTCGCACGGCCCGTTCCACGACGACCCGTGCGTGCATCACGGCCGCGGCGACACTTCGGGGCTCCTCGGCCAGCCAGGCCTGCACCGCATCAGAACCGGCGGCGATCGCCCCAAGTACCTGTGTGCGCTGGGTCCACAGGGTCCAGTCGGGCGTACTCTCCAGTAGATTCCGCATGGAAAGCCAGCGTCCGGTGCGCAAATCCTGTAACGCGACACGCAATTCGTTGTCATGGCCGGCCGGGTGATAGACCGGCCGGAAATCACTGTTGGCCATGGACTCGTCCTGCCCCCGTTCGACGGGACGGCATGTGACGGATGGGGGATCTCCTCAGCACGTCACGCAACCCGGCGGTGGCACGGAACCCGTGCAGAAGCGGAAGGCCCGGGAGTCGGGATGCTGGTGTTCGGGGCGGCGTGTCGGTCTCATCAATCCTCAAGGACGTGGGGGGCTAAGCAGCTGTTGAAAAACGAACTGCTCGAAAGCGTCCGGTTGTTGCTCGGCGGTGAGTGTAAGGCCAGTTGCTCCGAACTCCGGACCGATTCGCGGATCTTACTCAAGTCATCTCATTCATATGGACGTTGACCGGCATCCGGTCGTTCCGGGCGTGAGTCCGTGCAGCCCTTGACGTACGCGGTGGTCTGCACCACTCTGGGCGTCGGAGATCAATGATCACGATTTCGTTCAAGCCGCAGAGCTTCCGTACAGCTGGAGTGTCGATGACAGGCCCGGTACTCGCCGTGGACCAGGGCACATCGGGAACCAAGGCTCTGGTGGTCTGCCCCGAGCGTGGTGTGATCGGTTCCGGTTCGGCGCCGGTGCGGCCGCGTCACGGCGCCGGGGGAGCGGTCGAGGTCGACCCCGCCGAACTGCTGGACTCGGTCGTCGACGCCGGGCGACGGGCGCTGCACGAAGCGGGTGAGCCGGTGGCGGCCGTCGGCCTCGCCAACCAGGGCGAGACGGTGCTCGCCTGGGATCCGGACACGGGGCGGCCGCTCACCGACGCGATCGTCTGGCAGGACCGGCGGTCCGTCCAGCTGTGTGCCGAACTCGCCTCGCACGAAGATGAGTTGAAGCAACTCACCGGACTGCCGCTCGATCCGTACTTCGCCGCACCCAAGATGGCCTGGATCCGCCGTGAGCTGACCCGCGAAGGCGTCGTCACCACCAGCGACTCCTGGCTCGTCCATCAGCTGACCGGGGCGTTCGTCACGGACGCGGCGACCGCAGGGCGCACCCAACTGCTCGACCTCGACCGGGTCGGCTGGTCGCCCGCGGCCCTGGACATCTTCGGCCTCGGCGACGAACGCCTCCCGGCCGTCGTCGACTCCGACGGGACCGTCGGTACCACTGCCGCCTTCGGTGGTGAGCTCCCACTGACCGGACTCCTCGTCGACCAGCAGGCCGCCCTGCTCGCCCAGAACGCCCTGGACCCGGGCAACGCCAAGTGCACCTACGGAACCGGTGCGTTCCTGCTCGCCCAGACCGGGCCGGCCCCGCGCCGCGGCTCCACCGGACTGGTCAGCTGTGTCGCGTGGCGGCTCGGCGGCCGTACGAGCTACTGCCTCGACGGACAGGTCTACACCGCCGCGTCCGCCGTCAACTGGCTCACCGACCTGGGGGTGATCTCCGGCGCGGTGGACCTCGACCCGGTCGGTGCCACCGTCCCAGACTCCGCCGGCGTCACGTTCGTACCGGCGCTGGCCGGACTTGCCGCCCCGTGGTGGCGCGGCGATCTGCGCGGATCGGTGACCGGCCTCGGCCTCGACACCACCGCGGGCCACCTGGTGCGCGCCCTGTGCGAGGGCATCGCCGCGCAGGTGGTCGAACTCACCGAAGCAGTCGCGACCGATCTGGGCTCCCCGCTGACCTCGCTCCGCGTCGACGGCGGCCTGACCCGCTCCGCACTGCTCATGCAGACCCAGGCCGATCTGTTGCAACGGCCCGTCGAGGTGTCCGCGCTGCCCGATGTCACCGCCCTGGGCGTCGGAGCCGTCGCCCGCCTCGGCCTCGACCCCCGGCTCCCGCTCCGGCAGGCCGTACCCGAATGGAAGCCCGCCGCTGTGTACGAGCCCCGGATCGGCGCCGACGAGGCGGCCGAACGACTCGCCGGATTCCGTGCGGCCGTGCGCACCCTGCTGGAACATTCCTGATACGTCCGAGAGCCATGCGGCGAACTGCACGATCACCGCGACCGGAGACCTGACGGCGACGCCTCGTCCCGCACGACCGAGGCCGGAGTCCTCGCCGTCGGTAATCTGCTGCACGATGTGGAGAGCGTCGGCATCGCGGCCGCCGAGGGACGGGCGTCGTCGCACCCGTACTGCGTCACCTGGCGGTGGATGCCTGGCCCGTGGACCGGCCGTCCGTTGCGGTCGATTCCCCGCTGCAGTGGATCGCGCCGAACCTCATCGGTCCCGGAGGCGACACTTCGCTCCGTGGCCGATTCGCCCTGCGCACCAGCCGGAGGCTCCCCTCACCGCTGCTCGTCGTCCCCCAGGACGGCCGTGTCCACCACCGGCAGCGACTGCTGCTGCCCGCAGCACCGGGCCGTCCGTTCCATCTGCGCGCCGACTGGCTCGATCGGGTCGATCCGCACGGGGCGACCGTGCGGATCACGGCGCGCTGACCGTACGTCAGGGAATCAGCAGCCAGTCCGAACCGATAGCCGCCAGTAGGCCGACGGCCAGCAGCCAACTGCCGAGCCGGGTACGGCCGTTCCTGCTGAGCTCGATCACGATCCCGCACAGGATCAGCGCCAGCCCGTACACCCCGACCACCAGCACCGACGACCGGCTGGCAATCCGCAGCGCGAGAACGGCCGCCATCGCCGCCATGCCGACCGATGAGAGAACGATCCGCAGCCGTCTCGCCTGACGAGGTGTCAGCCTCTGGTTCCCGGTCTCGGCAGCGGCCTCGGAATCGGTCTCGGGAACGATCTCCGAAGCGGCCTCGGAATCGGGTTCCGAAACGGTCTCGGGACCGGCTATCGGGGTGTCCACGGCCTGGTCTTGGTCAGAAGTGCTCATGACGCCGGATCGTAATGGCTGCGCGCCGCCCTGTTCACCGCTCGGGGCGACGGGCGGCGAAAGTGACGTAGGTTCGGTGCATGCCCGGCCACATCCTGATCCTCGGCGGTACGACCGAAGCCCGGCAGCTTGCCGCTGAGCTGACCGGGCCCGGCGGCGACGCGACGGTGCGTATCACCACGTCGCTGGCCGGCCGGGTCGCCCGGCCCCGGATGCCCGCCGGTGACGTACGCATCGGAGGCTTCGGCGGCCCCCAGGGCCTCGCCGACTGGCTGCGTGCCCACAGTGTGGACACCGTCGTCGATGCCACCCACCCGTTCGCCGGCAACATCAGCGCCAACGTCGCCGCGGCCGCGAATGCCACCGGCACCGCACTGTTCGCGCTGCGCCGCCCCGGCTGGACGGCGGGCCCCGGTGACCGCTGGCACCCGGCCGACGACCTCGCGCACGCCGCCGTGCAACTGCCCGCCCTGGGCCGCCGGATCTTCCTCACCACCGGCCGCCTGGGCCTGGCCGCCTTCGCCACCGCCCCGGGCGCGGACACGCTCCACTTCCTCGTACGGTCCGTGGAGCCTCCCGAGCCACCGCTGCCCCGCGACACCGACGTACTCCTCGACCGTGGCCCGTACACCGTCGAAGGTGAGACGGCGCTGCTGCGCGACCGTGCCATCGACGTCCTCGTCACCAAGGACAGCGGCGGCCCCGCCACCGCGGCGAAACTCACCGCGGCCAGGAACCTCGGCCTGCCCGTGGTCGTGGTCCGCCGTCCGCCACCGCCGGAAGGCGTACCCGTCGTGCACGATGTGGCGTCGGCGCTCCAACTGCTCTGCCAGGAAGACTGATTCAGCCGCGACGCAGCAGATACGTATCCATGATCCAGCCCTTTCGGGCGCGCGCCTCGGCCCGCAGCTCCTCGATCCGGTCCGACACCTCAAAGAGGCGCCCGGAGACCAGGATCTCGTCCTCGGTCCCCACGTACGCGCCCCAGTAGATGTAGAGGTCCTGGTCGAGATGACGGGTGAACGCCTGCCGTGCGTCGAGCATCACCACCACGTCGTCGACCCCCTCGGGCCAGCCCTCGGCCAGCCGCCGGCCGGTCGTGATCTGCACCGGCCTCGCCACCCGGTTCAGCCCCGTCCGGTGCTTGGCCAGCAGCGCGGAGACACTGCTGATCCCGGGGACCACCTCGTGGTCGAAGGCGACCGAACCCCGGTCGAGGATCTCTTCGAGGATGCCGAGCGTGGAGTCGTACAGCGCGGGATCGCCCCATACCAGGAACGCTCCGCACTCGTCCGCACCGAGATCCTCCGCGATGAACCGCTCGTACAGATCCGCACGGCGCCTGCGCCAGTCGTCCACCGCGGGTGAGTAGTCCGATGTGCCGCGGTCCCGCTCCGGATCCCGTGCCTCGACGAGCCGGTACGAGGTGTTCTTCACATGCACATCGAGGATGTCCCGCCGCAGCCCGGTCAGATCGGACTTCGCCTCACCCTTGTCGAGGATGAAGAACGCATCCGCCCGGTTCAGCGCCTTGACGGCCTGGAGGGTCAGATGGTCGGGGTCGCCCGCGCCGATACCGATGACATAGATCTTTCTCACCGTACCGAGTCTGCCCCATGCCCCACCGCCCCGGGCGTCCGGGCTACCGGCCCCCGGCCCGCAGGCACGGCGCCTCGCCGGCCGCGTCGACGGGCCGCACACGCGCAGCGTCCGCGCCGCAGGCCTTCTCCGCCTCGACCCGCCCCGCCAGCTCCTCGGCCCAGCCGATCAGCCCGTCGACCCCGATCCCGTGAGGGCGGGTGGCCCCGAACCCCGCGAGCGCCGCCGCGCCCCGTCGCAACAGCCGGGCCCCGCCCGTCGTATTGCCCCGCGCCGCGTGCGTCAGCCCCACGGCCAGCTGCGCAAGACCGCGCCACAACTCTCGTTCCGCCACCGGACCCGACTTCCACGCATCCTCGAACACCTCGTGCGCATGGAACGGCATCCCGGCGTCCAGCAGCCGTTGCGCCTCACGCAGGGTCTCCTCGGGGGTACGCGTCACACCCTCGGGCTGCCGATCCACTCCCGGTGCCCCGTACGGCAGGGGGCGTCCCAGCCCGTCACGGGGGCGCGCATTGCGCGCGCGACCCTCGGCGTCGCGGTCCCTGCGAGTCTCGTCCACCCCTCGATTGTGCCCCGCACCTGCGGCGAACTGTCCGAACCACTGTCCGTGGACCCCCGCGCACGACTAGTGTCGACAGTCATCCGCACCACTTTGGGGAGGGTAGGGATGAAGCAGTCCCGGCCGCTGTACGAGCGCGAACCGGAGCTCGCCGTTGCCGCACAAGCCGTGGACGCCCTCTGCGGCGCCCAGGCGGCAGGCCGGCTGCTGGTCTTCAGCGGCGAGGCAGGCATCGGCAAGACTGCACTGCTCGCCGAGATCCAGGCGATGGCTGCCGACCGCTGCACGGTCTGGTCCGCACGCGGCGGCGAAACGGTCACGTCCGTGCCGTTCCACGTCGTACGCCAGCTGCTGCAGCCCGCACTCGACCAGTTCCCGCCCGACGAGGTACGGGCCTTGTTCGGAGCCTGGTACGAGATCGCCGCGCCCGCACTCGGACTCGCCGAACCGAGCGGTCCCCAGCCCGATCCGCAGGGTGTGCGGGACGGCCTCGACTGGGTCGTCTCCCAGCTCGCATCCCGGCTGAGCCACCGTCCGCCGTTGCTCATCATCGACGACGCACACTGGGCGGACGGCGAATCCCTCGCCTGGCTCGCCTCGTTCACCGCACGCCTCGGCGAACTGCCCGTCCTGGTCGTCCAGGCCCACCGGCCGGAAGATCTGGCAGCACGGCAGAAGGAGAGCGGATCGGGCGGCGCCCACCCCTCCCAGGTCCGGGTCGCGCTGCGCGCCCTCACCCCGGACGCCACAGCGGAACTGGTCCGCGCGGGCCTCGGCGAACACGCCGACGACCCGTTCTGCCGCGAGGTGTGGGCCGTCACCGGCGGCAACCCCTACGAGGCGGTCGAACTCGTCGCCAAGGTCCAGGACCGTGAACTGGCGCCCCTTGAGGAGTCGGCCGGGCTGCTGCGCGAACTCGGTGCAACGGCCCGCGGCAGCGGACTCGTCGCCCGGCTCGAACGGCTCGGTACCAAGGCCAACCGGTTCGCCTGGGCCGCCGCCGTGCTCGGCACGGACATCTCGCAGGATCTCGCCGCCACCCTCGCCGGGATGAGCCCCGCCGAGGCCGCCGACTGCACGGCGCGGCTGCGCGAAGCCCGTATCGTCACCGGCTTCGACCCGCTGGAGTTCGTCCACCCGCTGATCGCCACCGCGGTGTACCGCTCCATCCCGCCGGCCACCCGTACCGCCATGCACGGCCAGGCCGCCTGGGCGATCACCCGTGCGGGACTCGGCGCCGCCGCGGCCTCCCGGCACCTCCTCGAAGTACACCCCGACGACGACCAGGAACTGGTCGAGCAGCTCCGCGAAGCAGCCCAACAGCACCTCGCGGTCGGTGCCCCGGAGGCCGCCCGCCGCTGCCTCGAACGCGCCCTGCAAGAACCACCGCGCCAACGGGTCAAGGCCACTCTGCTGTACGAACTGGGCTGCGCCACGCTGCTCAGCTCCCCGGCCACCACCGTCCAGCATCTGCGGGCCGCCCTTGAGATGCCCGGACTCTCCGAAGACCAGCGGGTCGACGCCACCTTCCGGCTCGCGGCCGCGCACTCCCACAACAACCAGCTGAAGGAAGCGGCACGCGCCCTCGCCGCCGAGGCCGCACACACCGCCCCCGGCCCCGGCCTGATGCGGCTCCAGGCCGCCCACTTCCTCTGGGAGGGCATGCAGGCCGCCGAGGACGACGGACACGCCCGTTCCGCCAGGCTCGCCCGGAACGCCGACCACCTGTCCGGCCGCGACAACGCCGAGCGCGCCCTGCTCACCATCCGCGCCTTCGACGCCATGATGCGCGGCGAGAACTCCCAGCTCATCGTCAACCTCTGCGAACGCGCCCTGGTCGACGGCCACCCCGCCCGCGGGCTCGGCTGGACCGACGCCGAGTGGGGCTTCGAGCTCCCGACCCTCGTCGGCATCACCTACGCCTTCACGGACCAGCTCGACCGGGCCGAGGAACTCTTCGGCGAGGCCGTCCGCGCCTTCGAGATCTCGGGCTGGAGCGGTGCACATCTCGCGTTCGCACACACCCTGCTCGGGCTGGTCCATCGCCGTCGCGGCCGGCTGGCCGAGGCGGAGGGCTTCCTCCGCGAAGGACTGCGCCTCGCCGACCGTGTCGGCAGTGGACTTCCCGTCCACTGGGACGCGGCCTGTCTGCTGATCGACACACTGGTCGCCCGCGGCCGTGTCACCGAGGCGCGCGAGATCGCCGACCGTTACGACTTCGGCTCGCCCTACCCCAGCGCGATGGTGCTGCCCGACGCGCCGTGCGTACGCGGACGGCTGCTGCTGGCGGAAGGCCGTACGGAGGAAGCGGTCGCCGAACTCGAAGCGGCCGGTCAGGCCCTCGAACCCCGCGGCAGGTTCAACGGTGTATGGGCGCCCTGGGCCGGCGATCTCGCCCGCGCACTGGCCGAGGAGGACCCGAGCCGGGCCGCGCAACTCGCCACCTCGGCCCGGGTGCACGCCGAACGGTTCGGCACGGACACCGCGATCGGTGAGGCCCTGCGCTGTGTTGCCCTCTTCGCCCGCGCCGAGGACGCCACCCATCTGCTGGCCGAGTCGGTCCGCCACCTGGAAGCGTCCCCGGCCGCGTACGAACATGCTCTGGCCCTCGTCGACTACGGCATCGCGATCCGCTCCCCGCGCGAACTCGCCAGAGCTCAGAAACTGGCCAACGCGTGCGGCGCCGAATCCCTGGCAAACCGCGCCCACCAGGCACGGGCGTCGATCCGGCCCTCGGAGTGAGGTAATGTTTGTCCTGCGCAGCCGCCCGGGAACACCGGGGGGAATCGCATCGGGACGTGGCGCAGCTTGGTAGCGCACTTGACTGGGGGTCAAGGGGTCGCAGGTTCAAATCCTGTCGTCCCGACTTGTGTTTTCGCAGGTCG
>NZ_JBIURV010000036.1:0-64311 GCF_044741025.1 Streptomyces sp. NPDC088246
CTTTTTTGTGTTTGTGGGGCGGTGGTGGCCGCGCGCCGCCCCCCCCGCCCGGCCGGCGGGCCGGCCCCCCCCCCCCCCCCGCGGGCCGGGGACACGGCACTGCCGATACTGGGATGCTGGACGTCATACAGGCGGGACCAGCGAGCAGTGGGGGATACAGCGTCATGGTGGAGGACAGGGTGCGAGTAGTCATCGCCGAGGATTCGGTACTGCTTCGGGAGGGGCTCACCCGGCTGCTGACCGATCTCGGGCATGACGTCGTCGCCGGGGTGGGGGACGCAGAGGCGCTGATCAAGACGGTGCACGACCTCGCCGGACAGAATGCGCTGCCCGATGTGGTGGTCGCCGATGTGCGGATGCCGCCCACCCACACCGACGAGGGCGTGCGGGCGGCGGTGCAGCTGCGCAAGGACTATCCCGGGATCGGGGTACTGGTCCTTTCGCAGTACGTCGAGGAGCAGTACGCGACCGAGCTGCTGGCCGGATCCAGCCGAGGCGTGGGGTATCTGCTGAAGGACCGGGTCGCCGAGGTCCGGGAGTTCGTGGACGCGGTGGTCCGGGTGGCGCAGGGCGGGACGGCACTGGACCCGGAAGTGGTGGCGCAGCTGCTGGGGCGAAGCCGTAAACAGGACGTCCTGGCCGGGCTGACGCCGCGCGAGCGCGAGGTGCTCGGCCTGATGGCGGAGGGCCGGACGAACTCCGCGGTGGCCAGGCAGCTGGTGGTGAGCGACGGGGCCGTGGAGAAGCACGTCAGCAATATCTTCCTGAAGCTGGGCCTGTCCCCCAGTGACGGGGATCACCGCCGGGTGCTCGCGGTGCTGACCTACCTGAACTCCTGATGAGCTGACACCCTGTCAGATGCTTGGTGAAGGTCACCGCGGGGGGCCGGAGGCGGCCGTCGCGGTGACCCGCACCCCGGGCAGGGCCGATCGGGGTCCTAGAACCAAAGAATGAGTGCACAGCGTCTTCACCGAACGGCTGAGGGGCTTGCGAAACATGACAAAGCGGTATCAAATCGCGTCTCAAAACGACGTCCACCATATGACCGGTTCAGGGAAGGCGACCCTTACCGACGTAGGGTGGGCCTTGGGACCGCCGGCGGGCCGGCGGGTCCCGAGCCGCCGCCCCGAGGGAGGTCCAGTTCAGTGACCAGCCAGGTCAGTAGCCCAGCCGAACAGGCCGATGAGGCCAGCGAGGCGCTCGTCGGGGGGCCGCGTGCCCCCCATCCCGATCACGCGGGCGCCGGCGAGAAGGAGATCCGCCGCCTGGACCGGGTGATCATCCGCTTCGCGGGTGACTCCGGAGACGGTATGCAGCTCACCGGTGACCGGTTCACCTCGGAGACCGCGTCCTTCGGGAACGATCTCTCCACGCTGCCGAACTTCCCCGCCGAGATCCGCGCCCCCGCAGGCACCCTGCCGGGGGTTTCGTCGTTCCAGCTGCATTTCGCCGACCACGACATCCTGACGCCGGGCGACGCGCCGAACGTCCTGGTCGCGATGAACCCGGCCGCGCTCAAGGCCAACATCGGCGATGTGCCGCGCGGCGCCGAAATCATCGTCAACACCGATGAGTTCACCAAACGCCCGATGGCGAAGGTCGGCTACGAGACCAGTCCCCTGGAGGACGGCTCGCTGGAGGCGTACAACGTCCACCCGGTGCCGCTGACCACCCTCACGATCGAGGCGCTGAAGGAGTTCGGGCTCTCCCGCAAGGAGGCCGAGCGCTCGAAGAACATGTTCGCGCTCGGGCTGCTCTCCTGGATGTACCACCGGCCGACCGAGGGAACCGAGGCGTTCCTTCGCGCCAAGTTCGCGAAGAAGCCGCAGATCGCCGAGGCGAACGTGACCGCGTTCCGCGCCGGGTGGAACTTCGGGGAGACGACGGAGGACTTCGCGGTCAGCTACGAGGTGGCACCCGCCTCGCAGACCTTCCCGCCGGGTACGTACCGCAACATCTCCGGGAACCTGGCGCTGTCCTACGGGCTGATCGCCGCCGGCCGGCAGGCGGATCTGCCGCTCTACCTGGGCTCGTACCCGATCACCCCGGCCTCCGACATCCTGCACGAGCTCAGCAAGCACAAGAACTTCGGTGTACGCACCTTCCAGGCCGAGGACGAGATCGCGGGCATCGGCGCCGCGCTGGGCGCCGCGTTCGGCGGATCGCTTGCGGTGACGACGACGTCCGGGCCCGGGGTGGCCCTGAAGTCGGAGACCATCGGGCTCGCCGTCTCCCTCGAACTACCACTGATCGTCATCGACATCCAGCGCGGCGGCCCGTCCACCGGTCTGCCCACCAAGACCGAGCAGGCCGACCTGCTCCAGGCGATGTACGGGCGCAACGGCGAGGCCCCGGTCCCGATCGTGGCCCCGAAGACCCCGGCGGACTGCTTCGACGCCGCGCTCGACGCCGCCCGGATCGCGCTGACGTACCGCACCCCGGTGTTCCTGCTCTCGGACGGCTATCTCGCCAACGGCTCCGAGCCGTGGAAGATCCCCGAGATCGACGAACTCCCCGATCTGCGCGTCCAGTTCGCCACCGGTACGAACCATGAACTGGCCGACGGCACCGAGGTCTTCTGGCCCTACAAGCGCGACCCGCAGACCCTGGCCCGCCCGTGGGCCGTCCCCGGCACCCCCGGTCTCGAACACCGCATCGGCGGCATCGAGAAGCAGGACGGCAGCGGCAACATCTCGTACGACCCCGCGAACCACGACTTCATGGTCCGCACCCGTCAGGCCAAGGTCGACGGCATCGAGGTCCCCGACCTCGAAGTCGACGATCCGGGCGAGGCGCGGACGCTCGTGCTCGGCTGGGGTTCCACCTACGGCCCCATCACCGCCGCCGTCCGCCGGCTGCGCGCCGCCGGACAGCCCATCGCCCAGGCCCACCTGCGCAACGTCAACCCCTTCCCGAGGAATCTCGGCGAGGTGCTGAAGCGTTACGACAAGGTGGTGGTGCCGGAGATGAACCTCGGCCAGCTGGCCACGCTCATCCGGGCCAAGTACCTGGTGGACGCGCGCAGTTACAACCAGGTCAACGGTATGCCGTTCAAGGCCGAGCAGCTTGCGACGGCTCTCAAGGAGGCCATCGATGCCTGACACCAATGAACTCCTGCAGCTGGTGCCCAAGGCCGAGGCCAAGCAGTCCATGAAGGACTTCAAGTCCGACCAGGAAGTGCGCTGGTGCCCCGGTTGCGGTGACTACGCGGTCCTCGCCGCCGTGCAGGGCTTCATGCCCGAGCTCGGACTGGCGAAGGAGAACGTCGTCTTCGTCTCCGGCATCGGCTGCAGCTCCCGCTTCCCGTACTACATGAACACCTACGGGATGCACTCGATCCACGGCCGCGCCCCGGCCATCGCCACCGGTCTCGCCTCCTCCCGCCGCGACCTGTCCGTCTGGGTCGTCACGGGCGACGGCGACGCGCTGTCCATCGGCGGCAACCACCTCATCCACGCGCTGCGCCGCAATGTGAACCTGAAGATCCTGCTCTTCAACAACCGGATCTATGGACTCACCAAGGGGCAGTACTCCCCCACCTCCGAGGTCGGCAAGATCACCAAGTCGACACCGATGGGCTCGCTCGACGCCCCCTTCAACCCGGTGTCCCTGGCCATCGGCGCAGAGGCGTCCTTCGTCGCCCGTACGATCGACTCCGACCGCAAGCACCTCACGAGCGTGCTGCGCGCGGCGGCCGACCACCCGGGCACGGCGCTGGTGGAGATCTACCAGAACTGCAACATCTTCAACGACGGCGCCTTCGAGGTCCTCAAGGACAAGGACCAGGCGCAGAACGCGGTCATCCGGCTGGAGCACGGGCAGCCGATCCTCTTCGGCTCGGACAGCGACAAGGGTGTCGTGCGCGACCCGGCCACGGGTGACCTCAAGGTCGTCGCGGTCACCGAGGAGAACCGGTCGCAGATCCTCGTCCACGACGCCCACGCCGCCAGCCCCACCACGGCCTTCGCGCTGTCCCGGCTCGCCGACCCCGACACCCTGCACCAGACCCCCATCGGGGTACTGCGCAGCGTCGACCGGCCGGTCTACGACACGCAGATGGCCGAACAGCTCGAGACCGCCGTCGAGAGGGACGGCAAGGGCGACCTGGCCGCACTGCTCGCGGGCAACGACAACTGGACGGTCGTCGGCTAGCTGATACCCCAGGGGTACATCGGCCGACGGCACCCCTCAGGGGTACTTCCCCTCGCCGGACGGGCTGAATTTCGGCCCGTCCGGCGATTGCGGTCAGGCGTGCGACCGGCCACCGCGCACCATGTGGCCATGGCCCTGGACCGCCCCGCGTACCGCATCAAGCGGCGTCTGCTCGGCAGAGCGCTCACCACCGAGCGCATCAGCGAGGAGAAGCTGAACAACCGGACGGCGCTCGGGGTGCTCGCCTCCGACTGCATCAGTTCGTCCGCGTACGGCTCCGAGGAGATGCTCCGGGTCCTCGTACCCGTCGTCGGCGCCGCCGCGTTCACCCTGCTCATGCCGGTGACCGGCGCGATCCTGCTCGTACTGCTCCTTCTCACGCTCTGCTACAGCGATGTCGTGATGATCTACACGCGGGCGGGCGGGTCGTACGTCGTCGCCCGGGAGAACTTCGGGCCCAACATCGCGCAGATCGCCGCCGTGGCGCTGCTCGTCGACTACATCGTCACCGTCGCCGTCCAGGTCTCGGCCGGCACCAACGCCCTGATCTCGCTCGCCCACCTGGCCGGCAACGACTTCACCGGCCTGGACCATCTCCAGCTCCCGGTCTCCGTCGCCGTCATCGTGCTGCTCGCGTACGGGAATCTGCGCGGGGTCCGCGAGGCGGGCCGGGCCTTCGCGCTGCCCGCCTATCTCTTCATGGCCGCCGTCGGCCTCGTGCTTCTCGTCGCGGCGGTGCGTGGGCTCACGGGCGAGCTGCCGCGCGCCGATCTGCACGCCGCCGGGGTCGTGCCGCTCGGCACTCCGGGCAACGGCTGGCTCTACGGCGCCTCGCTCTTCATCGTGCTGCGCTCGTTCGCCAACGGCGGGTCGTCCCTCACCGGGCTCGAAGCGATCTCCAACGGCATCTCCACGTTCCGTGAACCCCAGGGCCGCAACGCCCGCCGCACCCTCATCGTCATGAGCACGGTGCTCGGCATCCTCGTGCTCGGCGTCTCCACGCTGGCGCACTTCACCCATGCCGTCCCGTACACCGACGGCACGCCCACCGTCATCGCGCAGGAGGCCCATCTCGCGTTCGGCGGCGGGCCGCTCGGTACGGCCGGGCTGGTCTTCGTGCAGCTGGCGACCGCGCTGGTCCTCTACACCGGCGCCAACACCCCGTTCACCGGCTTTCCGTACCTCGCGAGTTTCGTCGCCAAGGACCGGTTCCTGCCCCGTGTGCTGACCCGGCGCGGGCACCGGCTGGCGTTCTCCAACGGCATCATCTCGCTGGCTGTCGTCTCCCTGGCGCTGCTGCTGGTGACCGGCGCCAGCGTGGACAAGCTGGTGGCGCTGTACGCGATCGGCGTCTTCACCGCCTTCACCATGGCGGGGGCCGGCCTCACCGCGTACCATCTGCGGCGCCGCGAGCCGTACCGCAGGCTCAAGATCGCGGTCAATGGGACCGCCGCGGTCATCTCGGCCGCCGTGGTGCTGATCTTCGCCGTCACCAAGTTCACCGAAGGCGCCTGGCTGGTCGTGGTGGTCTTTCCGCTCGGGGTGTGGGCGCTGATGCGGATCAACCGCGAGTACCGGCGCGAGGCCGCCGTGCTGCAGAGCATCCACGCTCCGGGCGCCGACCGGTCGCGGTTCCGCCGTCATCTGGTCTTCGTCCTCGTCGAGACGCTCGACCTGGCGACGCTGAAGGCCCTGCGGTACGCCCATGAGCTGCGCCCGGACGAGATCCGGGCGGTGCACTTCGCGATCGACGAGGCGTACGCCAGACGGCTGGCCGCCCGGTGGGAGGCGACGGCCGCCACGTCCGTGTCCCTGGAGCTGGTGACATGCCCGGACCGGCGGCTGCGCCATGCCATGAAGGAGCTCGTGTCCCGCACCACGGAAGACGGGGAAACCTGGCTGACGGTGCTGGTACCCCGGCGGCTGTACAGCAACGCGCTCGGGAAGCTGCTGCACCGGGGCACGGGTGAGCAGATGGCGAAGACGCTGGCGCAACTGCCGCACGTGGCGGTGACGATCCTGCCGTTCGACGTCTCGCGGGCGCTGCGGACGCTGGAGGAGGGCCGCGCGCCTCAGCCGGACTGAGCCTGCTCCTTCTTCTCGGCGTCATACGTCTCGCGCGCCGCGTGCACGGCGTCCAGGCGCCGCTCCGTCCAGCGGGCCAGCGCCCATACCTGCTCGGCGGCCTCCCGGCCCAGCCCGGTGAGCGAATAGTCCACCCGCGGCGGGATCACCGGCTTCGCGTCCCGGTGCACGAAGCCGTCGCGCTCCAGCGTCTGGAGGGTCTGGGCCAGCATCTTCTCGCTGACGCCGCCGACCTCGCGGCGCAGCTCGCTGAAGCGGTACGAGCGCTCCAGCAGGGCGGCGAGGACCAGGACGCCCCAGCGGCTGGTGACATGTTCGAGCACCAGCCGGGAGGGGCACATCTGCCGGTTCACATCGGGCTTCCTGCTCAGGTCACTCACGCTCATGCCAGTACCTTACTTCAAAGTGGGTACTTTCGATTGGTTAGTGCACCCCGTACAGTGAGTCTGCGAGCCCAAACAAGGACCAGTGCCCCCAAAGAGGAGAAACCCCCCATGAGCATCGTTGTCACCGGAGCCACCGGAGAGCTCGGCCGTCTCGTCATCGACCAGTTGCTCACCGCCGTGCCCGCGAACGAGATCGCCGCCGTCGTCCGCAACGAGGAGAAGGCCGCCCCGCTCGCCGCCCGCGGCGTCGAGCTCCGCGTCGCCGACTACGACCGTCCGGAGTCCCTCAAGGACGTCTTCCGGGCCGGTGACCGCGTCCTGCTCATCTCCGGCAGCGAGGTCGGCAAGCGCGTACCGCAGCACACCGCCGTCATCGACGCGGCCAAGGCGGCGGGCGTGGCGCAGCTCGCGTACACCGGCGTGCTGGGCGGCCCCGACGCCGACTTCAAGCTGGCCGACGAGCACAAGGTCACCGAGCAGCTGATCCTCGACTCCGGGCTGCCGCACACCTTCCTGCGCAACGGCTGGTACACCGAGAACTACACCGCCAACCTCGCCCCCGTCCTGGAGCACGGCGCCGTCGTCGCCAACGCGGGCGACGGACGGGTCGCCTCCGCCACCCGCGCCGACTACGCCGCCGCGGCGGCCGCCGTGCTGACCGGTGAGGGTCACATCGGCGCGGTCTACGAGCTGAGCGGCGATGTCGCCTGGTCGTTCGCGGACTACGCGGCGGAGGTCGCCAAGGCCACCGGCAAGGAGATCGTGCACAAGAACGTCCCGGCCGCCGTGCACCAGGAGATCCTGGTCGGCGCCGGTCTGCCCGAGGGGTTCGCGGCGATCCTCGTCGACGTCGACGCCGCGATCGAGCGCGGACTGCTCGCCGGTACGAGCGGTGACCTGGCCCGGCTGATCGGCCGGCCGACGACGCCGCTCGCCGAGACGGTGGCCGCGACGGTGGCCACGGCGTAACTCCGCCCCGTCACCGACACGGCGGACGCGACGCAACTTCGCTCCCCCGCACCTCACGGGCCCCATGTCATGACCGTATGGCGATACGGCTATGACATGGGGCCCTCCCGGCGCTACCGTCGTGCAGTCGGCGGAGCAGTTGACACAGACGTGCCGGGAGGGCCCGTGAAGGGAACAAATGAACAACGGGCCGGGCTGCTGTCCGGTATCGGCGCCTACGGCCTGTGGGGCGTCGTCCCGCTGTTCTGGCCGCTGCTGAAGCCCGCCGGCGCGATCGAGATCCTCGCCCATCGCATGGTCTGGTCCCTCGGGTTCGTCGGCATCGCACTGCTGGTGCTGCGCCGCTGGTCCTGGATCGGTGAGCTGGTACGGCAGCCGAAGAAGCTCGGCCTGATATCGGTCGCCGCGGCCGTGATCACGGTCAACTGGGGTCTGTACATCTGGTCCGTGAACAACGGCCATGTCGTCGAGGCCTCGCTCGGCTACTTCATCAATCCGCTGGTCACCATCGCCATGGGCGTTCTGCTCCTCGGCGAACGGCTGCGCCCCGCGCAGTGGGTGGCGGTCGGCACCGGTGTCGCGGCGGTGCTCGTGCTGGCGATCGGGTACGGACGGCCGCCGTGGATCTCGTTGACACTGGCGTTCTCCTTCGCGACATACGGCCTGGTGAAGAAGAAGGTCAACATGGGCGGCCTGGAGTCGCTCACCGCCGAGACCGCCGTACTGTTCGTGCCCGCGCTCGGCTATCTGCTGTGGCTGGGCGCGCAGGGCGATGCGACGTTCACCTCCGAGGGCCTCGGTCATTCGGCGCTGCTGGCCGCGACGGGTGTCGTCACAGCCACGCCGCTCGTCCTTTTCGGAGCGGCGGCCATCCGCGTACCGCTCTCCACGCTGGGCCTGCTGCAGTATCTGGCGCCGGTCTTCCAGTTCATCCTCGGCATCCTGTACTTCCACGAGGAGATGCCGCCGGAGCGGTGGGCCGGGTTCGCCCTGGTGTGGCTGGCGCTCACCCTGCTGACCTGGGACGCGTTCCGGACGGCGCGGCGGACGAGGGCGCAGGCGCAGACTCGTGCGGCCCGGCTGGCGGCGCAGCAGACACCGACGGCCGGGGATTCCGCTTCGTCCTCCTCCGCCGCAACCCCAGCGAAGTGACCAGCGCCCCCGCCGCCACCATCACCACCAAGACGACGAGCGCCGCCCGACAGGCCGCCAGGGAGGCTCCGGGCGAGCCGTCCGTACCCGCCGACGCGATCCCGTACACCGCCGTCACCGCCGAGATCCCGACCGCCGAGCCGAACCGGGTCGAGGTGTGCAGCAGCCCGCCCGCCAGGCCCTGTTCCCGGTCCGGTACGCCGTCGGTCGCCGCGTACTCCAGGCGCAGGCTCCGCTTCACCCAGCCCGTCGCGAGATCGACGGCATCAGCCGGCGGATGCTGACGGTCACCCTGCGCCAGCTGGAGCGCGACGGACCGGTCGAGCGGACGGTCCACACCGTGGTGCCGCCGCGCGTGGAGTACGAGCTGACACCGCTCGGAGGCACGCTGCACACCACGATCCGGGCGCTCGTCACCTGGACACAGGAGCACCGGGGCGAGATCGCGATGGCGCGCGCCGCCTACGACGCCCGCGAGGCCGCGGACGCACAATTTTAGTTACTGAGTTGCTTTTTTGACTTGGTTGCGTTTCTCTGGGGGTCCACGGACCCGTAACCGAGGAGCCTCCATGCCCGCATCCGCGCCCACCACCCACGTACTGATCGTCGGCTCGGGGCCGACCGGTCTGACCCTGGCCTGCGATCTGGCCCGGCGCTCCATCGACGTACGGATCATCGACAAGTCCCCGGAGTTTCCGCGCAGTTCACGGGCCAAGGGCCCCAACCCCCGCTCCCTGGAGGTCCTGGAGGACCTCGGCGTGGTGGACAGGGTCCTGGCCGCGGGCTCGGCGCCACTGCCCATGCGCAAATACCGGAACGGGCTGCCGATCGCCGACACCGACCCGTTCGGGGCGTCGCACCCGACTCCGGACACCCCGTACGACCGGGGGTGGCTGATCGCCCAGTGGCGGCTGGAGGAGATCCTGCGGGACCGCCTGGCGGAGTACGGAGTGCACGTCGAACTCGACGCGGAAGCCGATCGGTTGACGGCGGGCTCCGACTCGGTGACCGTCGGGCTCGCAGACGGCCGGAGCATCGAGGCGCGGTACGTGGTGGGCTGCGACGGCGGCCACAGCCCGGTGCGCAAGCTGCTCGGCGTCCGCTTCGAGGGGAAAACGACCGAGGAACAGATGATGGTCTGCGGGGACGTGGAGGCGGACGGCCCCGACCGCGGCTACTGGCACCAGTGGTTCGACGAGGACGGCGCCGTGATGCTGTGCCCGATCCCGGGTACGCGCTCGGGCTGGTGGTTCCAGGCGGGGCCGGAGCGGGACCGGGCGGGCGCCCCCGTACCGCCCTCGCTGGAGAGCTTCCGGCGGCTCTTCGCCAAGCACACCGGACTGCCGGGCGCCCGCCTGACGCAGGCCACCCTGCTGTCCACGTACCGGGTCAACGAGCGCATGGCCGACCGCTACCGGGTGGGTCGCGTACTGCTGGCCGGGGACGCCGCGCATGTGCACTCCATCGCGGGCGGACTGGGCATGAACACCGGGATCCAGGACGCGTTCAACCTGGGCTGGAAGCTCGCCCGGGTCGTCACCGGCCAGGCCGCTCCCGGCCTGCTGGACACGTACGAGGAGGAGCGGCTGCCCGTGGCCTCCTGGGCGCTGGACATCAGCTCCGAGCGACTGCGGGTCACCCTCGATGCGATCAGGCAGCCGGGCGGCGGCCTGGACTCGGCGTTCACCGGGGAGACCACGGGCCTCGGCCTGGGCTACCGCTGGAGCTCCCTCTCCCCCGCAGGCTCCACCGCCCGCCTGCGAGCGGGCGACCGCGCCCCGGACGCCCCCTGCCGCGACGCCGGGACGGGCGCACCGGCCCGGCTGTTCGAGGCGTTCGCCGGACCGCACTTCACCCTGCTGGGCTTCGGCCCGGCCACGACGGACGCGCTGCGGGCGACGGAAACGACGTACGGCGACGCGGTGCGGGCGTACGGGGTGGACGCGGAGGCACGGCACGGCCTGACCGACGACGCAGGCCACGCCCGCTCGGCGTACGGCATCGAAACGGGCGCCGACACCCTCGTCCTGGTCCGCCCGGACAACCACGTGGGGCTGATCGCGCCGGCCGACGACGGCCGGGCTGTCATGGACTACCTGGACCACCTGAGCGGTACGGCATTCAGGCGGCTTTGAGCGCGTCACGGCGAGCAATCCCGGAACTACCGCATGCTCATATTTTCCTGACATGTTATGAGCCGATTTACGCGCACGTCCGGGAACTCCCGCGTGCTCCTGCGCACCGCCACCGCGGCCCTGTCCACGCTGTCCTTCCTCGTCTGCGGAACCTCGCCCACCACGCACACGGACGACAGCGTGGAGCAGGTCCACCCGTCCGGCCTCGATTCCCTGCGCTCCGGTGCGACGGCCGACGTCCGCCGCACCGATCGCACGATCGCCACGTACCGCGTCCACGCCATCGAGGAGTACCTGGAGAAACGCTTCCCCGGCACTGTCGTCCACGGCCTCACGATCAAGCCCAAGTACGCAGCATGACGGCGTAGCGGTGGGGGACCCCTTACCCGGCTGCGCCCGGCGGTTGCGTGATGGTGCCGGGGCGTGGCGGAACATGGCGAGGCGTCAGCACTTCGCCTGGCCCGGGGCCCCCGTCCGCACTGCGACGGGGGCCCCGGGCCACCCCCTCAGGAACCGAGCGGTGGTCGTGCCACCGTGACCAGGCCGCTCTCGTACGCGACGATCACCAGTTGGGCGCGATCGCGGCAAGCGAGCTTGGTGAGCAGGTGGCTGACGTGGGTCTTCACGGTGGCAATGCCGAGATACAGCCGTTCGGCGATCTCGGTGTTGGACAGACCGCAGGCGATGAGGGTGAGGACTTCGCGTTCGCGCTCGGTCACGCCGTCCAGGGTGCGACGCAGCGGTCGCGAGGGCTCCGGGCGGCGGACGAACTCCGCGATCAGGCGTCGCGTCACGGCCGGTGCCAGCAGCGCCTCGCCGGCGGCGATGACCCGTATCGCCGCGAGCAGCTCGCCGGGCGGCGTGTCCTTGAGCAGGAAGCCGCTGGCGCCGGCTCGCAGCGCGGCGTAGACGTACTCGTCCAGGTCGAACATCGTCAGGATCAGCACTTTGACGTTCGCGGTCCCGGGAGAGCCGCAGATCCGCCGGGTCGCCTCGATGCCATCCATCCCGGGCATCCGCACGTCCATCAGGACCACGTCCGGCTGATCCTGCTCGGCAAACCGCACCGCCTCCGTCCCGGTCGCCGCCTCCGACGTGGTCACCAGGCCGGGCTCGGCATCGACGAGAACTCGCAGACTGCCGCGCAGCAGCGCCTGGTCGTCCGCGATCAGGACCCGGACCGGGTTACCGGGCGGATCGGCGGGCCGGATCATTCGTCCTCCTGGTACGGCAGGGACACGTGCACCGCGAAGCCTCCCTCCGGACGCGGTCCGGCGGTGAAAGTGCCGCCGTACACGGCGACGCGTTCGCGCATGCCGACGATGCCATGACCGCCGGGTGTCGTCGCGAGGGTCGCCCGGTCACCTCCATCGTCGATGACGGCGAGCCGGACGTCGTGGCCGTTCGCATCGACCACCACCCGGCAGCGGGTTGCCGGGCCGGCATGCTTGGCAACGTTGGTGAGCGCCTCCTGCACGATCCGGTAGACGGCCAGCGCGACTCCGCCGGGCAGGCTTTCGACACCGCGCATGGTCAGCTGCGCGCCGGCCTGCCCGACGAGCTCGGGGAGAGCAACGGCGCTGGGAACCGGGCCAAGAGCCGCCGCCTGCCGCTCGTCTTCGGAGGTGCGCAGCACACCGAGCATCCGGCGCATGTCGTTCAGCGCGATGCGGCTCGTGCGCTCGATGACCTGCAGTGCGTCGTACGCCTCTTGCGGCCTGATATGCAGCACGTGGTTGGCAACGCCGGCTTTGACCGCGATCAGGCCCATGCTGTGCGTGACGACGTCATGCAGTTCGCGGGCGATCCGCAGGCGTTCCTCCGTGACGGCCCGCTGCGCGAGCTGCTCGGCCGCCCGGACGGCGAATGCGCGCCTCTGCCGCGCGGCGCGCCCCAGCTCCCAGGCACCGAGCAGTGCGGCAAAGCCGAGCAACAGCAGACCCGGGCCGTCGCGCCACCAGTACGCTTCGCCGGCACGCGCCACTCCGACAGCGCCGGCCGCGGTCAGCACGGCGATCGTCAGGCCGGGCAGCCATCGTTGCCACCAACGGCGCAACGGCATCATGACAGCGACGGTGTAGATAGCGAACGCCGCCGACAGGAACGGGTCCCACGCCGCGTCCCGTACGACGGCCACGACGGTCACCGCCAGCACGACAACGAACACGGGCAACGGCCAGATCCGCCGTACGGCGACAGGCGCGGTGGCCGCGGCTATGAGCGCGAGCCGCTCCCACGGCACCGGGGCCGGGGGCGGCGGCGCGGACGACGACGAGATGGCCGTCGGCCCGGTCAACAGCAGCGCGACCGCGTAGACGAGCACGAACACGCAGTCCAGGGCAATGAGTTGGCGTCGGCTCAGCCGCCGGGCCAGGATCGGATGGTCGGGGTCCACCGCAGTACCTGCTTGCACCGCTCGACCCTATCCAGGCGTACGGCGCTCCACTTCCGTCCAGGGGTTGTCGCAGCCGCTCCTCCTGCAGTCGGATGCGCGGCCGCGCGTGACGGTCAGCCTCCACCCGCGGGTGGAGGAAGGACAGTCAGCCCCGAGCCGGATGCGGCGGGCGCCTCGCGTCGCGGACCATCACCGGCATGATCGAAGTAACCGACCTGACCAAGCGCTACGGGAGAACCACCGCTGTGGAGGGGCTCACCTTCCAGGTACGGCCCGGCCGGGTGACCGGATTCCTGGGCCCCAACGGCGCCGGGAAGTCCACCACGATGCGCATGATGCTGGGCCTGGACCGGCCGACGACCGGCGAGGTACGCATCGACGGCGCACCGTACCAGCGGCTTCACGACCCGCTGCGTACGGTGGGTGCGCTGCTCGACGCCAAGGCGGTGCACCCTGGCCGAACCGCGCTGAACCATCTGCGGTGTCTGGCCCGCAGCAACGGGATCCCGCCGCGTCGCGTCCATGAGGTGGTCGAGCTGGCCGGCCTGCGAAGCGCCGCGCGCCGTCGGGCGAGGACGTTCTCGCTGGGTATGAGTCAGCGGCTGGGAATCGCCGCGGCGTTGCTCGGCGACCCCGCCGTCCTGGTGCTCGACGAGCCTGTCAACGGGCTCGACCCGGAAGGCGTCCTGTGGATCCGGCAGCTCATGCGGGACCTGGCGGCACAAGGGCGCACCGTCCTGGTGTCCAGCCACCTGATGAGCGAGGCGGCGCTCACCGTGGACCACCTCATCGTCATCGGCCGCGGTCGGCTCCTCGCGGACACCAGCATGACCGCATTCATCGACAGGCACACGGACGCGGGCGTGCAGGTGCGCACGCCTGAACCGCAGCGGCTGCGCGAAGTGCTGGCCGGCGCAGGAATCACGGTCACCGACTGCGCCGACGGCAGCCTGAATGTGGCCGCCGCCGCGGAGCGGATCGGCGAACTTGTCGCAGCGCACGCGGTGACGGTGCACGAGGTGACGCGGAGTACCGCGTCTCTCGAAGAGGCGTTCATGCGGCTGACCGCCGACACGGTCGAATACCGGGCAGAACTGCCGGGAGGAACACCCCGATGACCAGCAATTCGCCCCGAGCGGTTCTCGCCTCCGAATGGACCAAGGCGTGGACCGTACGCTCGACCAGCCTCACCCTGCCGCTGGCCTTCGCGCTCAGCACCGGCCTCGGCACCCTCATCGCGCTCAACTGGCGCAGCAACATCGAGCACGTCGTCAACTTCGATCCACTGGTTGCCGGCCTGTACAGCGTGACCCTCGGACAGCTCGCCCTGGTTGTGTTCGGCGTCCTGCTCGTCGGCTCCGAGTACTCATCCGGATCGATCCGGGCGTCGCTGTCCGCGGTGCCCCGGCGTGGTCTGCTCTACGGCGGCAAGGTGCTGGTCGGGACGCTGGCTGCCCTCGCCGGCTCGACGGTCACCGTCATCGTCACGTTCGCCGGGGCGCAGGCGGCCCTCGGCCCGTACGGCACCACGCTCACTGCGGACGGGATCCCGACCGCCCTTGTCGGCGCCATTGCCTACCTGACGTTGATCTGCACCTTCTCCATGGGAATCGCGACCATCGTGCGCAGCTCGGCAATCTCGCTGGGCGTCCTGCTCCCGATGCTGTTCCTCGGCGCCCAAGGACTCGGCAACGTCCCCGTCCTGAAGCCCGTCCTGCAGTACCTGCCCGACCAGGCCGGCCTGGAACTGATGCGCATTGCCGGACCGCCCGGCGACGGACGATTCGGCCCCGACTACGGTTCCGGGACGGCTCTCGTCATCCTGCTGGCCTGGACTGCCGCCGCTCTGACAGGCGGCTACCTGGTCCTGCGCCGGCGTGACGCCTGACGCATGGTCCCGTATGGTCCGCGACCGCCATGGGCGGCCGCGGGACAGCCGAGGTGTCGGCATGAGTCCTCAGTTGTCGGCCGTGGCATGCCGGGCGCGGTGGGCCCGTACCTTGTGGAGGTTTCCGCAGCGCTCCATCGCACACCACCGCCGCCTGCCCGGCCGTGAGGTGTCGACGAAGAGCAACTTGCAGTTGTCGGAGCCGCATTCACGGATGCGGTCGGCGTACGGGCCGGTGAACAGCTCCACCGCATCGCGGGCGACGGTCGACAGAAGGGCCGTTCCCGTGGCATCCGGGCCCCAGGCGAGGGTGCCGGAGTCCACGGCGACACGAGGGACGAGCGGGGGCTCGGCCGCCGCAGCGTTCACCGTGGTGAGGTCCGCCGGGTCGAAGGGGCGGCCGTGTGCGCGAGCGACGGCCAGGTTCCAGAGGGCGGCGCGCAACTCGTGGGCCCGCCGCAGCTCCTCCGTACTCACCGAAAGGGACAGGCCGTCCGGCAGCCGGCTCTCGCCCGCCCATCGCACCAGGTCGGCGGGGGTGTGCAGCACCTCGTACGCCGCGTACCGCGCATACCCGCCGGTGGGCAGCAACTCCAGGCACAGGGCGCCCGGATCGAAGCGATAGGGACGGCCTGCCCGTGGGCGGAGAGTCAGCCCCGGTGCGCCCATTGCCGAGTCGGTCATGTAACCACTATAAACGGTACCCATGACCCTGAACTGGAAGCTCGTCATCGACTCGGCCGACCCGCACGCCCAGGCCGCCTTCTGGGGCGAGGCCCTCGGCTACCTGGTCGAGGACAACAGCGCACTGGTCGAGCGGGTTCTCGGCCTCGGCGCGGCGCCGGAGGAGGCGACGGTCCTGGTCGACGGCCGCCGCGCCTGGCGCGACCTCGTGGCGGTCCGTCACCCTGACGATCCGTACGAGAAGGAGAGCGGAATCGGCCTCGGGCGACGGCTGCTGTTCCAGCGCGTACCGGAGGCCAAGACCGTGAAGAACCGGCTCCACCTCGACGTGCACGCGGGCCCGGAGCGACGCGAGGCAGAAGTGACACGGCTGGAGGGGCTGGGCGCGAGGGTGCTCCGCAGGGTCGAGGAACCGGGCGGCACGTGGACCGTCCTCGCCGATCCCGAGGGCAATGAGTTCTGCGTGCAATAGCCTCGGGCGGTACTGCCGGTGCGGGGTTCTTCATTGCTGCCGGGCACCGGGACCGCTCCCGTGCCGGGCGCGGGAGGCCGGGCACGGCGGGCGGCTGTGCGGCGTGGCTCCCGCGCCGACCGCCGCCCGCCGAGTCCGGAGATCGCCACGCCGGCACGGAGGGCGTGGGGAGATCCTCGATTCCTACTCGCGAGGAGCCGGAGGAACCGGAGGAACCGGAGGAACCGGCGGCCATGGGACATCGGCCAGCAGGGGAAGGATCTGCTCCTCCTCGTAGTCGAGGTGCGCGTTCAGCTCCGTCGACATCCGGGCCAGCTCGGAGTGGAAGCGCTCGGGTTCGGTGATGCCGATGCCCGCCAGCAGGGCTGCCAACTCGCCCTGGATGCGTGCGACCGTGCGGTGTTCGTCGGCGAGCCGGGCGAAGGTGTCGGTCAAGTGCGGGTGGTGGCGGGCGATTCCGGGGAACAGATGCGCGTCCTCGCCGGCGTGGTGGAACTCCAGGGCCTGGCAGAACGCCAGGCAGCGCTGCCTGATCCGGAGCCCCAGGCTCGGGGCCGGCGGTTCACCGGGGCCCCGGTGGGCCGCCCGTGCGATGAAGTGGGCATCGGCCTCCGCCTTCACCTGGCGCAACTGGCCCCGCAGCCAGGTGTGGACCTCCATGACCTTGTCGGCAAGGCTGTTGACCTCGCGGGGGCCCTCCCAGCCGTCGGGCTCGGCGCGCTCCAGCACCACGACCGGCAGGGACCGGGTGGTCCTGGCCTGGTAGTCGCCGTATCCGGGCGCCGCTTCCACGGCGTGTGCGAACAGTTCCTCGCGCCGCGCTCCCTCGGCGGGAACCGCGAGGGCCTGGAAGGTACGGGTGCCGACCTCCACCCGTACCACGGGGTGGGCGAGCAGGTTGTGGTACCAGTCGGGGTGGGTCGGGGCACCGAGGTTGGAGCCGACGATCAGCAGCGAGTCGCCGTGGCGGACATAGCCGAGAGGAGTGGTGGTCTCCTTCCCCGACCTCGCGCCGGTGGTCGTCAGCAGGAGCAGATCGCCGCCCTCGAAGGGGCCACCGACCTTCCCTCCATTGGCGCGGAACTCCTCGATGACTGATTGATTGAAGGATGTGGGCATACGGTTCTGTGTCTCCGGAAGATGCGGATGAAGCCCGCAGTGACTGCGGGAACGACTGATCGTGCTGCGCACGGAACGGAGCCACCGCACGGCCGACCGCCGGACTCGGCCCGGCGGCACCCACGGTGCGCGATCACAGGACTTGGCGTCGGGGCGGCGCACATGACGGCGCCGGGACGCGCGAACGGCAGATGATGGCGTGCGGCTGCTGCGCTACGTCATGTACAGGGCGCGGAGTATGAACTCATCACGGACCCCTCGGATGAAGGGTGTTCGCCCGACCACCGGCCGGCCCACTGCTCTTTGGCCGGCGTCACGCGACACCGGTCTCATTACACGCAGCCGGCCATCGCCTGTCAACGCCGAAGTGCGCGCACCCGGGCGGACCTTAGGCTTGATCCATGCCCATCCCGCCCGCATATGCCCTCGTCGCCACGGACCTGGACGGCACCCTGCTGCGCCGCGACGACACCGTGAGCCCCCGCACCCGCGCCGCGCTCGCCCTGGCCGTACGGGCCGGGGCGCGGCATCTCGTGGTCACCGGGCGGCCCGTGCCAGGCATAAGGGGGCTGCTCGACGGGCTGGGCTACCGGGGGCCGGTGGTCTGCGGGCAGGGGACTCAGCTGTACGACGCCGGGTCCGGGCGGATGGTACGCACGCTCCCCCTGGACCGGGAGGCGGCCGACACCGCGCTCGGCAAGATCGAGGCCCAGGTGGGACCGGTCCACGCGGCCGTGGACCAGGACGGGACCGAGGGCCGGACACTGATCGAGCCGGGATATCGGATGCCCCACCCCACGCTTCCCGCCCAACGGACGTGTCATCGGCACGAGTTGTGGTCCGCACCCGTCATCAAGGTCCTCATCCGGCACCCGGAGCTCACGGACGACGCGCTGGCCGAGGCGGCCCGTACGGCGGTCGGCGATCTCGCCTCCGTCACGCTCTCCGGCCCCGGCACCGTCGAACTGCAGCCGTACGGTGTCGACAAGGGCAGCGGGCTCGCGCTGGCGGCCGAGTTCCTGGGCGTGGACGCGGGCACCACGATCGCCTTCGGAGACATGCCCAACGACCTGCCGATGTTCCGCGCGGCCGGTTACGGCGTCGCCATGGCCAACGCCCATCCGGACCTCCGGGCCGCGGCGGACGAGGTGACGTCGTCGAACGAGGGCGACGGGGTGGCGGAAGTGCTGGAGCGGGTGTACGGATCCCGGTGATCGTTCCGCAAGCAGTTCTCAGCCGTTCCCGCCCCCCGGCGGGAGCACCTCCGGCACCTCCGGGGCCCCCAGCGCCCGCAGCACATGCGCGACCAGTGCCGCGATCGTCTCCTCGTCCTGCACCGGTTTGCGCAGCACATGGCGGTAGTACACCGGCCCGTACAGCATCTCCACCGCCAGCGGAAGATCGGCGCCCGGTGGGATCTGGCCCTGCTCCTGCGCCCGGCGCAGGCGGGCGACCGCCTCGTTGAAGCGGGGGTCGATCAGTTTCGTTCTGACTGTTTCCGCGAGTGCGTCGTCGTGGTGGACCTCGGAGAGAATCCCGGCGTACGCGGGGCCGTAGGGCGGTGTGGAGAGCAGCTTCACCGCGCCCATCACATTGGCGCGCAGATCGGCGGCGATGTCGCCGGTGTCGACGAACGGCGTCGTGCCGACCAGCGCGTCGGTGAACGCCTCCAGCATCACCGCACTCTTCGACGGCCACCAACGGTAGATCGTCTTCTTGCTGACACCCGCTCTGGCCGCGATGGCCTCGACCGTGACCCGGCCGTACCCCTTCTCCGTACACAGCTCGAGGGCGGCTTCCAGGATCGCCCGTCGTGATCTCTCGCTGCGACGCAGTGAACTCGGCGATGTGATCATTCGGTGAGCATAGGTGTATTTGAGCCAATCCTTGTTGACAGTCCGTCGCCAGAAGTCGAACAATACTGAGGCGGAAACGGAACGTGCCGTGTCGTATCGTTCCTGCTGTTCGCACCGTTCGTGCCGTTCGTGCCGCGACGAGCCGATCGGGGGACGGCTCGCCCGGCCGACGGCGCGAGTGCGAAGTGCCGTGCGTCAGGCGGTGATGTCCTTCGCCGTGAAGCGGGCCCAGGCCGCCGAGCCGAACACCGCCGCGTACAAGCCCTGCAGTCCCAGGTTCTTGACCACCTCGTCCCAGTACACGGGGTCGCGCAGCAGGTCCGCGTACGACATCCAGTAGTGCGGGAAGAGATACGGATGGATGCCGCTCAGCTGCGGGATCGTGTCCACGATCTGCACGGTGATCAGCATCCCGACAGTGGCGGCCATGGCCGCGATCCCGCTGCTGGTGAGGGTCGAGATGAACAGACCGATCGCCGCGAATCCGATCAGTGACGCCGCGACCACCACCGCGATCAGTCCGGCCCGCAGCAGCCCTTCGCCGAACCCGATCCGGGTCCCCGAGATGGTGGTGACCTCACCCACCGGGAACAGCAGCGCGCCCACGGCGAGCGCCGAGAGGGCCACGACCAGGGTCGCGACCAGGCAGAACGTGAGGACGGAGGCGTACTTCGTCAGCAGCAGCCGGGTCCGGCCCGCCGGGGCGACCAGCAGATAGCGCAGGGTGCCGGCGTTGGCCTCGCCCGCGATCGAGTCGCCCGCGACGACCCCGACGGCCATCGGGAGGAAGACCGGGAGCGTCACGGCGAGGGCCGCGAAGACCAGGAACAGGCCGTTGTTGGTGACCTGGGAGAGGAAAGCGGGGCCTCCCCCGCCACCGCCCGGTCCGGGCGAGGAGCCGTGATTCGTCTCGATCTTCACCGCGATCCCGATCAGCACGGGAACGGCGGCCAGCACCCCGAGCAGCGCGAGGGTGCGCCAGCGGCGGAGTGTGGTGGTCAGTTCGGAGCGGAGGATTCCGAAGGTCCACAGCGGATTGCGCGCCCTGCCCGCCCCTACGATTACGGCTTCAGCCTGCGACATCGAAACCCTCTCCGGTGAGTGCGACAAAGGCGTCCTCCAACGAGGCCCGTTCGACGCCGAAGGACCGCAGGCGTACGCCGGCGTGCACCAGCGCCGCACTGAGGTCCGCGAGTTCGACGTCTCCCGGCGGGGCCTCGGCGCTCACCCGGTCGCCGTCGACCGTGATACCGGTGACGCCCAGCTCCTTGAGGACGCGGGCGGCTTCCCCCGGGTCGGGGGTGGTCACGGCCAGCCGGCCGCGCGCCCCGGCCGCCAGATCCGCGACCGGGCCCTGGGTGATCAGCCGGCCCCTGGCCATCACCGCGGCATGTGTGCAGACCTGCTCGATCTCGTCGAGGAGGTGGGAGGAGAGAAAGACGGTGGTGCCCTCCGCCGCCAGTTCTCTGACCAGGGCACGGATCTCGCGCATGCCCTGCGGGTCCAGGCCGTTCGTCGGCTCGTCCAGGACGAGCAGGCGGCGCGGCTGGAGCAGGGCGGCGGCGAGCCCGAGGCGCTGCTTCATGCCGAGCGAGTACGCCTTGGCCTTCTTGCCGGCCGCCGCGGCGAGCCCGACCCGGTCCAGGGCCTGCCCGACCCGGTCCCGGCGGGTGCGCGGATCGGCGGTCGGGTCGGCGGAGTCGTAGCGCAGCAGATTGTCCCGGCCGCTCAGGAAGCCGTACAGGGCGGGCCCCTCGATCAAGGCTCCGACCTGCGGAAGTACGGCGCGGGCCGCGCCCGGCATGGGGTGGCCGAGGACCTGCGCGGTGCCGGACGTCGGGTCGATCAGGCCCATCAGCATCCGGATGGTCGTGGTCTTCCCCGAGCCGTTGGGGCCGAGGAATCCGAAGACACTGCCGCCGGGGACGCTGAGGTCGAGGCCGTCGACGGCGAGTTGGCCGCCGCGGTACCGCTTGGTGAGACCCCGTGTCTCGATCACGGCCCCGGGGTCGGTCACCGCCCTCGGCTCGGTCACGGTCCCAGGCTCTGTCATGCGTACTCCCCCATGGGTCGGGTAGGGCCTGTCCGGCGGATCAGGGCCGGACAGCGCCTCAGCGGACCGCCCCGCCGTACGGAGGGTACGGCGGGGCGGGTGGCCTGCGGCGGGAAGCGCGACGCGCCCCGGCGTCAGGCGGCGTTGTCAGCCGCCTTGACCAGCGCGTCCGACGTGACCGCGCCGACGTACACCGTGCCGTCCTCCGTCATCAGCGCGTTGACCAGGCGGGTCTTGAAGACCGTGCCCGAGCCGAACTTTCCGGAGACCTTGTCGCCCAGCGAGTCCAGGAACTGCTGCGCCTCGGCCGGTACGTCACCCGACGCCTTCGTGGGGAGTCCGGTGCCGCCCGGGGTCCTGATCTCGGCGATCGCGTTCCAGCCCTCACCGATGACCTTCGTGTCCTTGGAGCCCTGGCCCCCGGCGCCCAGTCCCTCGGCGCCCGGGAACATGCCCAGGCCCCCTGCCCCGTCGGTCTTGCGCTGTGCCTTCGCGTCGTCGGCCTCGGTCACCTCGGCACCCTTGGGCGGGGTGAACGTGAACGAGGAGGCGGCCGGCTTCGCGAAGTCGACCTTGGTGAAGCCGGCGTCGACGACGGCCTTGCCACCACTGCTCGGAAGCAGCGTGAACTTCAGCGGCACACCGGTCTTCGCGTCGACCGCGACCGTGACCGAGCCGATCGTGGAGCCGCTCTGCCTGGGCTTGATGAGCAGCTTGTACGCGTCACGTCCGGCGACCTGCGCCGTGCCGTCGACCGTCACCGATGTGGTGGGGCCGGCGGCCTTCAGGACCTGTTCGGCGAGCGCCTTCGGCGTGGTCGGCACGCCCTCGGGAGCCCGGGTCGAGTGCCCGGACTCCTTCCCGCTCCCGTCCTCGGTGGCGTGGTAGGCCTGGTTGGTCCCGCTGTCGTACGCCCAGACCTGATCACCGTTGTGGATCAGGCTGTACTCCGCCGCGTTTTCCAGGATCGACACCCGCTGCTTGTCGGGGCCGTCGGCGGCCACCCGCAGGGTGTGCGTGCCGGACGCCAGCTCCGTCATCTTCGTCTGCGGGTCGGCGGTCGAATCGCCCTTGGCGCTGCCGGTGTCGCCCTGGACGAAGGAGCCGGCCAGACCGCCGAGCGACGGGATGCCGAGGTCCGTGCTGATCTTCACCGTGCCGGAGAGCTGCTGGGTGTCCGAAGCGGCTATCTTCTCGATGAGCTGCTGTGCGGTGATCTTCGGCAGATCGGGGTCACCGGTGCTCGCGAGCGCCGGGACGAGCCCGATCGTCGCGGCCGCCACTCCCGCCACCGTGACCGGGACGATGTAGCGCGCCGCCTTTCGACGGCCCGCGGCTGCGCCCCTGGTCCCGCCGTTGGTCTCTACGCTGTCGTTCGGTGCCATGTGTGCCCTACCTCCGTGGTCGGCGGCTTCCGTCCGGATGCACTCGTCCACTCCGTGCCGCCATTCTCACCGATTCGTTCAGGAGTGGTCGTTCCCCATCTGACCAAACCTGCGGCGCGCAATCGTCACTCCCGGGGAGCAACTCCACCTACCTCTTCGGTATGACACCACCCGGGCGCACCTTCCCCGTCCCGTAGGGGTGGGCCCCCGGCTCCAGGACCGACACGCCGGCCGGGCCGGGCCGGGCGGGCAGAGCCGGAAACCGCGTCACATGCCCGCCGATCGGGTCACGGCGCGGGAGACAGGTGAATTACACGCCAACTCTTGACGATTTTCGGTCACGCGTCCACACTTTCAGGCATCTCCAGTCACTTTTCCACGAAACCAGTCAGCGAGGTTGCCGGGATGCTGCCAGCCGAACGCCACCGTCGGATCTCCACCGCCGTGGAGCGCAGCGGCACGATCAGCACCGAGAGTCTGGCCGAGCAGCTCGGCGTCTCGGCCGAGACCGTGCGCCGGGATCTGGCACAGATGGAGAAGCAGGGGCATCTCATGCGGGTGCGCGGCGGTGCGGCAGCGCTGTCCGTCGTCCGCGGCCTGAGCGGCGAAGAGGCATCCTTCACGGAGCGGTCCGCCTCGCAGCAGCAGGCCAAGACGGCGATCGGGCGAGCCGCGGCGGACCTGGTCCGCTCCGGCATGACCGTCGTGATCGACGTCGGCACGACGGCTCTGCAGGTCGCCTGCGCCCTGGCACCGGACTTCCGGGGGACGGTGGCGACCCCGTCCCTGCTCGTCGCGGCCGAGCTGTCCACCCGCCCCCATGTCGACGTGCTGGTTCCCGGCGGACGAATCCGGGGCGGCGACCTGGTCTGCTCCGGCCCGCTGACAGTGGACTTCTTCAACGGCCTCTACGCCGACATGGCGTTTCTCGGCTCCGGCGGTGTCGACAGCTCCGCCGGGATGACCGACTTCTACTTCGAGGAGAACGCGACCAAGCGCGCGATCCTCGCCCGCAGCGCGCTCAGCTACGTCCTGGCCGACGGGAGCAAACTCGGACGGGTGGCTCCGCACCGCGTCTGCGGATTCGACGACTGCACCGGCCTGATCACCGACCAGGCGCCCGAACCGTCCCTGGCTTCGGTCATCGAGCAGTCGGGCGCAGTGGTGATCTCGGCCTGACACTCCTGAGCGCCTCGGCGCTCTCTCCTCGGCGATGTCTCCGTGCGAGACGCGCCCCGTGCAGCGAACGGCAGTTTCCGTAACGAGCGGTAGTTTCCGAAAGGACAGCAGTGCCATGGTCACGACCAAGACCGATGTCGTACAGGGTGACGACCCGTCATCCACAACGGGCTCCGGCTACAAGCAGGAGATGCGCCGGGAGCTGAGCCGGTACGCCTCTTTCGCCATGGCCTTCGGCTTCGTCTCGATCGCCACGGGTATCTTCACCACCTACGGCTCCGTGCTGAACAGCTCGGGCCCGCGCGGCATCTTCGCCTGGCCGATCAGCGTCATCGGCCAGCTGTCGGTCGCGCTCGTCTTCGGCGCTCTCGCCGCCCGTATCCCCATCAACGGATACGCCTACCAGTGGGTGTCCCGACTGGTGAACCCGGTCTGGGGCTGGGTCATGGGCTGGATCTCGTTCTCCTTCCTCGGAGTCGTGGTGGTCGCGGTGGACTACACCGTCGCCGCGACGATCCTGCCGGAGCTTCTCCAGTACCGGGGGACGACCCAGAACGCCTGGGCGATCACCGCCGTGGTCATCCTGCTCCAGGCGATTCTCGTGGCCGCCTCGACGCATCTGACGCACAAGGTCAACAAGGTCGCCGTCACCGTGCAGCTCATCGGCATGATCTCGTTGACCGTGCTGCTCTTCGTCGTCGGAGCGTTCACGGGCAAGCTCGACTTCTCCACGCTGTTCAGCGCCGCGCCGGCCGCGACCGACGGCTACTACAGCCTGGGCACCGCCACCGAGGCGGGGCCGTTCGCCCTCGCGTTCCTCCTGGGCGCCTTCACCATTGTCGGGTTCGAGTCCGCGGCCAACCTCGCCGAGGAGACCAAGGACCCGGCACGGGTGATCCCCAAGGCCATGGCCCAGGCCGTGCTCTCCCTCGGCGTCCTCGGATTTCTGTTCCTCGTAGCGATCACCGCCCTCATCGACGACCCCGCGAAGCTCGCCACGTCCGCCACCCCCGTGGCGACCGTGATCACCGCCGTGCTCGGATCGACGGTCGGCAAGGCGCTCCTGGTCCTGGTCGTGATCTCGATCTTCTCCTGCGGCCTGGTCATCACCATGAGCGGCACCCGGCTGGTGTGGGCCATGTCCCGCGACGAGCGCTTCCCCGGGTGGCAGGCGCTGCGCAAGGTCAGCCCGTCCCGTGGCACCCCGCTCAATGCCACGATGTTCATCTTCGTCATCGCGCAGCTGATCCTCGCCAGCTTCTCCAGCTCCACCGACGCCCTGTTCTCGCTCTTCTCCGCCGCCACTCTGCTGCCCGCGATCATCTACGCCGGCACGGTGCTCATGTACATCGTCAAGCGGAAGTCGCTGCCGCCCACGCAGGGTTTCTCCCTCGGGCGCTGGGAGATACCGGTCATCGTGGTCGCCTCCGTGTGGCTGGGATACGAACTCCTCATCTTCCGTGACCAGTCGTTCCGCGACCCCTGGCTCTACGTCCTCGTCCTCTTCGCCCTCGGGGCCGCCTACCTCGCCTATCTGCTGGTCCGGCGCGGCGTGTCCGGCATGTCGATGCCCGACATGATCAACATCGACGAAACCCTCGACGTCACCGCAGACCCCGCTGCGCCGGGCGCGGTGGGCACGACCGCCAAGGAAAGCAACCGATGAGCACCATTCTGGCCATCGACCAGGGCACCTCCGGTACGAAGGCAATCGTGGTCGACGAGCGAGGCGGGACCATCGCCATCGCCGAGGAGGAGCTGCGGCCGGCCTACCTCGCCGGCGGGGGCGTCGAACAGGACCCGCAAGAACTGCTCGACTCGGTCCTCACCGCCGGACGGCGTGCCATCGCCGCCGCAGGAAGGCCCGTCGACGCGGTCGCCCTCGCCAACCAGGGCGAGACCGTACTGGCCTGGGACCCGCGCACCGGCACCCCGCTGTCCCGGGCGATCGTCTGGCAGGACCGCAGGGCGGAGTCGATCTGCACCGCTCTGGCCGAGCACGCCCCCTGGGTGGCTCAGCGCAGTGGGCTCGTGCTCGACTCGTACTTCTCGGCGCCGAAGATGGCCTGGCTGCGACGACACGTCACCACCGAAGGGGTGGTGACGACCACCGACACGTGGCTGCTGCACCAGCTGACCGGCGAGTACGTCACCGATGCCTCGACCGCGAGCCGGTCGCTGCTGATGGACCTCGACCATGTCTCCTGGGACCCGGAGCTGGTGGATCTGTTCGGTCTGGGCGCCGAGAAGCTGCCGCGGATCGTGGGCTGCGACGAGGTCATCGGCACGACCGGTGCCTTCGGACACGAGGTGCCGGTCGCCGGCCTGGTCGTCGACCAGCAGGCAGCTCTGCTCGCCGAGGGCTGCCTGGAGCGGGGAACCGCGAAGTGCACCTACGGCACAGGCGCGTTCCTGCTGGCCAACACCGGCGACACCGCCCTGCGTTCACGGGCCGGGCTCACCTCCTCGGTGGCCTGGCGGACCGCGGCGCAGACGCCGTACTGCGTGGACGGCCAGGTGTACACGGCGGCGTCGGCCGTCCGCTGGATCCGGGACCTGGGATTCATCGGGTCCGCGAGCGAGCTGGACACCGTAGCGGCGAAGGAGTCCGACGGCACCCTGTGCGTACCGGCCCTGGCGGGCCTCGCGGCACCGTGGTGGCGTCCCGACGCCACCGCAACGTTCACCGGGATGACCCTGTCCACCGGCAGGGAACACCTGGTCCTCGCCGTGCTGCAGGGCATCGCCGCCCAGGTCGCCGCCCTGTGCGGCCTGGTCGAGTCCGACCTCGGTACGCCGCTCAGCCGGCTGCGCGCGGACGGCGGGCTGACCCGCAGCCGCACCCTGATGCAGGCCCAGGCCGATCTGGCCCAGGTACCTGTCGACATCTACCCGTCCTCGCACGCCACCCCGCTCGGCGCGGCCGCGCTGGCCAGGCTGGCCCTCACCCCGGGCATGGACCTGGCGGAAGCCGTCGGTGACTGGAAGCCGGTCACCGTCTACGAACCGGTCTGGTCGGCCGACCGGGCCGCGCACTACCGCAGTACATGGGCGGCGGCCGCCGAGGCCACCGCCCGCAAGGGAGAACTCGGATGACCGACACCACACCGCACGAGCCGGACCATGTCTACGACGTCGTCGTCATCGGCGCAGGCATCGTCGGCTCGGCAATCGCCCGCGACCTGTCCGGCCATCAGCTGTCGGTCGCGCTCGTCGAGGCGCGCGACGACGTCGGCGACGGAACCAGCAAGGCGAACACCGCGATCCTGCACACCGGATTCGACGCGAAGCCGGGCACGCTGGAGTCCAGGCTCGTCAAGCGCGGATATCACCTGCTGTCGGAGTACGCCCGCTCGACCGGCATCCCGGTCGAGCACACGGGCGCGATCCTCGTCGCGTGGAACGCGGAGGAGCTGGCCGCCCTGCCCGCCCTCAAGGAGAAAGCCGAGCAGAACGGCTACGACCGGTGCCGGATCGTCGGCGCCGACGAGGTCTACGAGCTGATCCCATCCCTCGGCGAGGGAGCGCTCGGCGGACTCACGGTCCCCGACGAGTCGATCATCTGCACCTGGACCACGAACCTGGCCCTGGCCACCGACGCGAGGCAGCGCGGCGCCGAGGTCCTGCTCAACCACGCCGTCACCGCGGTGTCGGTGAACACCCGGTCCACCACGCTGACCACCACGGGCGGCTCCGTACAGGCCCGTTGGGTGGTCAACGCGGCGGGCCTCGGCGCCGACCGCATCGACCGGCTCTTCGGCCACGAGCGGTTCACCGTCACCCCGCGCCGCGGTGAACTGTTCGTCTTCGACAAGCTCGCTCGCCCGCTGGTCGACAAGATCGTCCTGCCGGTTCCCACGTCCCGGGGCAAGGGGGTGCTCATCTCTCCCACCATCTACGGCAACGTCATGCTGGGGCCCACCTCGGAGGACCTCACCGACCGCACCGCGACCGGAACGTCCGAGGACGGATTCGCTTTCCTGCTGGAGAAGGGCGAGCGCCTCATGCCCCGGCTGCTCGCCGAGGAGGTGACCGCTTCCTACGCGGGGCTGCGGGCCGCCATCGACCACGGGGACTATCTCATCGAGCCCACCCCCTCGCAGCGGTACCTCCTCGTCGGCGGAATCCGCTCGACCGGGCTGACCTCCGGCATGGCCATCGCCGAGCACGTCCACGCGGTGCTCGAAAAGGCCGGACTCGTCCTCACCTCACGCACCGACCTGCCCGGCGCTCCGCAGATGGCCAACATCGGCGAGGCGACCGTACGTCCCTACCAGGACGCCGACCGCATCGCCGCCGATCCCGAGTACGGCAAGGTCGTCTGCTTCTGCGAGCGCGTCACCGCCGGTGAGATCCGCGACGCCTTCCAGTCGCCCCTGCCCGCACGCAACCTGGAGGGCCTGCGCCGCCGCACCCGGGCCATGAACGGCCGCTGCCAGGGCTTCTTCTGCGGCGCGGCTGTCAACCGACTCCTGAACGAAAACGGTTGCGGCGGCACTGCCGCCGCGCCGGCGCGGCCCGAGGTGAACTCCTGATGACCACCACCACACTCACACCGGACGTCCTGATCATCGGGGGCGGCCCCGCCGGTCTCACGGCTGCCGCCGCCCTCGCACCCCGCATCCGCGGCGAGGTCCTGGTGCTCGACCGGGAGAAGGACGCCGGAGGCATCCCCCGCCACAGCGACCACACCGGATACGGCCTGCGGGACCTGCGCCGGGTCATGACCGGCCCGAAGTACGCACGCCACCTCGTCGAACAGGCCACTTCGGCCGGGGCCACCATCCGCACCGAGACCATGGTCACCCACTGGGCGGGCGACCGGGCCGTGGAGGTCACCGGTCCGCAGGGGCGGCTGCGTGTGGAGGCCAAGGCCGTCGTGCTCGCCACCGGCGCACGCGAACGGCCCCGCGCGGCCCGGCGCATCCCCGGCGACCGGCCGCAGGGCGTCTACACCACCGGGCAGCTGCAGAACGCCGTCCACCTCCACCACAGCGAGATCGGCAGCCGGGCCGTCATCGTCGGAGGGGAACTGGTCAGCTGGTCCGCCGCCGTCACCCTCCGCGAAGCCGGCTGCGCCACCGAGCTGATGGTCAGCCAGTACCCCAGGACGGAGTCGTACGCAGCCTTCAACGTCGCCGGCCGCGCCCTGCTGCGCGTTCCCGTCGCCAACCGCAGCCGGGTCACCCGCATCATCGGCAAGGGCCGGGTCGAGGCCGTCGAGATCGAGAACCTCGACACCCACGCCCGGCGCACCGTCGCCTGCGACACCGTGGTCTTCACCGGAGACTGGATCCCCGACCACGAACTCGTCCGCAGCGGCGGACTCGACCTGGACCCGGGAACCCTCGGCCCGCTGACCGACACCGCCCTGCGGACCAGCCGCCCCGGCGTCTTCGCCGCGGGCAACCTCCTCCACCCGGTCGACACCGCCGACGTCGCGGCCCTTGACGGCCTGCACGTCGCGGACCAGGTCGAAGCATGGCTGACCGGGGCCGGCGAGCCTGCCCCGGGCCTGCGCATCCTCGCCGAGGCGCCGCTGCGCTGGGTGGCACCGGGGCTGCTGCGCCCGGGTGACCCGGCTCCTCCGCGTGGGCGCCTGCTGCTGTGGACGGACCGGTCCATCCGGTTCCCGCACGTGATCGTCCGCCAGAACGGGCGGGTCGTCTCGGAACGGACCCTGCCCTGGCCCGCCGCGCCCGGCCGCGTCTTCCGCGTGCCGTGGTCCGTGATGAAGGGCCTCAGCGCCCAGGGCGGCCCGGTCACCATCGGCCTGCGCTGACGAGCGGCCCGCACCCTGGGTATGAACGTGCCCGGGTGCGGGCCCGTCCCCGTTGCCGCCCGGGACATCTGCGGATGACCGTCGGCCAGGACCACGTACGCCCTCGGCGCACCGGGGGCGGCAGAACGCAGCCCCCGGTGCGCCGTGCCTCGGGCAACGGCGGGAAGTCCCGCCGGGCCGAGGCCGAGGTACGGACGTGCCCGGGTGCGGGCCCGTCCCCGTTGCCGCCCGGGACATCTGCGGATGACCGTCGGCCAGGACCGTGTACGCCCTCGGCGCACCGGGGGCGGCAGAACCCGCAGCCCCCGGTGCGCCGTGCCTCGGGCAACGGCGGGAAGTCCCGCCGGGCCGAGGCCGAGGTACGGGCGTGCCCGGAATGCGGCACCAGGGGCGCCCTCTTCCGGGCGGGTCATACCGGCGGGACCCGCCGGGCGCCGGCCCGGGACGGGCGAGGCGCCACCGGCCCGAATCCGGTACGGCCGAGAACACCTCCGGACCGCGTCCCGGTCCGGTGAACAACACGTTCGGCCCCGGAGCTCACCCGACCACCGCGAAAGCGGCGCACCGAAGGCGGGGACGGGCTCAGCCGGCCCGGTGCACCACCGCGTCGCACAGCTCCTCCAGCGCGGCCTTCGCGTAGCCCCCGGGCAGCGGCGCCAGCGTCGCACGCGCCTCCTGCGCGTACCGGATGGCGTCCCGTCGGGCCTGCTCCAGCGCCGGGTGCGCGCGCAGCCTGCGCAGCGCCTCGGCGTGCCGGGCGTCGTCGCTCAGGTCGCCGTCGAGCAGCTCGACCAGTTCCAGGTCGTCCGGCTTTCCGTCGGCCGCGGCCCGGGCCCGCAGATGGAGCACGGGGAGCGTCGGGATACCTTCGCGCAGGTCGGTGCCGGGGGTCTTGCCGGACTCATGGGAGTCGGAGGCGATGTCGAGCACATCGTCGGCGAGCTGGAAGGCGACGCCGAGCCGCTCCCCGTACTGGGTGAGGATGTCGACGGCCGTCTCGTCCGCGCCGGCCGTCATCGCGCCGAACCGGCAGGCCACCGCGACCAGCGAGCCGGTCTTGCCGCGCATCACTTCGAGGTAGTGCTCGACCGGGTCGCGCCCGTCGCCCGGCCCCGCGGTCTCCAGGATCTGGCCGGTGACCAGCCGCTCGAACGCCTCCGCCTGGATGCGTACGGCCTCCGGACCGAGGTCGGCCAGTATGTGCGAAGCGCGGGCGAAGAGGAAGTCGCCGGTCAGGACGGCCACCGAGTTGCCCCAGCGGGTGTTGGCGCTGTCGACGCCACGGCGCACGTCCGCCTCGTCCATCACGTCGTCGTGGTAGAGCGTCGCGAGATGGGTCAGCTCGACGACGACGGCGGCGGGCACGACGCCCGGCGCGTCCGGGTCGCCGAACTGGGCGGCCAGTATGGCCAGCAGCGGCCGGAATCGCTTGCCCCCGGCGCGTACGAGATGCTGCGCGGCCTCCGTGATGAAGGACACGCCGCTCTTGGTGGCATCGAGCAGCCCCGACTCGACAGCAGCCAAACCGGCCTGGACATCGGCCTCAAGAGCGTGGTCCCGCACGCTCAGTCCGAACGGCCCGACGACGGTCACGAGGGGATCTCCTGTCTGCTGACGATCACACGGAATGTCGATCTGTCGCTGTCATCACTCAAGTCAGCGTATCCGGTCCCCTTTCGATCACCGTGGGCGCCTTCCCGCCACCGCCGGTATGTTCGGGATCAGCTCATACGATCAGGAGTTCTCCCTTTGTCCCTCACGGCAACCGACACTGAACCGACTCAGCCGCCACCCAGCGACGACCATGCCTTTTTCGGCCAGCCACGGGGTCTGATGACCCTCTCCGGCCTGGAGGTCTGGGAACGGTTCTCGTTCCTCGGCATGCAGGCGATCCTGGTCCTCTACTTCGCCGACACCGTCGCCCACGGCGGCATGGGCATGGAGGCGGGCACCGCGGCGTCCGTCTCGGCCGCCTACGGCACCCTGGTCTACCTGGTCTCCGTGGCCGGCGGCTGGCTGGCCGACCGGATCCTCGGCTCGTACCGTGCCGTCCTGTACGGCGGAATTCTCATCGCGTGCGGGCATTACGCCATGGCGGTGCCCACCGACGCCATGACATGGACCGGCCTCGGTCTGATCAGCGCCGGCACCGGTCTGCTCAAGCCCAATGTGGCGACCATGGTCGGCAAGCTCTACCGCACCGACGACGAGCGCCGCGACGCCGGCTTCGCGCTCTACTACATGGGCATCAACATCGGGGCGTTCCTCGGCCCGCTGGTCACCGGCTGGCTCGGGGACCATGCGAGCTGGCACTGGGGCTTCTCGGCCGCCGCCATCGGCATGACGCTCGGTCTGATCCAGTACGTACTGGGCCGGCGTCACCTGGCCGGGCGAAAGCACAGCGCCGAATTCGCGCTGGCTCCGGAGCCGATGCGCCGCGCCGTCCGGCTGATCGTGGCCGGTGCCGTCGTGGTCGCCGCCGTCGCCACCGCGCTGGCCCTTGCGGGGTGGCTGACCATGGGCCGTTTCGTCGACCTGCTCACCATCGTCTCGGTGATCGCACCGGTCGTGTACTTCGTGGTGATGTTCCGCAGCCCGCGGGTCACCAGCGAGGAACGCGGCAGGCTGCGCCCGTACGTGGTGCTGTTCCTGGCCTCCGTCGTCTTCAACTTCATCCTCTTCCAGGCGTACTCGACGATGATTCTGCTCGCGTCGACCAACGCCCGTACCGAGATCCTCGGCTTCCACTTCCCGGCGAGCTGGTACGCCTCCGCGCTCGGCGCCTTCGAGGTCGCGCTCGCCCCGGTGGTCGCCGCCGTCTGGGCCCGGATGGGCCCGCGTCAGCCGCACGCCTCCAACAAGATCGCGATCGGGGTGGTCCTCGGCGGGCTGTCGTTCCTGCTGATGGTGCTGCCGACCTCCGGGCACTCCGGCGACACCTTCAAGATGGCCGCCTGGTGGATCGTCGGCTCGTATCTGCTGCTCGGCCTCGGCGACATCCTGCTGGAGACCTCCGGCATGTCCGCGACCACGAAGCTCGCGCCCAAGGCGTTCGCCAGCCAGACCATGGCGCTCTGGTTCCTCTCGCTGGCCCTCGCCAACGGCATCCAGGCCCAGATCGTGAAGCTGTACGGCGAGGTCTCCAACCCCGCCTACTTCGGTGTCAATGGCGCAATCGCGGTGGTGGCCGGTGTGGCCGTCATCGCCGCCGCACCCTGGCTCAAGCGCACCATGCACCCCGTCCACTGAGGTACCGCCATGCACATCCGCACCACGTATCCGTATGACACCACCCGTGAGGACGTCTACATTCCGCTGCCGGACGGCACCCGGCTCTACGCCCGGATCTGGCGGCCCCTCACCGACGAGCCCGTCCCCGCGCTCCTCGAATATCTGCCGTACCGGCTGAGCGACTGGACGGCACCGCGCGACTGGCAGCGCCACCCCTGGTACGCGGGCCATGGCTACGCCTCCGTCCGGGTGGACGTACGCGGACACGGCAACAGCGAAGGGATGCCGGGCGACGAGTACGACGCGACGGAGCTGGCCGACGGGGTCGCCGTCATCCACTGGCTGGCCGAGCAGGAGTGGTGCTCCGGCCGGGTCGGCATGTTCGGCATCTCCTGGGGCGGCTTCAACTCGCTCCAGATCGCGGCACTGGCCCCCGAGCCGCTGAAGGCCGTCGTCACCGTCTGCTCGACCGACGACCGCTACGACAACGACGTCCACTACATGGGCGGCTCGGTCCTCGCCATCGACATGCACGCCTGGGCGGCCACCATGCTGGCCTTCGTCGCCCGGCCGCCGGATCCGGCACAGGTCGGCGAGGGCTGGAAGGACATGTGGCTGAACCGGCTGGAAACGGTCGAACCATTCATCCACACCTGGCTGGCCCACCAGACCCGCGACGACTACTGGAAGCACGGCAGCGTCTGCGAGGACTACTCCGCGATCACCGCGAACGTCCTCGCGGTGGGCGGCTGGCACGACCCGTACCGCGACACCGTCCTGCGGCTCGTCGAACACCTCGGCCCGGACAAGGTCCGCGGGCTGATCGGCCCCTGGTCGCACCAGTACCCCGACCGGGGTCTGCCGCCCGGTCCGGCGATCGGCTTCCTCCAGGAGACGCTGCGCTGGTGGGACCAGCACCTGAAGGACAAGGACACCGGCATCATGGCCGAGCCCCTGCTGCGGTCCTGGATCAGCGAGTCCCACCGGCCCGCCACGGTGTACGAGACATTGCCCGGCCGCTGGGCCGGTGAGACCAGTTGGCCCTCGGAGAACATCGCGCCGGTCGCGTACGCCCTCCAGGGCGGTCCGCAGATCGTCGACTCGCCCCAGCAGACCGGTCTGGACGCCGGGCGCTTCTTCCCGTTCGGCAACGACGCCGACCTGCCGCCCGACCAGCGCGACGAGGACGCCAAGTCGGTCTGCTTCGAGTTCCCGGTCGAGGATGCCCCGATCGAGATCCTCGGCCGCCCCCGGGTGAAGCTGCGCATCCGGATGGACGTGCCGCGGGGCCAGGCGATCGCCCGGCTCTGCGACGTCGCACCGGACGGCTCCTCCACCCTGGTGACCCGCGGCGCGCTCAACCTCTCCGCACGGCACGGCCGCGACCGTGCGGACGGCTGGCCGGTGGGCGGGACCGAGGACGTGACCTTCGACCTGAACGGCATCGGGCACACCTTCCCGCCCGGCCACCGGATCCGGCTCGCGGTCTCCTCCTCGTACTGGCCGTGGATCTGGCCGCAGGCCGGGTCGGTCGGCTTCACCCTGGACGCCGACGGCAGCTTCGTCGAACTGCCGGTGCGCCGGCACACCGAGGACCCCGCGATCCGGTTCGAGGAGCCGGAGCAGTCGGAGCCGCTCGGCGTCGTCCACCCGGTGACGCTCGACGAACAGCGCCCCGAACGCCTGGTGGTCCGCGATGTCGCCAAGGGCGAATGGCGGCTGGAGGTCGACCCTCGCTACGGCGGCACCCGCGTCTACCCGGACGGCCTGGAATTCACCGAGGACGCCGTGGAGACGTACACGATCCAGGAGAACGACCCGCTCTCCGCACGCACCCGCTCCGACTGGTCGATCCGGCTGCACCGGCCGGAGATGGCGTGGGACGTACGGATCGAGACCCGGTCCGAAATCAGTGCAGACGACACCGACTTCATCACGTCCGACGAGGTGCTGTGCAAGGACGGCGGCGAGGTCGTCTTCCACCGGACCTGGGAGAAGCGGATCCCGCGCATGGCCGGGTGAACCCACCGCCGTGCCCCCGTACAGCAGGGGGCACGGCGGAACTTTCCGGGCATCAGGAGCAGTTGGGACACTCCCGCGGGGTAGCAACACCGACGTAACGTGTCCCCCAAGCGACCTGGAAAGCGAGGCAGCAACACATGCCCGAGCAGAGCAGCCCGCTCGATCTGGCCGAGGGCGACCCCTTCGGTCCGCACAACCTTCCGTACGGTGTGTTCTCCACCCCCGACCACCCCGAGGACCGTCGGGTCGGCGTCCGCATCGGCAGCCACGTACTGGACGCCGGAGCGGCGGCACACGCACTCGGATCGCCCTACGCGCAGCTTCTCGCCCAGCCGGACCTGACCGCTTTGCTGGCCGCCGGCCGCACCACCTGGCGGGACGTCCGACGGGCGCTGACCGCATGGGTGACGGTCCCGGCACACCGCGCGGACATCGAACCGCTGCTGCACCCGGTCGAGTCCGTGACGCTCCATCTGCCGTACGAGGTCGCGGACTACGTCGACTTCTACGCGAGCGAGAACCACGCCACCAACGTCGGAAAGATCTTCCGGCCGAACGGTGACGCGCTGACGCCCAACTGGAAGCACCTCCCGATCGGCTACCACGGCAGGTCCGGCACCGTCGTCGTCTCCGGCACGGATGTGGTGCGCCCGTCCGGCCAGCGCAAGGCCCCCGCCGACGCGGCCCCCGTCTTCGGACCTTCCATCAAGCTCGACATCGAGGCCGAGGTCGGCTTCGTCGTCGGAGTGGGCTCCGAGCAGGGCCGTCCGGTCCCGCTCGGCGACTTCCGCGACCATGTCTTCGGGCTCTCGCTGCTCAACGACTGGTCGGCACGGGACATCCAGGCCTGGGAATACGTCCCGCTCGGCCCGTTCCTCGGCAAGTCCTTCGCCACGTCCGTATCCGCATGGGTGACCCCGCTCGAAGCCCTGGAGGCGGCCCGGATCGCACCCCCGGCCCGCGACTTCCCGCTGCTCCCCTACCTGGAGGACGCGGCCGAGGAGGAGGCCGGCGGCCTCGACCTGCGGATCTCCGTCACGATCAACGGACAGCTGGTCGCCGAGCCGCCGTTCGCCACCATGTACTGGACGGCGGCCCAGATGCTGGCCCAGATGACGGTGAACGGCGCGTCGCTGCGCACCGGTGATCTGTACGGCTCCGGCACGGTCAGCGGCGCCGAGCCCGGACAGCGCGGCTCGCTCCTGGAACTGACCTGGAACGGCCGCGACCCGCTGGACCTCCCGGACGGCAAGCGGACGTTCCTGGAGGACGGCGACACGGTGACGATGACGGCCTGGGCACCGGGCCCGGACGGCACGCGGGTCGGCCTCGGCGAGGTCACGGGACGGATCGTGCCCGCGTCATGAACCCGCTCGCCCCGGAGCTCACTCTCCCCGAGGAACTGCTGCTGCTCGCGCTGGACCCGCAGCGCGGCAAGCCGTACTGCCGAAACCGTTTCCTGGAGTACGGGGTGGCGGGCGCGGTCCTCGCGGAGCTGGAGCTCCGGGGCCGGATCGCCGAACAGCTCGGCCGGATACGGGTGATCAGCCCGCAGGCTCCCCAGGACCCGCTCCTCGCGCAGGTCCTGGGGAGCCTGCCGGCCCCGGACGCGGGCGGGCTCGTGGGCGGCGTCAGCGCGAAGGCGTGGATCCGGCGGACCGGCCGATACGTCGATGAGCTGTGCCTGGAGCATCTGGTGGGCCGCGCGGTCCTGCGCAGGGAGACCCACCGGCTCCTCGGTCTGCTCCCCTACCACCGCCACCCGGCGGCGGACCCGGCCCTGCCGGCCGCGGTCCAAGAACGCTTCGCGGCCGCCGAGGCGGCCGGTTTCGCGGACCGGCGCAGCCGCACCCTGGCCGCGCTGGTCTCGGCGACCGGCCTGTCGGGCACCGTGGCACAGGGCGGCTGGAGAAGCCGTTCGACGATGCGCGACCTGGTGCGCGACGAGTGGACCGCGTACGCGGTGCGCCAGAACGTACGCCAGGACCAGACCAACCGGAGCGGCTCAGGCACGGGAGGCGGCGGAGGCGGGGACGACTGACCGGGGCGGCGGCCGGATGCAGCGGCGGGGACGGGGACGACCGGCCCGGACGGCGTGGCCGGGGGCAGCGACCGACCGGTGGCCGGCTGACCAAGGCAGACACCGGCCGGGGCGCCCGACGGTAAGCGGTGCGCAGGGCGTTCACACGTTCGGGCGAGCCATATCCCATTCCTGGCGGATACGCTGGAAAATCCCACCAGACTCTGCGTCATGGGAGCACTGATGAGCATCGAGCCCGAGGCCCCCGAGCCCCGGTGGGCGGTTCCGCCCGTGGGCGGCTGGACCGCCGATGACCTGGACACACTCCCGAATCTGCCTCCGCACACGGAGCTGATCGACGGGAGCCTTGTTTTCGTGAGTCCGCAGACCCTGTTCCATTCACGAGCGGTCAGCTTTTTCGAATGGCAGCTGCAGTCGCTGGTGCCGCCCGGCCTTGAGGTCGTGCGCGAGTTCACCATCGACATCGATCGCTACAACCGGCCCGAACCCGATGTGATCGTCGTGGACGGCGAGATCATCCAGGACCCGAACCAGACCCGCTTCCCCGCCGAGTCCGTACGGCTGGCGATCGAGGTCGTCTCCCCGGAGTCCCTGACCCGGGACCGGGAGACCAAGCCCGTGAAGTACGCGCGGGCCAGGATCCCGCACTACTGGCGAGTGGAGAATCACGACAGCCGGGCGGTGGTCTACGTCTTCGAGCTGGAGCCGTCGACCGGTGCCTACACCTCAACCGGCATCTTCCACGACCGGATGAAGGTCTCCGTTCCCTTCCCGGCCGATCTGGATCTCACCGCCATCACCGCGCGCCGCCGGGCAGCGGCTCCGGAGTAGCTCCGGCGCCGCCACCGCCCGGCCCCGACACTCACTCGTACTCGGGCGGTTCCTCGTCCCAGCCCCACTCCGGGCCGGCATCGGGGACCGTCACGGATGCGGCCGGGCGCGGGGCGGGCGCCTGCGCGGACGGGCGCGGGGCCGTGGGCGCCTCCACGACCGGGGTGGCCTCGCCGGCGGTCTCCGGCAGCTCGGCCGCCGACGCGACCCGGCCCCCCGGAGCCGCCGACGCCGCCGGGACCGGTGCGGCAGGGACCATCGCAGGACCGGTCTCGGGGCCCGCCGTGACATCCCCGAACGACGCGAGCACCTCCAGCACCCCCTCCCCGTACGTCGCCAGCTTCTTCTCGCCCAGGCCGCTGATGCCGCCCAGCGCGGAAACCGAGTCGGGCCGCACCGTGGCGATCTCGCGCAGCGTCGCGTCATGGAAGATGACGTACGCCGGGACGCCCTGTTCCTTCGCCTGGGCGCCGCGCCAGGCCCGTAGCGCTTCGAAGACCGGGACGGCCTCGGGCGCCAGCTCGGCGGCGGCCGCCTGGGGCTTCGTCTTGCGTTCGCTCTTCGTGGAGCGCGACGCGGGCTTCGGCGCCTCCTTGCGCAGCAGCACCTCGCGCTCCCGGCCGAGCACCGAGCCGCTCTCCTGAGTCAGCACCAGCGTGCCGTACTCGCCCTCGACCGCGATCAGCCCCTGGGCGAGCAACTGCCGTACGACTCCGCGCCATTCGGCCTCGGCCAGCTCCTCGCCGATGCCGAAGACCGAGAGCTGGTCGTGGTCGAACTGGATGATCTTCGCCGTCTTGCGGCCGAGCAGGATGTCGATGATCTGGCCCGCACCGAACTTCTGCCCCCGCTCCCGCTTCAGCCGCACGACGGTCGACAGCAGCTTCTGCGCGACCACCGTGCCGTCCCAGGTCTCGGGCGGGGTGAGGCAGGTGTCGCAGTTGCCGCAGGCCGCCGCCACGGGCTCCTGGCCGAAGTACGTCAGGAGCTGGGCGCGGCGGCACTGGACCGTCTCGCACAGGGCCAGCATCGAGTCGAGGTGGGAGGCCGCGCGGCGGCGGAACGCCTCGTCGCCCTCGCCGCCCTGGATGAGCTTGCGCTGCTGGACCACGTCCTGGAGTCCGTACGCCATCCAGGCCGTGGACGGCTGCCCGTCACGTCCGGCGCGGCCGGTCTCCTGGTAGTAGCCCTCGACCGATTTCGGCAGGTCCAGGTGGGCGACGAAGCGTACGTCCGGCTTGTCGATGCCCATGCCGAAGGCGATGGTCGCGACGACGACCAGGCCCTCCTCGCGCAGGAAGCGGGACTGGTGGAGGGCGCGCGTGCCCGCGTCCAGACCGGCGTGGTACGGGACGGCCTCGATTCCGTAGCGGCAGAGATACTCGGCGGTCTTCTCGGTCGAGTTGCGTGACAGGCAGTAGACGATGCCCGCGTCCCCGGCGTGCTCCTCCTTGAGGAAGGAGAGCAGCTGCTTCTTCGGGTCGGCCTTCGGCACGATCCGGTACTGGATGTTGGGCCGGTCGAAGCTGGCGACGAAGTGCTTCGCGTCGGGCATGCCCAGGCGCTGCGTGATCTCCTGGTGCGTGGCGTTGGTCGCGGTGGCCGTCAGGGCGATGCGCGGTACGTCGGGCCAGCGCTCGCCGAGGACGGAGAGGGCCAGGTAGTCCGGGCGGAAGTCGTGGCCCCACTGGGCGACGCAGTGCGCCTCGTCGATCGCGAAGACGGAGATCTCGCCGCGGGCGAGCAGGCCGAGCGTGGTGTCCAGGCGGAGCCGCTCCGGGGCCAGGTAGAGCACGTCGAGCTCGCCGGCGACGAACTGGGCCTCCATCGAGCGGCGCTCGTCGAAATCCTGCGTGGAGTTGATGAAGCCGGCCCGCACGCCGAGCGCCCGCAGCGCGTCCACCTGGTCCTGCATCAGGGCGATCAGGGGTGAGATGACAATGCCTGTACCGGCTCTGACCAGGGCCGGGATCTGGTAGCAGAGGGACTTTCCGCCACCCGTCGGCATGAGCACGACGGCGTCCCCGCCCGCCACCACATGATCGACGATCGCTTCCTGCTCGCCGCGGAACGCCTCGTACCCGAACACCCGGTGCAGCGTCTGCCGCGCGTCGCTCTCGGTCACATCCATGGTCCCGCCCGTCGCGCCCATTGCCCTGTCCCCCGAAGTCGTGCCGTTCTGTCCTGCCGCCGTCCCCTGCCACGATAGGCGCCGCCTACGACAATGCCGGACGGGCTTGACTTCTCGGGCCCGTCCGGCGTTGTCCCAGCTGTGTACGTGTGTGCTACCTCACGAACACTCCCGCCTGGCTCGCCAGGTCCAGGAAGTACTGCGGGGCCAGGCCCAGCACCAGCGTGACCGCGACCCCGACCCCGATCGTCGTCATCGTCAGCGGGGACGGGACGGCGACCGTCGGGCCGTCCGCCTTCGGCTCGCTGAAGAACATCAGCACGATGACCCGGATGTAGAAGAACGCGGCGATCGCCGACGAGATCACACCGACCACGACCAGGCCGCCCGCGCCGCCGTCCGCCGCAGCCTTGAAGACGGCGAACTTTCCGGAGAACCCTGAGGTGAGCGGGATACCGGCGAAAGCCAGCAGGAACACCGCGAAGACCGCGGCGACCAGCGGCGAGCGCCGGCCGAGCCCGGCCCACTTCGACAGATGTGTCGCCTCGCCGCCCGCGTCGCGCACCAGGGTGACGACGGCGAACGCGCCGACCGTCACGAAGGAGTACGCGCCCAGGTAGAAGAGGACCGACGAGATGCCGTCCGGGGTGGTCGCGATGACACCGGCGAGGATGAAGCCGGCGTGTGCGATCGAGGAGTAGGCGAGCAGCCGCTTGATGTCGGTCTGGGTGATGGCGACGATCGCACCGCCCAGCATCGTGACGATCGCGACGGCCCACATGACCGGGCGCCAGTCCCAGGCGAGGCCCGGCAGCACCACGTACAGCAGACGCAGCAGCGCACCGAACGCGGCGACCTTGGTGGCCGCGGCCATGAAGCCGGTGACCGGGGTCGGTGCGCCCTGGTAGACGTCCGGGGTCCACATGTGGAACGGGACGGCGCCGACCTTGAAGAGCAGACCGGTCAGGATCATCGCCCCGCCGATCAGGAGCAGCGCGTCGTTGCCCATGGTGTCGGCGAGCGCCGGGTCGATCTTCGTGACGGAGCCGTCGACCACGTTCGCGATGGTGGCGTACGAGACGGAGCCCGCGTACCCGTACAGCAGGGCGATCCCGAAGAGCAGGAACGCCGACGAGAAGGCGCCGAGCAGGAAGTACTTCACCGCTGCCTCCTGCGACATCAGCCGCTTGCGGCGGGCGACGGCGCACAGGAGGTAGAGCGGGAGGGAGAAGACCTCCAGGGCCACGAAGAGCGTCAGCAGATCGTTGGCTGCCGGGAAGACCAGCATGCCGGCCACCGAGAAGAGGACCAGCGGGAAGACCTCGGTGGTGGTGAATCCGGCCCTGACCGCGGCCTTCTCGCTGTCGCTGCCGGGGACCGAGGCGGCCTGTGCGGCGAACGAGTCGACTCGGTTGCCGTGCGCGGCGGGGTCGAGCCGCCGCTCGGCGAAGGTGAAGACGGCGACCAGTGAGGTCAGCAGGATGGTGCCCTGCAGGAAGAGTGTCGGCCCGTCGATCGCGAGGGCGCCCATCGCGGCGATGTGCGCCTTCGTCGTGCCGTATCCCCCGGCCGCCAGGCCGATGACCGCGGCGAACGCGGCGGCGAGGGCGACGACCGTCAGGAAGACCTGCGTGTAGTAGCGGGCCCGGCGCGGCACGAAGGCCTCGACGAGTACGCCCACGACGGCGACACCGATCACAATGAGGACCGGGGTCAGCTGGGCGTACTCGATGACCGGTGCCTTGAACTTCTCGGCCGGGGCGGCCGATGTCACCCCGCCCGCCATTGTCCACAGGCTGTGGACAGCTGTTGCGCTCACTTGGCGGCCTCCACCTCAGGCTGGGGGTCCTTCTTCTGGACGTCCGACATGGTGTGCTGCACCGCCGGGTTGACGATCTCCGTCAGCGGCTTCGGATAGACACCCAGGAAGAGCAGCAGCGCGATCAGCGGGAGGACCACTGCCAGCTCCCGGACCTTGAGGTCCGCCATGCCCTGGACTTCGGCCTTCACCGGTCCGGTCATCGTCCGCTGGTAGAGGACGAGGACGTACAGCGCGGCGAGCACGATGCCGGTCGTGGCGATGATGCCTGCCGCCGGATACGCGCTGAACGTGCCGACGAGGACCAGGAACTCACTGACGAACGGGGCGAGCCCGGGCAGCGACAGGGTGGCCAGACCGCCGATCAGGAAGGTGCCGGCCAGGACCGGCGCCACCTTCTGCACCCCGCCGTAGTCGGCGATGAGCCGCGAACCGCGCCGGGTGATCAGGAAGCCCGCCACCAGCATCAGCGCGGCGGTCGAGATCCCGTGGTTGACCATGTAGAGCGTGGCGCCCGACTGGCCCTGGCTGGTCATCGCGAAGATGCCCAGGATGATGAAGCCGAAGTGCGAGATCGACGCATAGGCGATCAGCCGCTTGATGTCGCGCTGGCCGACGGCGAGCAGCGCCCCGTACACGATGCTGATCAGCGCCAGGACGAGGATCACCGGCGTCGCCCACTTGCTGGCCTCCGGGAAGAGCTGGAGGCAGAAGCGGAGCATCGCGAATGTGCCGACTTTGTCCACGACCGCGGTGATCAGGACGGCGACCGGGGAGGTCGCCTCGCCCATGGCGTTGGGCAGCCAGGTGTGCAGCGGCCACAGCGGGGCCTTCACAGCGAAGGCGAAGAAGAACCCGAGGAAGAGCCAGCGTTCCGTGCTGGTCGCCATGGAGAGCGAGCCGCTCGCCCGGGCCTCGGCGATCTCGGAGAGCGAGAACGTCCCCGCGACCACGTACAGGCCGATCACGGCGGCCAGCATGATGAGGCCGCCGACCAGGTTGTAGAGGAGGAACTTGACGGCGGCGTAAGAGCGTTGCGCCGCCGCGTTCTCGTCGCTGCCGGTGTGTGCCCGGTCCCCGAAGCCGCCGATGAGGAAGTACATCGGGATGAGCATGGCTTCGAAGAGAATGTAGAAGAGGAAGACGTCGGTGGCCTCGAAGGAGAGGATCACCATCGCTTCGACCATCAGGATCAGGGCGAAGAAGCCCTGCGTCGGCCGCCAGCGCGAGGACTTGTTCTCCAGGGGGTCGGCGTCGTGCCAGCCGGCCAGGATGACGAAGGGGATCAGCAGGGCGGTGAGCGCCATGAGCGCCAGCCCGATGCCGTCCACGCCCAGTTCGTACCGGACGCCGAAGTCCTTGATCCAGGCGTGCGATTCGGTGAGCTGGTAGCGGGCGCCGCCGGGCTCGAAGCGGGCGAGCGCGATGCCCGCCAGTACGAGCGTGGCCAGCGAGAAGAGCAGCGCCAGCCATTTGGCGGTGGTACGCCGGGCGGCCGGGACAGCGGCGGTGGCGATCGCACCGATCGCCGGGAGCGCCGCCGTCGCTGTCAGGAGGGGAAAGGACATGTGATCAGACCGCCCTCATCAGCAGGGTCGCGGCGATGACAATCGCTGTACCGCCGAACATCGAGACCGCGTAGGAGCGGGCGTAGCCGTTCTGCAGCTTGCGCAGCCGGCCGGAGAGCCCGCCCATCGAGGCGGCCGTGCCGTTGACGACGCCGTCGACCAGGGTGTGGTCGACGTACACCAGGGAGCGGGTGAGGTGCTCGCCGCCGCGGACCAGGACCACATGGTTGAAGTCGTCCTGGAGGAGATCGCGGCGGGCGGCCCGGGTGAGCAGCGAGCCGCGCGGGGCGACGACCGGAACGGGCTTGCGTCCGTACATCACCCAGGCGATGGCGACGCCGATGACGAGCACCACCATGGTGGCGGCGGTGACCGTCGTGGCGCTGACCGGCGCGTGGCCGTGGCTGTGGCCGGTGACCGGCTCCAGCCAGTTCAGGAAGCGGTCGTTGAAGGAGAAGAGGAATCCGGCGAAGACCGAACCGAACGCGAGGACGATCATGGGGATGGTCATCGACTTCGGGGACTCGTGCGGATGCGGCTCGTGTCCCTCCGCGTCGGGCTGCCAACGCTTCTCGCCGAAGAACGTCAGCAGCATCACGCGCGTCATGTAGAACGCGGTGATCGCGGCGCCCAGCAGGGCCACCGAGCCGAGGATCCAGCCCTCGGTGCCGCCCTTGGCGAAGGCCGCCTCGATGATCTTGTCCTTGGAGAAGAAGCCGGACAGACCGGGAAAGCCGATGATCGCCAGATAGCCGAGGCCGAAGGTGATGAAGGTGACCGGCATGTACTTCCTGAGGCCGCCGAACTTCCTCATGTCGACTTCGTCGTTCATGCCGTGCATGACCGAACCGGCGCCGAGGAAGAGCCCGGCCTTGAAGAAGCCGTGCGTCACCAGGTGCATGATCGCGAAGACGTAGCCGATCGGGCCGAGCCCGGCGGCCAGGATCATGTAGCCGATCTGCGACATCGTCGACCCGGCGAGGGCCTTCTTGATGTCGTCCTTCGCACAACCGACGATCGCACCGAAGAGCAGCGTGACCGCACCGACGACCACGACGGCCAGCTGTGCGTCCGGCGCCGCGTTGAAGATCGCGCCGGAGCGGACGATGAGGTAGACGCCCGCGGTCACCATGGTCGCGGCATGGATGAGGGCCGAGACCGGGGTCGGGCCCTCCATCGCGTCACCGAGCCAGGACTGCAGCGGCACCTGGGCCGACTTGCCGCAGGCCGCGAGCAGCAGCAGCAGGCCGATCGCCGTCAGCTTGCCCTCGCTCGTCTGGCCGGTCGCCCCCAGGACGGGACCGAAGGCGAAGGTGCCGAACGTGGTGAACATCAGCATGATCGCGATCGACAGGCCCATGTCGCCGACCCGGTTGACCAGGAATGCCTTCTTGGCGGCCGTGGCCGCGCTGGGCTTGTGCTGCCAGAAGCCGATGAGCAGGTACGACGCCAGACCGACGCCCTCCCACCCGACGTACAGCAGCAGGTAGTTGTCCGCGATGACCAGGATCAGCATCGCCGCGAGGAAGAGGTTCAGATAGCCGAAGAAGCGGCGCCGGCGCTCGTCGTGCTCCATGTAGCCGATCGAGTAGATGTGGATCAGGGTGCCCACACCGGTGATCAGCAGCACGAACGTCATCGACAACTGGTCGAGCTGGAAGGCCACATCGGCCTGGAAGCTCTCGACCGGAATCCAGCTGAACAGCTTCTGGTGCAGCACCCGGTCCTCCGCGCCCTTCCCCAGCATGTCGAGGAAGAGCACGACACCGATGACGAACGACACGGCGGCGAGCAGGGTGCCGACCCAGTGTCCGGCGCGGTCCAGCCGTCGGCCGCCGCAGAGCAGGACCGCGGCTCCGAGCAGAGGCGCCGCGACGAGCAGCGCAATCAGGTTCTCCACGATTCAACGTCCCCTTACAGCTTCATCAGGCTGGCGTCGTCGACCGAGGCCGAGTGGCGGGAACGGAACACCGACACGATGATCGCGAGCCCCACCACGACCTCGGCGGCGGCGACGACCATCGTGAAGAAGGCGATGATCTGCCCGTCGAGATTGCCGTGCATCCGGGAGAAGGTCACGAACGCGAGGTTGCAGGCGTTGAGCATCAGCTCCACGCACATGAACACCACGATCGCGTTCCGTCGGATCAGCACCCCGGCCGCACCGATGGTGAACAACAGGGCGGCGAGATAGAGGTAGTTGACCGGATTCACTTGGCGACCTCCTCATCTTCGTTGTCACGGCCGAGCCGCTCCTCGGAGCGCTGCTCCAGCGCCTTGAGCTGGTCCAGCGACTCGTGCGACACATCGCGGATCTGCCCGCGATTGCGCAGCGTCTGCATGACGGTGAGCTCGGACGGTGTGCCGTCCGGGAGCAGACCCGGGATGTCCACGGCGTTGTGCCGGGCGTAGACACCGGGGGCGGGCAGCGGCGGCAGCTGCTTGCCGCGTACGCGCTCCTCGGACATCTCCCGCTGGGTCTTGGCCCGTTCGGTGCGCTCCCGGTGGGTGAGCACCATCGCGCCGACCGTCGCCGTGATCAGCAGGGCGCCGGTGATCTCGAAGGCGAAGACGTACTTGGTGAAGATGAGGCTGGCCAGTCCCTCGATGTTCCCGCCGTGCTCGGCGTTGGCGGTGCCGAGCCCGTTGAAGCTGTTCAGCGAGGCGTTGCCGATGCCCGCGATGAGCAGGACGCCGAAGCCGATCCCGCAGCCCGCGGCCAGCCAGCGCTGGCCCTTGAGGGTCTCCTTCAGGGAGTCGGCCGCCGTGACGCCGACGAGCATGACCACGAAGAGGAACAGCATCATGATCGCGCCGGTGTAGACGACGATCTGGACGACGCCCAGGAAGTAGGCGCCGTTGGCCAGATAGAACACCGCCAGGACGATCATTGTCCCGGCGAGGCTCAGCGCGCTGTGCACGGCTTTCTTCATCAGTACGGTGGACAGCGCGCCGAGCACGGCGACGACGCCCAGCACCCAGAACTGGACGGCCTCACCGGTCGAGGTCTGGGAGGCCGCCGCGGCCAGGCCGGTCATGCGCCCACCTCCCGCGCCGAGCCGCTGTTCTCGTCGGCGCCGTCCGCCGGCTTCTCGCCCTTGGAGACCGCGACCTGGCGTTCCGTACCGGGCGCGGCCTCGGTGACGAGACCCCGGTAGTAGTCCTGCTCGTCCATCCCCGGGTAGATCGCGTGCGGGGTGTCGACCATGCCCTCCTCCAGGCCCGCGAGCAGCTCGTCCTTGGTGTAGATGAGGCTCTCGCGGGTGGTGTTGGCGAGCTCGAACTCATTGGTCATCGTCAGCGCCCGGGTCGGGCATGCCTCGATGCACAGTCCGCAGAGAATGCAGCGCGCGTAGTTGATCTGGTAGACGCGGCCGTAGCGCTCCCCCGGGGAGTAGCGCTCCTCGTCGGTGTTGTCCGCGCCCTCCACATAGATCGCGTCCGCCGGACAGGCCCAGGCGCACAGCTCACAGCCGACGCACTTCTCCAGACCGTCCGGGTGGCGGTTGAGCTGATGCCGGCCGTGGAAGCGCGGCGCCGTCACCTTGTGCGTTTCCGGATACTGCTCGGTCAGCCGCTTCTTGAACATGGCCTTGAAGGTCACGCCGAAGCCGGCGACAGGGTTCTGGAACTTCTCGCCCGAGGGCTCTGATGACTCAGACACCGTCAGCCTCCTTTCCGTCACTCGAATTTCCGTCACTCTGAGTATCCGATCCGCCACTGACAACGAGCTCCCGCTCGCCCCGCGGCCTGCGGCGCGGCACCGGCGGCAGGGTCTGTCCGGGCAGCGGCGGCACCGGGAATCCGCCCGCCATCGGGTCGAACGCCGGCTCCGGGCCGGCCTCCGCCTCCGCGGCCCGGCCCTTCTTGTCGCGGAAGATGTCGGCGACGAAGGAGATCAGCAGGATCGCGATCACGGCCCCGGCCACGTACAGCACGATCTTCGAGAAGTCGTACCCCTCGTTGCGCAGCGCCCGCACCGTCGCGACCAGCATCAGCCAGAGCAGCGAGACCGGGATCAGGACCTTCCAGCCGAGCTTCATCAGCTGGTCGTAGCGGACCCGGGGCAGCGTGCCGCGCAGCCAGATGAAGAAGAACAGCAACAGCTGGACCTTGATGACGAACCAGAGCATCGGCCACCAGCCGTGGTTCGCGCCCTCCCAGAAGGTGCTGATCGGCCACGGGGCCCGCCAGCCGCCCAGGAACAGAGTCGTGGAGACCGCGGAGACGGTGACCATGTTGACGTATTCGGCGAGCATGAACATCGCGAACTTGATCGATGAGTACTCGGTGTTGAAGCCGCCGACCAGGTCGCCCTCGGACTCCGGCATGTCGAACGGGGCCCGGTTGGTCTCACCGACCATCGTGACGATGTAGATGATGAAGGAGACCGGCAGCAGGATGATGAACCAGCGGTCCTGCTGCGCCTCCACGATCTTCGAGGTCGACATCGACCCGGAGTAGAGGAAGACCGAGGCGAACGCTGCGCCCATCGCGATCTCGTAGCTGATCATCTGCGCGCACGAGCGCAGACCGCCGAGGAGCGGGTACGTCGATCCGGACGACCAGCCTGCCAGCACGATGCCGTAGATCCCGACCGAGGCGACCGCGAGGACGTAGAGCATCGCGATCGGCAGGTCGGTGAGCTGCATCGCCGTACGGTGCCCGAAGATCGAGACCTCGTCGGACGGGCCGAACGGGATCACCGCGATCGCCATGAACGCCGGGATGGCGGCGACGATCGGCGCGAGCACGTACACGACCTTGTCGGCGCGCTTGACGACGACGTCTTCCTTCAGCATCAGCTTGATGCCGTCGGCGAGCGACTGGAGCATGCCCCAGGGGCCGTGCCGGTTGGGGCCGATGCGCAGCTGCATCCAGGCGACGACCTTGCGCTCCCACACGATGGAGAAGAGCACGGTCACCATCAGGAACGCGAAGCAGAACACCGCCTTGATGACGACGAGCCACCACGGGTCGGTGCCGAACATCGACAGATCCTCGGCGGCGAGTACGGCACTGTGCGGTGCCGCGGCCAGTTGAGCGAAGGCAGTCACGCCCCCACCTCCGGTGTGACGTCGGGAGTACCCGGTGCGGCGGGGCCGATCCGGACCAGACCGCCGGGCCGGGCGCCGGTGTCGGCCGGGACGCCCCGCCCGACGGAGTTCAGCGGCACCCAGACCACCCGGTCCGGCATGTCGGTGACCTTCAACGGGAGTTCGACGCTGCCCGCCGGGCCGGTGACGGCCAGCAGATCGCCGTCCTTCACGCCCGTCTCGGCCGCGGTGACGGCGGAGAGCCGGGCGACCGAGGCGTGCCGGGTGCCGGCCAGTGCGTCGTCGCCCTCCTGGAGCCGGCCCAGGTCGAGCAGCATCCGGTGGCCCGCGAGGACCGCCTCGCCGTCGCCGGGCCTGGGCAGCGGCCGGGCCGGCTCGTTCGGGTCGGTGGCGTGCGTACCGGTCCAGCCGCCGAGCCGGTCCAGCTCGCGGCGTACGGACTTCAGATCCGGCAGCGCGAAATGGGTGTCCATGGCGTCGGCCAGCATGTGCAGCACCCGCGCGTCGGTCGGCGCGAGCGACCGCGTCATCTGCTCGGGCTTCAGCGCGGCCTCGAACATCCGCGCCCTGCCCTCCCAGTTGAGGAAGGTGCCGGCCTTCTCGGCGACCGCGGCGACCGGGAAGACCACATCGGCCCGCTCGGTCACCTCACTGGGCCGCAGCTCCAGCGAGACCAGGAAACCGACCCGGTCCAGGGCCTCCAGGGCCCGGGCCGGGTCCGGCAGGTCCACCGGCTCGACCCCGGCGACGACCAGCGCGCCCAGTTCGCCGGTGGCCGCGGCCTCCACGATCTGGCCGGTGTCGCGGCCGAAGCGGGACGGGAGTTCGGCGACGCCCCAGACGGCCGCCACCTCGTCCCTGGCCCTCGGGTCGGTCGCCGGACGGCCGCCGGGCAGCAGCGACGGAAGCGCGCCCGCCTCCACCGCACCGCGCTCGCCGGCCCGGCGCGGAATCCACACCAGCGTGGCCCCGGTCGCGGTGGCTGTCCGTACCGCGGCGGTGAGCCCGCCCGGCACGGCCGCCAGCCGCTCACCGACCACGATCACGGCACCCCCGCCGCGCAGCGCCTCGGCCGCCGCGGCTCCGTCGCCGTCGAGCCCGACGCCGCCCGCGATCGCGTCCAGCCACTCGGTCTCGGTGCCGGGGGCGGCGGGAAGCAGTGTGCCGCCCGCCTTCGTGAGGCCGCGCGTCGCGTGCGAGGCGACGGCGAACGTGCGCTGTCCGTGCTTGCGGTTCGCCTTGCGCAGCCGCAGGAAGACGCCGGGCGCCTCCTCCTCCGACTCGAACCCGACCAGCAGCACCGTCGGGGCCTTCTCCAGCGAGGTGTACGTGACCCCCGAGCCGTCCAGGTCCCGGCCGCGCCCGGCCACGCGGGCGGCCAGGAAGTCGGCCTCCTCGCTGCTGTGCACCCGGGCCCGGAAGTCGACGTCGTTGGTGTCCAGCGCGATCCGGGCGAACTTGCTGTACGCGTACGCGTCCTCGACGGTCAGCCGGCCGCCCGTGAGGACACCCGTCCTGCCGCGTGCGGCGGCGAGTCCGGCGGCCGCGGCGTCCAGCGCCTCGGGCCAGCTCGCCGGTTCCAGGACGCCGTCCGCGTTGCGTACCAGCGGAGTGGTGAGCCGGCCTGGCTGTTGCGTGTAACGGAAACCGAAGCGGCCCTTGTCGCAGACCCACTCCTCGTTGACCTCGGGATCGTTGGCGGCGAGCCGCCTCATGACCTTGCCGCGCCGGTGGTCGGTACGGGTCGCGCAGCCGCCCGCGCAGTGCTCGCACACCGACGGCGACGACACCAGGTCGAAGGGCCGGGAGCGGAACCGGTACGCCGCCGAGGTCAGCGCCCCGACCGGGCAGATCTGGATGGTGTTCCCGGAGAAGTACGACTCGAAGGGGTCGCCCTCGCCCGTGCCGACCTGCTGGAGCGCGCCGCGTTCCAGCAGCTCGATCATCGGGTCACCGGCCACCTGGTTGGAGAACCGGGTGCAGCGCGCGCAGAGCACACACCGCTCACGGTCCAGCAGCACCTGGGTGGAGATCGGGACGGGCTTCTCGAACGTGCGCTTCTTGCCGTCGAAGCGGGAGTCGGCGCCGCCGTGCGACATCGCCTGGTTCTGCAGCGGGCACTCACCGCCCTTGTCGCAGACCGGGCAGTCCAGCGGGTGGTTGATGAGCAGCAGCTCCATCACACCCTTCTGCGCCTTCTCGGCGACGGGCGAGGTGAGCTGCGACCTCACCACCATGCCGTCGGTGCAGGTGATGGTGCAGGACGCCATCGGCTTGCGCTGGCCCTCGACCTCGACGATGCACTGGCGGCAGGCGCCGGCCGGGTCGAGGAGCGGGTGGTCGCAGAAGCGCGGGATCTCGATGCCGAGGAGTTCGGCGGCCCGGATGACCAGGGTGCCCTTGGGCACGCTGATCTCGATGCCGTCGATCGTCAGCGTGACGAGGTCCTCGGGCGGAAGGGCCGCCTCGCCGCCCCCGGAGGGCGCACTCGTGGTGACTGTCATGCGTTCACCCCCTGGTGAGCGTTCTTGTCGTCGGCCCATGCGGTCGACCTGGCGGGATCGAAGGGGCAGCCCCTGCCCGTGATGTGCTGCTCGTACTCCTCGCGGAAGTACTTCAGCGAGGAGAAGATCGGCGAGGCGGCGCCGTCGCCGAGGGCGCAGAAGGACTTGCCGTTGATGTTGTCGGCGATGTCGTTCAGCTTGTCGAGGTCGGCCATCTGTCCCTTGCCGGCCTCGATGTCGCGGAGCAGCTGGACGAGCCAGTAGGTGCCTTCGCGGCACGGTGTGCACTTGCCGCAGGACTCATGGGCGTAGAACTCGGTCCAGCGGGTGACGGCCCGCACGACGCAGGTCGTCTCGTCGAAGCACTGGAGCGCCTTGGTGCCGAGCATGGAACCGGCGGCGCCGACACCCTCGTAGTCGAGCGGCACATCGAGGTGCTCGTCGGTGAACATCGGGGTCGAGGAGCCGCCCGGGGTCCAGAACTTCAGGCGGTGGCCGGGGCGCATCCCGCCGCTCATGTCGAGCAGCTGGCGCAGCGTGATGCCGAGCGGGGCCTCGTACTGGCCGGGGCTCGCGACGTGCCCGCTGAGCGAATACAGCGTGAAGCCCGGGGACTTCTCGCTGCCCATCGACTTGAACCAGTCCTTGCCCCGGTTCAGGATCGCGGGAACCGAGGCGATGGACTCGACGTTGTTCACCACAGTGGGGCAGGCGTACAGACCGGCGACCGCGGGGAAGGGAGGTCGCAGCCGGGGCTGGCCGCGTCGCCCTTCGAGCGAGTCGAGCAGTGCGGTCTCCTCACCGCAGATGTACGCGCCCGCGCCCGCGTGCACGGTGAGTTCCAGGTCGAGCCCCGAGCCCAGGATGTCCGTCCCGAGGAAGCCCGCCTCGTACGCCTCGCGCACGGCCTCGTGCAACCGCCGCAGTACGGGGACGACTTCACCGCGCAGATAGATGAACGCATGCGAGGAACGGATCGCGTAGCAGGCGATCACGATGCCCTCGATGAGGCTGTGCGGGTTGGCGAAGAGGAGCGGGATGTCCTTGCAGGTCCCGGGCTCCGACTCGTCGGCGTTGACCACCAGATAGTGCGGTTTGCCGTCGCCCTGCGGAATGAACTGCCACTTCATGCCGGTGGGGAAGCCCGCGCCGCCGCGGCCGCGCAGACCGGAGTCCTTGACGTACGCGATGAGGTCGTCCGGCGACATGGCGAGGGCCTTGCGCAGACCCTCGTACCCCTCGTGACGCCGGTAGGTCTCCAGGGTCCAGGACTGCGGCTGGTCCCAGAAGGCGGAGAGGACGGGGACGAGCAGCTTCTCGGGGCTGCCCCCGCTGCCGTTGTCGTTGATTTCGGTTGCCAACGTCATCACTCTCCCTCCTCGCCTGTCGGGCCGGACGGGTGCTCCGGGTCCTGCGGGGCATCGGCGTGCCCGGACTCGCCCCGCGGGGCGACGACCCTCGGGTGCGGGTCCTCGCCCCTGGCGAGCCGGAGGCCGATCAGCGAGGCGGGGCCCGCGCCGCCGGACGCCTCGACGGCGCCGGGGCGCTCGTCGGGGAAGCCGGCCAGAATCCGGGACGTCTCCTTGTACGAGCACAGGGGCGCGCCACGGGTGGGTTCGACGGTGCGCCCGGCGATCAGGTCGTCGACCAGCCGCGTCGCGCTCTCGGGCGTCTGGTTGTCGAAGAACTCCCAGTTGACCATCACCACGGGAGCGAAGTCGCAGGCCGCGTTGCACTCGATGTGTTCGAGGGTGACCTTGCCGTCCTCGGTTGTCATATCGGGCCCGTCGTTGCCGACGCCGAGGTGTTCCTTGAGCCGGTCGAAGATGGCGTCGCCGCCCATCACCGCGCACAGCGTGTTGGTGCAGACACCGACCTGGTAGTCACCGCTCGGCTTGCGCCGGTACATCGTGTAGAAGGTGGCGACCGCGGTGACCTCGGCCGTGGTGAGGCCGAGCAGCTCGGCGCAGAACGCCATGCCCGTACGGGAGACGTAGCCCTCCTCGGACTGCACCAGGTGCAGCAGCGGAAGCAGCGCGGAGCGGCTGCCGGGGTAGCGTGCGATCACCTCCTTCGCGTCCGCTTCGAGCCTGGCGCGCACCTCGTCCGGGTAGGCGGGGGCGGGGAGCTGCGGCATCCCCAGACTGACTTCCTGACGTGTTTCGGTCACCGGTCGACGCCTCCCATCACGGGGTCGATGGACGCGACGGCGACGATGACGTCGGCGACCTGGCCGCCCTCGCACATCGCCGCCATGGCCTGCAGATTGGTGAAGGACGGGTCGCGGAAGTGGACCCGGTAGGGCCGGGTGCCGCCGTCCGAGACGACATGGACGCCGAGCTCGCCCTTGGGCGACTCGACGGCGGTGTACGTCTGTCCGGCCGGGACGCGGAAGCCCTCGGTCACCAGCTTGAAGTGGTGGATCAGGGCCTCCATGGAGGTGCCCATGATCTTCTTGATGTGGTCGAGCGAGTTGCCGAGCCCGTCCGGACCGAGCGCGAGCTGCGCCGGCCAGGCGATCTTCTTGTCGGCGACCATCACCGGTCCGGGGGCGAGCCGGTCGATGCACTGCTCGACGATCCGCAGCGACTGACGCATCTCCTCGAGCCGGATGAGGAAGCGGCCGTAGGCGTCGCAGCTGTCGGCGGTGGGGACGTCGAACTCGTAGTTCTCGTATCCGCAGTAGGGGTCCGTCTTGCGCAGGTCGTGCGGGAGTCCGGCGGAGCGCAGGATCGGGCCGGTGGCACCGAGTGCCATGCAGCCGGTCAGGTCGAGATAGCCGACGTCCTGCATACGGGCCTTGAAGATCGGGTTGCCGGTGGCCAGCTTGTCGTACTCCGGCAGGTTCTTCTTCATGGTCTTCACGAACTCGCGGAGCTGGTCGATCGCGCCGGGCGGCAGGTCCTGGGCGAGTCCGCCGGGCCGGATGAACGCATGGTTCATCCGCAGGCCGGTGATCAGCTCGAAGAGATCGAGAACGAGTTCACGATCACGGAAGCCGTAGATCATGATCGTGGTGGCGCCGAGCTCCATGCCGCCGGTGGCGATGCACACCAGGTGCGAGGAGATCCGGTTGAGCTCCATCAGGAGCACGCGCAGGATGCTGGCCCGGTCGGGGATCTGGTCCTCGATGCCGAGGAGCTTCTCGACGCCCAGGCAGTACGCCGCCTCGTTGAAGAACGGCGTCAGGTAATCCATGCGCGTCACGAAGGTGGTGCCCTGGGTCCAGTTCCGGAATTCGAGGTTCTTCTCGATGCCGGTGTGGAGGTAGCCGATCCCGCAGCGGGCCTCGGTGACGGTCTCGCCGTCGATCTCCAGGATCAGCCGCAGCACCCCGTGCGTGGACGGGTGCTGGGGGCCCATGTTGACGATGATGCGCTCGTCGTCGGACTTGACCGCCGACTCGACGACCTCGTCCCAGTCGCCGCCGGTGACTGTATATACAGTCCCCTCGGTCGTCGCCCGAGGTGTTGCATGGGGAGTAGACATCAGGAGTACGACCTCCGCTGGTCCGGAGCCGGGATCTGGGCGCCCTTGTACTCGACGGCGATGCCACCGAGCGGGTAGTCCTTGCGCTGCGGGAAGCCCTGCCAGTCGTCCGGCATCATGATCCGGGTGAGGGCGGGGTGCCCGTCGAAGATGAGCCCGAAGAAGTCGTACGCCTCACGCTCGTGCCAGTCGTTGGTCGGGTAGACCTCGACGAGGGACGGGATGTGCGGATCGTTGTCCGGGGCCGACACCTCCAGGCGGATCAGCCGGCCGTGCGTGATCGAGCGCAGGTGGTAGACGGCGTGCAGTTCCCGGCCCTTGTCGCCGAGGAAGTGGACGCCGCTCACCCCCGTACAGAGCTCGAAGCGCAGCGCCGGGTCGTCGCGCAGGGTCCGGGCGACCCGGACGAGGTGCTCCCGGGCGATGTGGAAGGTGAGTTCGCCGCGGTCGACGACGGTCTTCTCGATGGCGTTCCCGGGAAGCAGGTCCTGTTCCTCCAGGGCCCCTTCGAGCTCGTCGGCCACCTCGTCGAACCAGCCGCCGTACGGGCGGGACGTGGCGCCCGGCAGCGCCACCGTGCGGACGAGGCCGCCGTAGCCGGAGGTGTCGCCGCCGTTGTTGGCGCCGAACATGCCCTTGCGTACGCCGATGACCTCGCCGGTCTCGTCGCGCGGTGCGGGCACGCCGTTGTTGCTCTGCTCGTCGTGGTTCTGGTTCTCACTCACCGCATGAGCCCCTTCATCTCGATCAGGGGCAGTGCCTTGAGCGCCGCGTCCTCCGCCTCGCGGGCGGCCTCCTCCGCGTTGACCCCGAGCTTGGAGCTCTGGATCTTCTGGTGGAGCTTGAGGATCGCGTCCATCAGCATCTCGGGCCGCGGCGGGCAGCCCGGCAAATAGATATCAACCGGGACAATATGATCAACACCCTGAACAATGGCGTAATTGTTGAACATCCCGCCCGATGATGCGCAAACCCCCATGGAGATGACCCACTTGGGGTTCGGCATCTGGTCGTAGACCTGCCGCAGGACGGGCGCCATCTTCTGGCTGACCCGCCCTGCCACGATCATCAGATCCGCCTGTCGCGGCGATCCGCGGAAGACCTCCATCCCGAAACGGGCCAGGTCATAACGCCCGGCTCCGGTCGTCATCATCTCGATGGCGCAGCAGGCGAGGCCGAAGGTGGCAGGGAAGACGGAGGACTTCCGCACCCAGCCGGCGGCCTGCTCGACAGTGGTCAGCACGAAGCCGCTGGGCAGCTTCTCTTCGAGTCCCATGGTGTGCCCCTCAGCCCCTCAGTCCCATTCCAGGCCGCCGCGACGCCACACATACGCGTAGGCGACGAAGACGGTGAGCACGAAGAGCAGCATCTCCACGAGCCCGAAGATCCCCAGGGCGTCGAAGGTGACCGCCCAGGGATAGAGGAAGACGATCTCGATGTCGAAGACGATGAAGAGCATCGCCGTCAGGTAGTACTTGATGGGGAAGCGGCCGCCTCCGGCTGGAGTGGGGGTGGGTTCGATACCGCACTCGTACGCTTCGAGCTTTGCTCGGTTGTACCGCTTCGGGCCGATAAGCGTGGCCATGACCACGGAGAAGATCGCAAACCCTGCCCCGAGGGCGCCGAGCACGAGGATGGGCGCGTAGGCATTCACGCTCCTCGCTCCTTCCAGTCGTCCTTGACCGTTGGACCGCATCGGGCGATTCGGCTCGCCACCCCACCAAGATCGTGCACATGTGAGGCAGTTCACAAGCCCGACTGCCCCGCATCCTATGCCCGTCATCCTGTGATCTGCGACACGGGGTACGACAGCGAGTTTGTGATCTCCACCACCCGGCGAAGGGTCACGAAGCCGCCTGAGCGGTGATCTTCGTACGCAAAGCGGCCGAGCGATCACGAGACGTGACATCTGATGTTGTCTGTGCTGGTCAGGAAGGTGTTGCACTAACAATCAGATACCCACTCAGGCAAATTGGCAATGGACATCCTGAGAGTGATAAGGGGATCTGCCCCACTCTGGGCTCACCCGCGCGAGGGGCCCCGGGGAGCGAAGTGGACGCGTGCACACATTCACGATCTTCCGGATGAATGGACGGCCACCCGGGATCCGGCACCGCCTCGGGCGTCGGGCGCACCCACACCCCCACACCGCAGCCGTGCTGTGACCTGCGTCACTTCGTTCGGGCTTCAATAAAAGCGGGCTTGGCCATCGGCGTAAGCGGATGGTAAGCAGCGGGCAATTCGGGCGTATTACCGAAAGTCCGTGATCACAGCGGTAATCAAGCATGCCCGGTTTGCCCGTTACGGCGTCAATAAGGGCCGCCGGAAAGCGGATTCACAGATTCCGGACGTAACTGTGTCGCAACACACGTTTCTTGATGGGAGCCCCGGGGCCCTGATAGCGCTAGTACTCATGTCCCACACCGCTCACATACCCAGCCACCGGAAGCCCCGCCGAAACGCGCCGAAGACGGCGCTGCGGGCCGGAGTTGCCGGTGGCGTCCTCAGCACCATCGCGGTCGCAGGCGCTGCCGGTCCGGCCCAGGCCGAGCCGGTGACCCAGACCATCGAGATGCCCACCATCACCGCCGGGCTCTCCACCGCCGTCGCCGCGTCCGCTCAGGCCACGCAGCAGGTCGCCCAGGACCTGCAGACGCAGGCCCAGGAGGACGCCGCAGCCGCCACCGCGGCCAAGACCGCCAAGAAGGCCAAGGCCGAGGCAGTCCGCAAGGCAGAGGCCAAGAAGAAGGCGGAGGCGGCCGCCAAGGCCAAGGCGGAGGCCGCCGAGCGCGCTTCCCGCACCGCCGCCCGTACGACGCTCAGCGCGACCTCCGGCTCCACCGCCGTGGCCTCGGCCTCTTCCTCCTCCTCGTCGTCGAGCGCGACCGGCTCCGCCGCGTCCGTCATCGCCTTCGCGCAGGCCCAGGTCGGCGACGCGTACGTGTCCGGCGGCACCGGCCCCAACTCGTGGGACTGCTCCGGCCTCGTCCAGGCCGCGTTCCGTTCCGTCGGCGTCGACCTGCCGCGCGTCTCGCAGGCCCAGTCCACCGCTGGCACCCAGGTCTCCCTGAGCAACCTCCAGCCGGGCGACATCCTGTACTGGGGCGGCGCGGGCAGCGCGTACCACGTCGGGATCTACGTGGGCGGCGGCCAGTTCGTCGGTGCGCAGAACTCCAGCACCGGTGTGGTGCAGCGTCCGCTCTCCTACGACCCGCCGTCGGGCGCGGTCCGCGTTCTCTGATTCGGCGGAACACCTGGGTTCACGGATTCACAAGCGCCTTAGCGGCGCGCGGCGAAGGGCCGTCACTCCCCCGCTCGGGAGCGACGGCCCTTCGCCGTTTCCGGTCGCCGTCTCCGTTGCCTCTCCCTGTCGGCTCTTCCAGCGGAAACGCGACATCACCCCTGGCCGGCAGCGTTGACGTCGCGAACCTGCCGGACACCGTCCACCGACGCTTGTGAACTGGGGCGAACAGCCCTCGCATCACCGAGCACAGGACGGCGCCCGCCATGACCACCACCGCGGCCACCACCCCCTCCGAACGCATCGCCCTCCCTCCCCGCACCCCCTTGCGCGGCCGGCTCGCCGTCGTCTCCGTCATGCTGGGCATCTTCTCGATCGTCACCACCGAGATCCTGCCCATCGGTCTGCTGACGTCGATCGGGTCCGACTTCGCCGTCTCGGACGGCACGGCGGGCCTGATGATGACCATGCCCGGACTCCTCGCGGCGGTCTCCGCCCCCTTGGTCACCGTGGCGACGGCGCGTGTCGACCGGCGCCTGATGCTCTGCGCCTTCATGCTCCTGCTGGCCCTGGCCGACTTCCTCACCGCCGCCGCGACGGACTACCGCCTCGTCCTGGTCTCCCGGGTGATGGTCGGGGTCACCATCGGCGGCTTCTGGTCCATCGCGGCCGGACTGGCCGGCCGGCTGGTCCCCCCGGCGTCGGTCGGCCGAGCGACAGCGGTGATCTTTTCGGCCGTCCCTCTGGGCTCCGTGCTCGGCGTCCCCGCCGGTACGTTCATCGGCGGCCTGGCCGGCTGGCGGACGGCGTTCGTGGTCATGGGGGTGCTGAGCGTGGGCGTACTGGCCCTGATGCTCCTGGTGGTTCCGGCCCTGCCGCCGACACAGGTCACCCGCGCGAGCCTGCTGCGCACCGTGCTGGGCCGGCCCGGCACCCGGTTCGCCCTGCTCCTCACCTTCCTCATCGTTCTGTCCCACTTCGCCACGTACACCTATGTCACCCCCTTCCTGGAACAGGTCACACACGCCGGTCCGGCACTGATCACGGTGTTCCTGCTGGTCTACGGCGCCGCCGGGATCGCCGGCAACTTCGTCGGCGGCGCACTCGTGACGCGCCGCCCGCGCGCCTCGATCTGCCTCGCCGCGGGACTGATCGCCGCCGCGACCGCGCTGCTCCCGCTCCTGGGCAGGTGGGAGGCCGGAGCCGTCGCGCTGCTGGTCGTCTGGGGGGTCGCCTACGGTGCGGTGCCGGTCTGCTCGCAGACCTGGTTCGCCAAGGCCGCGCCCGACGCGCCCGAAGCGGCGTCCGTCCTCTTCACCGCGTCCTTCCAGGCGACCCTCGCCATCGGCGCCCTGGCGGGCGGAGCCGTCCTCGACCGCCTGTCCGTGTCGGCGGTCATGTGGCTGGGCGGCGCGACCGCGGCTCTTGTGGTGGTCGTGACGATCGTGACGGGGACAGGTTCGGGACGCCTCGGCGTCCGGGGGCGGAGAGGGTGAACCACACCGTGGCCCGGTGGGGAGAACCCCACCATGGCACGCAGTGCTGGCCCCCCAATGAATTCGGGGGGCCACTTTACTGTCCGTATCGCCTGCTGACTGCACGATGATTGCATGCAGCAAACGCACGCTCATTCGCCCGATCGCGGTCGCGATTCATTCATAGATGTCATCAGAGCACTATGCGTGCTGGCCGTGATTTCCCAGCACTGGCTCATGCCCGTACTGGCCTATGAGAATGGGCATTTGAGCACCGGAAACGCTCTTGCGAGTCCCGGCTGGTGGATTGTCACATGGCTGACGCAGGTGATGCCCATGGTGTTCTTCGCCGGTGGAGCCGCCAATTTCTTCTCGTTCCGATCGGCGAAATCGGTGCGCACCTGGCTCCGGAGCAGAATTGCGCGTCTCCTGGTGCCGGTCATACCTCTGGCAGCCGTGTGGCTGCTGCTGCCCCACGCGTTGATCGCCGCGGGGGTGCCTCAGCAACCGGTGCTGATGGCGGGCAAAATAGCCGGCCAGCTGCTCTGGTTCCTCGCCGTCTACGTGCTCGTGGTCGCGCTCACGCCGGTGATGTTCCGGTGGTACCGCCGGTTCGGATGGCGTGTGATCGGCGTACTCGCCGTCTGTGCCCTGGTCGTCGATGTGCTGCGCTTCGAGGTCAGCCCCGCGATCGGTTTCCTGAACGCCCTGTTCGTCTGGCTGGCAGCCCACCAGTTCGGCTTCCACTACGCCGACGGCGGCCTGCGCATGCGGAGCAGGTGGACATCGGCGGGTCTGGCCGCTGTCGGCTTCGGACTCACCGCGGCCGCTGTGTTCTTCGGGCCCTACCCGGCATCCATGATCGGAATGCCCGGGGCCCCGGTCTCCAACATGAGCCCGCCGACCGCGGTGATGCTGTCTCTGACCGTCGGCCAGCTCGGACTCTGGCTGACGCTCAAGCCGGTCATCACGCGATTCGCCGAACGCCCACTGGCCACCACCGTCCTGCAATGGTGCGGAACCCGCTTCATGACCCTGTATCTCTGGCACATGCCCGCGCTCGTGATGACAGCGGGAATCGCAATTATCGGACTCGGCTTCGCGACACCGACGCCCGGTAGCCCGATGTGGTTCGCGGTGGCACCGCTATGGGTCGGCGTTTCGGGAATCTTCCTGGTGTGCTTCACCAGAATTTTCGGCCGGTTCGAATTCCGTCGCCGTTCCGGTGCGGCGTCGGATATGAGCCTCGGCAAGGTCGTTCTCGCGGCCGTGCTTTCCGCAGGCGGCCTCCTCGGGCTTGCCGCGCAGGGGTTCGTTTCCCCCGGAAACCCGCTCGGTCCGGTGCTCTGGGTACTGCTGGTGCTGGCAGGGCTGCTCGTCGTACGGGAGAAGAACTCCCCGAGGGCCGTTGTCGCGCAAGGCTCTCGCACCGTGCCCGTTCAGTTGGCTGTGCGCCATGAAGGTGCCCGGGTTCTCTCCCGGCAGGGCAGCGGATGAGGGCCTCGCACCCTGCGTGCGGGTCGGTGCGCCTCAGCATCCGGGGGCGGCGAGGGTGAACCACACCGTCCTCGAGTGCGGCGACCGCGCGCCCCGAGCCGGTCGTCGAACACGGCTACCTGTTCGAGGCCCTGCGCTACGGCCACGCCACCGGCTTCGTCGCCGAGCCGATCGACCTGCGCATCCTGGCCACGCCCCAAGAGGCCGTCCGCGCCATCCGCGTCCGACTCCGGGCGAACCATCTCTTCGGCCTCACACCGCGCGAACTGATCCGCGCCCACCAGTGATCGGACCAGGGCGGCTGGGTACGGGCGCTGGGGGCGCTCCATCGCGGCGAACCCCGCGGGTTCACGCTCATGCTGCGCGGCGGCCGGCACATCGAATGGCACGTCCGCCCGCTGACGTACATATCGCTCGACACCCGCACCCACCACCGTCCCGCCCCGCTCCCCGTCGCACAGAAATCCGTATGAGTTAGGCTCGCCGGGGCACAGCGAGGGCATCGATCGGGCTCAGGTATCGGCCCGCTGGGCCGGAATGTGAGGCCGCCCGTGCGGGACTACTTGCTCATGCTGTTCATCACGGCGGCCGTGACCCATCTCCTGACCGGCCCCGTACGGAAGTTCGCGATCTCCGTCGGCGCGATGCCCGAGATCCGGGCGCGGGACGTCCATCGTGAGCCCACTCCGCGCCTCGGCGGCGTGGCCATGTTCGGCGGGCTGGTGGCCGGACTGCTGGTCGCCTCCCACCTGCCGCACCTGGAGGAGATCTTCACCCAGAGCTCGACGCCGCGGGCCCTGCTGTCCGGCGCCGCGCTCATCTGGATCCTGGGTGTCCTGGACGACAAATGGGGCGTCGACTCGCTGGTCAAGCTCGGCGGCCAAGTGCTCGCCGCCGGGGTGATGGCGTTCCAGGGACTGACGATTCTCTGGCTCCCGGTGCCGGGCACCGACGGGATCTACCTCTCCGACTGGCAGGGCACGCTGCTGACCGTGGGGCTGATCGTCGTCTCGATCAACGCGGTCAACTTCGTCGACGGGCTCGACGGGCTGGCCGCCGGCACGGTGGGCATCGCCGCGACGGCGTTCTTCCTGTACGCGTACCGGCTCTGGTACGGCTACGGGATCGAGGCCGCCGCGTCCACCACGCTGATCTCCGCGATCCTGGCGGGCATGTGCCTCGGCTTCCTGGTCCACAACTCGCATCCGGCCCGGATCTTCATGGGTGACTCGGGCTCGATGCTGCTCGGCCTGCTCATCGCCGGGTGCGCGGTCTCGGTGACGGGCGAGGTCGACCCGAGCCTTCTCAGCCAGTCGGTGGACGGCAGGTCCGGGTCGGCCGCGATGGTGCCGGTCTACATTCCGCTGATGCTGCCGCTGTCCGTCATCGCGCTGCCCGTCGCGGACCTCGTGCTCGCCGTCATCAGGCGTACGTGGAACGGAATGTCCCCTTTCGCCGCCGACAAGGGCCACCTCCACCACCGCCTGCTCCAGCTCGGCCACTCGCACCGCCGGGCCGTGCTGCTCATGTACTTCTGGTCGGCGCTGTTCTCGTTCGGGATCGTGGCCTACTCGGCGCGGGGCGCCAAGTCCTGGATGCTCTTCGGGGTCGCGTTCGTCTGCGCGGTGGGCCTGATCCTGCTGCTCCAGCCCCGCTACGAGTCCGGCCTCACCCGGCGCCTGCTGCCGCGCAGGCCCCGGGGCCGCGTGGTCGCCACCGGCGGAAAGCGCACCGGGGCCGACGAGGAACGCCGGGTGCCGGCCAGGTGACCGCGGTGCTCTGCTCGCCGGGCGCCGCGACCTAAGTAGCCGCTCCCTGCGCCCGGTTCATCCCTTGGTCGCGCACCCGCAGACTTTCGGGGGACGGTCGCCCCCGCACCCGCTCGGCAGACTGGCGGCGACACGCGAACCGCCGACCAACCGGGGAGTCAGAGTGCATCGCGACGGGCGCAGTGGAGGAGTCAGCCGGGCGAGGTTCCTGGCCGCACGGGCAGCAGGCGTTCCTCCATGACGGCTTGACCCGACTTCCCCATGGCCCGCGCCAGTTGGAGGTCCTTGTACTGCAACCGCATCTGGGCGTTGTGGCCTCGGCGTTTGCAGTGGGGCGGCGGGCCTGGGCCTGGCTGCGTCGTCGGAAGCGTGACCAGCGCAGGTAATGCTCGTTTTTGCGGGCTTGTCCTGAACGAGGTGCCTCGTACGGGAGAGGCGCCGGCAATACGCGGAGCTCGTCCTGGCTGGTGACTTCCGCTCGTTCGTCGAGGGCCTCACTGCGGGCAGCACGTATGGTGACGGCTCTGCTGGTGCCCCCGAACCAGCTTGATGACCGCGGCGTCTTCCGGGCCAAGGAAATGATCACGAGCTGGCCGGCCTGAGCACACGGGGCAGATGGACGTGGAAGTGCTCGACTTCGACCTGATGGCCGCGTTCGCGAAGTGTACGGGCAAGGATTTCAGTGAGGCCGCTGGCCCTTTTCCGGACTAACGACCTTGGGGAAAATTGAGGTCGGGTCGTGTTGGTCTGGCGGTTCGGCTGGTGGGTGGTTCAGCAGGCCGTCGCGCGAACGGGCACGAGTTCGGTGCTCGTGAGGCGACGGGTCGTGCGTCGGGCCACGCGGTCGGAGACCGGGCCGGCGATGGCGAGGTGGGTCTGCTCGTAGTCCTCGCGGCGTCCGGTGTAGCGCTGAAGCGGATGCCACTGCTTGTACTCGGCGTTGGTGTGTTCGACCACGATGCGGGCCGATGACTGCCGCCTGCGCGCCTCGCGCCAGGCACGCTTGTCGCCGTCGGGAGCGTCCTGGGCCGGCTTCTTCGGCGGGGCGCTGACCTGGGACGGGAACTCCTTGGCCAGACCCTGGTAGCCGGAGTCGACCTCGGCGTGCACATCGGGGTGGAGGCGGAACTGTTCGGCGATGCCCTCGGTACGCACAGCGGTCTGGTCGTGCATGCGGCCCGGGCGGACGACGCCGGAGAACAGGGTGCGGCCCTGGTGGTCGCTGAATGTGGTGGTCTTGATCGTGTTCTGCTTCTTCTTGCCCGAGACGAAGGCTTTGCGTCCGGGGCGGCCCGCGCGCGGGCGTCGGACCTGGACTTCCGTGCCGTCGAGCCGGATGTCGACGCCTTCGGCATCTGCGTAGGCGAACAGGTCGTCCAGGGTGCGGATGCGCAGACAGGGGCGGCCGGGGATGGCAAAGCCCCGCGCGGCGAGCAAGGGTCTGACCTCGCGGATCGCGGCGGAGACGGTGGAGCGGTCCACCCCGTACAACTCGGCCAGGGCGGCATGTGGCAGCCCGAGCCGCAGGTGGACCAGGGTGGCCGCGAGCCGGTCGGTGAACACCAGGCTCGGCTTGCGTCCGGCACCCTCGGCCCGCTTGCGGGGCCCGCCCCTCATCACGTGCAGGGCCGACGCGCGGGCCGCCGCCCAGGGCGGGGCGAGTTCTTCGAGCAACTCCCCGAAATGTGCGCGGGAGACCCCGGACAGGGCAGGATGGGTACAGGCCGTACGGGCCCAGGTCAGCTTCACAACTCGCCCAACCCGTAAAGCCCTTCCCGTGTCACGGCCGACTCACTCCCGTCCTTCCCCCAAGGTCGTTAGGGTCGGGCCCATGGCTTCCATAGATGTCTCCCTGCGTCCCGTGCACCCCAGCGATCTGCCTGCGTTCTTCCGGCACATGAGCGACCCCGAGTCGAATCGGATGGCCGCCTTCACCGCCGAGGA
>NZ_JBIURV010000037.1:0-63048 GCF_044741025.1 Streptomyces sp. NPDC088246
CCGCCGCTACATCATCTGGCGAAACCGCAATGCCGACAACCGGCACCTACGCGCCGTCGTGGACAGGGCAAACGTTGCCTGATCCGGCACTAGCGAAGACGGAATGGGTGTAAGGAAACTGAACCAGTGGTTGACGTCCCGTGAGTCGTCAGCGGCCTGCCAACTCTGGTGGATGGGCCGCTTTGCGGTGCTGGAGAGGGCCATAGCCGATGGACTCTCCTCTCTCGTCGTCTTGAGCCCATGGACGCCGGGAGGCCCGGACCAATACTGCGATCTGCGGTCCGTGGCGATGCCGCCGGGATATAGCTGGGCACCGACGCCGTCACAGAGATCCTCAGTGAACGTGGGAAGCGATCTGGCATCGCCCTTCCCGCCCGGCAGCCGGCCGGGCGGCGGGCAGGCGCGACGCCCGCTGATGACGCCAGATCGTGGCGGAGTCGCCGTAGTACTCCGAGGACGGGAAAGCCGTCCGCATGGGGAAGGGCGACAGCGTGATAGCAGCAGTGCTGCATTCTGTTGCTGCGTCGGCAGGTGGCCAAGGACGCCGAACTTCTTGTCCTGCGGCACGAGAACGCGGTGCTGCGCAGGCAACTTGCAGGTCCGGTGCGCTACGAGCCGGCGGACCGGCTGTGGTTCGCGGCGTTGTCCTCGTTGATACCCCGGCGTCGTTGGGCGCAGGTGTTCCCGGTGACTCCGGGCACCGTGCTGGCGTGGCATCGAAGGCTCGTGGCGCGGCGGTGGGACTACAGCAAGCGCCGGAGCAGGCCCGGCCGGCCACCGACCACGAAGGCGATCAAAGAGCTGGTGCTGCGGCTGGCCGCAGAGAATCCGCGTTGGGGGTGTCGCCGGATCCAAGGCGAGCTCGCGCGGCTCGGGCATCGGGTCGGAGCCTCCACGATCTGGGAGATCTTGACTGTTGCCGGAGTAGGCCCTGCTCCCCGTAGAGGTGGGCCGACGTGGCGAGAGTTCCTGACGGCGCAGGCCGACGGCGTCATCGCCTGCGACCTCCTGCACATCGACCTGGTGGATCTGCGCCGGGTCTACGCGCTGGTCTTCCTCGAGCACGGCACGCGCCGCCTGCACATCGCTGGTGTGACCGCGCATCCGACCGCGCAGTGGACGGTCCAGCAAGCCCGCAGCCTCGCCCTCGACCTGGGCCTGCGCTTGGAGTCGCTGCGCTTCTTGGTCCGCGACCGGGACCGCAAGTACACCGAGTCCTTCGACGCGGTCTTCGCGTCCGAGGGCATCGAGACCCTGAAGACGGCGCCGCGGGCCCCACGGATGAACGCGCACTGCGAAAGGGTCATCGGGACACTCCGGCGCGAGGCCCTTGATCACCTGCTGATCCTGAACGAAGCCCACGCTCGACGCGTGCTCGACATCTACGCCTTCCACTACAACGGCCATCGCCCCCACCAGGCCCGAGGGCAACTTCCTCCCCTCGCCCAGGAGCACCCGGCGCCCTCGACCGACTTGACCGCGCACCGACTCCTCCGCACCCGAGTACTGGGCGGCGTCATCAACGAGTACAGATACGCGGCTTGACCAGCAGCGATGAGTTTCTGAACGGCACAGGCGGGCCTCGTGCTGCGGCGGGCCGGCCGATGGCCGCTGCCTCGCTGGAGAAATGGACTGCGGTCTTCGGGTCGAAGGAAGACACGATCAAAAGCGCCCTCGGTTCATGGCGGCCCGCCTGTGCCACAACCCCGTCGCCTGGGCGCGGCGCCCCCGGTACCCGCTGCCGCTCCCCGCCTGCGAGGACGACGGTGAGATCACAGGCGCAGGGGCAATACCACCTCGACTTGGAGATTGAGGACCGGGCGGACAGAGACGAGGCTCCGAAGAGACTCGAAATCGTCCTTGCGGGGCTCTGCGTGAGCGAGTCGGCTCAGGTCGTTGTCTGCGACTGATCAAGCGGCTTTCAGCGGTCGCCCCCAACGGATGCCCTCTCGCTGCGGATGCGGGCGCGTTCCTTGCCTTCGGCGGCCAGGACCCTCTCTGTCAGCCCGGGGCGAACTCCAGGACTACGCCGTCCACGACCCTCTCCCGGCGCAGTTCCCCGGCTTCGGCCAGCAGCTGCTCGCGGCTGACCGGGCGGTGGCCGGCGGCGAACCGCTGCGCCTCATCGACACTAGCTGGGCTCCCGACAGCACTTTGTCCAGGAGGGCAAGGCCGATTGGTGGCTTCTGGGGGATACGCGGGGTCTGGCTCGGCACGCGCTCGCGCGAGACACAAGACCCGGCTGAGTGAAGCGAGATCAGAGCAGTCCCTGAACTGAGGCTGGTCGCTACCCGCCGGTCTGACTGGCTGAAACGGCAGGGCAGTTGTCCGGCACCGCTTAATATGACGGCCTGCGCTTGTGGCGCAGATGCCTCATCAGCATGCGGACACCCGCACGCCACACCCCTGTCCGGTCGGGGCGGGGGAGATACGGAGCAGTTTTCACGTGCATCTCGACAGCTTCTCCGCCTCCGGATTCCGCTCGCTGACCCAGGTTGCTGATATTCCTGTCAGCTCCCCGACCATCCTTGCCGGACGTAACGACGGTGGAAAGAGCGCTGTCCTGACGGCACTGTCCTTCCTCCTGGGCGTTCACCGTCTGACAGACGAGGACCGCACCTACCTGCAGGGCGACGGGTCCGCTGGCCGCCGCTGCGAGGAGACCTGGGTTGAGGGCACCTTCATCTTGGATGAGGCAGAACGCGCTCTCGCGGACCTTCCCGGCCAGATCAGGATCCGACGCATCGCACGAGCAGGAGAAGCAGCCTGCTGGGAGTATTACGGCCAGCAGCCGGCCGACAGCCGGCTGCACGGACTGAACCGGCTGCTTAAGCAGCCGCTCGCCGACCTCGTCGCGGAGTTCGGGCTCTCTCCGGCCGGCACTCTCAAGGAAGACCTGCTCGCCGCCGTGGCGGCTCACGCCCGCAGCGCACCTCAGGTCGAACAGTGGCAGCCGCTGCCCAAGCAGCTCGAGGCACGCCTGCCCCGCCTGCTCATGTTCGGTGGCAAGGACGAGAGCCCCGACGAAGCAGTGCGCACCGCATTGAACAACTGCTACGAAACCCATCTCGAGGACGAGGCCCTCCAGGGGCAGGTGCGACAGATCGAAGCGGAGATCACCCAGCGTCTGGAGAAGGAAGCCGACTCGCTGTGCCAGCACATTCGCCGGCACTGCGACGAGTTCGTCGGCGTCCAGGTTAGGCCTGAAGTCTCCTTCAGGAGCGGTTTCAAGAGGGCACCACTGGAGGTCTCCCGGGCCGACGGCGAACCCGTCGACCTGACTCGCTCCGGCCAGGGAAGCACTCGCCGCATCGCCCTCGCGGTATGGGAGTGGACCAGTAATCTCCTGGAAGAGGCTGAACTGGCCGCCGCGGGCGACCTGGACGGCGAGGAGCCGGCCCAGACGATCGTCGTCTATGACGAGCCCGACACCCACCTCGACTACCGGCACCAGCGCACGGTCATGGACATCATCCGTAAACAGTGCGCCCTGCCACATGTCAGCGTCATGGTCGCCACGCATTCCATGAACCTCATCGACGGCGTTGACATCGCCGACGTCATTCACCTCAAGCTCAATGACCATGGCCGCACCGTCGTCGAGCGCCTCGTCGACGATTGCCACGACGGCATCGACTTCCACCTCGGGCAGATCGCCGCAGCGTTGGGACTGCGCAACTCCGTCCTGCTCCACGAGCGCTGCTTCCTCGCCGTGGAGGGTGAAACCGAGCAGCAGTGCATCCCCCTGCTGTTCCGCCTTTCCCAGAACCTGTCCCTGCAAGCGGCCGGTATCGCCTTGTGGGCCTGTGAGAACAACGAGGGCGCCCTGCACCTGGCCCGCTACCTCGTCGAGCGCAAGCGTTCGGTCATGCTCATGATCGACGCGGACAGCCGCACGAACAAGCTGTTCAAAGACGAAAGACTCCGCAAAACAGGCCTCGACCTGGAAAAGCAGGTGGCCTACGTCGGAGAAGGCCTGGGCTTCAACGAGCTGGAAGAACTCTTTACCGACGAGCGTTGGGCCACTGCTGCCAACATCCGATGGCCCCGGCCCGCCCCACTGACCTGGAACGCCGACGACTTCGCCGCCCACCGCGGCACCAAGAAGTTCAGCGCCCGAATCCTCGACATGATCAAGGAGGAGGCAGGCGAGACCAGCCCCAATGGAAAACCCGCCATGCTCAACGGTCTGGTCACCACTCTCACTACTGCCGAGGACGTCCCCCAGCAGTTGCGGGACATCTTCGCCCAACTGCAGGAACTCGCTCACTGACCTGGCATCGGCCGCTGGGCACGGCGCGCCCGCATACGCTCCTTGCGCTGTTCATCGGTCGGTGATTCCCAGACATGCCAGCCCACCGGTTCCACCCATTGACGGGCATGGGAGCGAGCATCGATCCCGCACCACCTGCACCCGCCCGGCGCGGGAAAACAGCCAGCACGAGCAGACTTCTGAGAGGGCATCTCTCCTCCTTCCTACCCCCTTATCTTCCCTGCCGGCACTGACAATCACGCTTTGTGACGAAGCTCGTCAGCCTTGCCCCCGGCTGTACCGGTCGGCAGAAACCTTCCTCTCATCTACATCTATCTCCTCATAAACAGCGATGTTTATCTGAAAACCCACCCACGCCAGAGACAGCCTGGCTACGGTCACTTCGTATGAGGTTTCTGCACACTTCGGACTGGCATCTGGGCCGCCGGTTCCACGGGGAAGACCTGATCGATGCCCAGCACAAGGTCCTCGACTACATCTGCGACACCGCCCGCACCGAGCAGGTGGACGCACTGCTCGTCGCAGGTGACATCTACGACCGTGCCATCCCCAGCCTGGACGCGGTGCGCCTGTTCAGTCAGGGCCTGCACCGGCTCGCGGACCTGGGCATACCCACCGTCATGATCAGCGGGAACCACGACTCCGCACACCGCCTCGGTGTCGGTTCCGGCCTGCTCGCCCGGGCCGGCGTGCACCTGCGAACCGACCCGGCCGATGTCGCCACCCCCATCCTGCTGGAAGATACCGACGGCCCCGTCGCCATCTACGGAGTGCCCTACCTCGAGCCCACCCTGGTCCGCACGCACCTCGAAGCCGAAGCCGCCTCCCACCAAGCCGTCCTCACCTCAGCTCTGGACCGGATCCGCGCCGACCTGGCCACCCGCCCCGCCGGCACCCGCTCCGTCGTCCTGGCCCACGCCTTCATCACCGGCGCGACCAGCTGCACCAGCGAACGCGACATCAGCGTCGGCGGTGTCGACCACGCCGCCGCAAGTGTCTTCGACGGCATCGACTACGTCGCACTGGGCCACCTCCACGGCGCCCAGCAGATCAGCGACCGCATCCACTACAGCGGCTCCCCGCTGGCCTACTCCTTCTCCGAAACCGGGCACCGCAAGTCCCTGACCCTGATCGACCTGCCCGCAGGCGCTGCGCCCACCGTCACCCGAACCGCACTACCCGCAGACCTGCCGCCGCCGCTGGCCCGCCTGACGGGCCGCCTGGAAGACCTGCTGACCGACCCGGCCCACGAGACCCTGACCAAGTCCTGGCTGCACGTCACGCTCACCGACACCGCCCGCCCCTACGAACCCATGGCCCGCCTCAAACAGCGCTTCCCCCACACCCTGCAGCTCGAGCACATCCCCACCGCCATCCCCGCCCAGGCCACCACCAGCCCCACCTACAGCGAGCGGCTACGCGGCCGCGGCGACCTCGACATCACCCACGACTTCATCACCACCGTGCGGGGCACCCAGCCCACCGACGACGAACGCAGCCTCCTCCAGGAAGCGATCGACAACTCCCGCGTCAGCGCCCAGGAGAAGGAAACCGTCTAAATGCGCCTGCACACCCTGCACCTGCAGGCCTTCGGCCCCTTCGCCAGCACCCACACCGTTGACTTCGACACCCTGTCCGGCGACGGACTCTTCCTCCTGCACGGCGACACCGGCGCCGGCAAGAGCACCCTCTTCGCCGCGATCTGCGTCGCCCTCTACGGAGAGCCCCCCGTCGACCGCAACCTGCAGCTGCGCAGCGACCACGCCGCCCCGGACCTCCTGACCGAGGTGACACTCGAGGCCACCCTCGCCGGAAAACGCCTACGGATCCGGCGTATCCCCGCCCAGCTGAAACCGAAAGTCCGCGGGGAGGGCACCACCCCGCAGAAGGCCGAGACCTACCTGTCCGAATGGGCCCTGGACCCCTTCGGACAGGGCCGCTGGGAAGCACTGAGCAAGTCCCACCGGGAAGCCGCGGACGAGATCAAGGAACTGCTGGGCATGAGCCGGCAGCAGTTCTGCCAGGTCGTCCTCCTGCCGCAGAACGAGTTCACCAAATTCCTACGCGCAGGAGCCTCCGACCGCAAAGACATGCTCGGCAAGCTCTTCCACACCCACCGCTTCGGATCCATCGAGAACTGGCTGGCAGGCCGCAAGAACACCGTCGCCAAACAGCGAGACGAAGCACGCGCGGGCGTCCTGCGCCTGGCCGAACGCACCCAGCAGGAAGCCGGCGACGACCTCGAACCCGAACAGGGCGCACCTCTCGCCTCCGACCCCGCCACCCTCACCGGTCCCGCCCTAGCCTGGGCAACCGCCCTGCACACCAAGGCCACCACCCGTGAGCACGACGCAGTCACAGCCGCCGGCCTCGCGGAGAAGGAACTGGCAGCCTTCCGGAACAGAGAACGCGCCGTACGCGACCTCGCCGCCAACCAGGAAGCACACCGCGCAGCGCGCCACCAGCTCGAGACGCTGGAGGAACAGGCAGACCGGCAGGCCGAACTCAATCAGCAACGGCAACGTGCCCTGCAAGGACAGAAGGTGGCCCCGCTCCTGCACGCTGCCACCACCACCGCAGCCCAGCACACCTGTGCGCAGGAAGATGAACAGGAGGCCCGCACACTCCTGAACAACGAGCACACCACACTCAGCCCCGCCGAGCTCACCGATGCCGGACAGCATCTGCGCGCCGACATCGGCGCACTGCGCGCGCTGCTGCCCGACGAGGTCACCCTTCAGCAGTACGAGACAGATCTGCAGAAACTGGATGACGAACGCCAGGAACTGGCCCAGGACCTGCGCGACGCCGAAGCCTGGCTCAACGACGTACCGCAGCGCCGTAGAGACCTTCTCGCACGCCTTGAAGCTGCCCGCACCGCGGAGGAAACCAGCCGCGAACACGCCACCGCTCTGGCCCTGCTCGCTGGCCGCCTGGACGCAGCGAAACGCCGTGACACCTACGCCAAGCAGATCAGCAAAGCAGAGCAGGCCCTCCTCACCGCACAGGCCGCGACGAAGAGAGCCGCCCAGGAACACATCGACATCCGGCGCAGGCGCACCGACGGCATGGCCGCCGAACTCGCCCTCCAGCTCACCGAAGGCGAACCCTGCGCGGTCTGCGGCTCACCCACTCACCCCAACCCCGCAGCACCTCACCCCGACCAGCCCACGGCCGCCGACGAACAGGCCGCCGAAACCCGCCACACCCAGGCCCAGGACAAACAGCAAACCCACCAGGACAAACTGCAACAACTCACCGAACAGGCCGCCACCGCCCGAGGCGAGGCAGGCGGAGACACCCCCCTGACCGACCTCACCGCCGACCACACCACGCTCCAACAACACCTGACAGCAACCCTCGACGCCGCCGCCGACACCGGCCCAGCCACCGAGGAACTCGACGCCCTGGAACGACAGCACGCCCAGACCGACAGCGCCCGCACCGAAGCTGCCACCCGTCTGGCCGCCGCCGACGCCGGCTACGACCGCCTCGCCATCCAAACCCAGGACCTCGACCAAAGACTCGCCACCGCCCGAGCTGATGCCCCCACCCTCACCCAGCGCATCACGCAACTCACCCAGGCAGCCGACCGCCTCACCACCGCAGCCGAGCGGGCCAGCGCCACCGCCCGCACGGCCAAGGAACACCAGCAGACGACCGAACAAGCAGAAGAAGCCGCCCGCACGGCAGGATTCGACTCCCTCGACACCGCGGCACAAGCACTACTGTCCGACGACGCAATCCACACCCTGGAAGAAGAAATCAACCAGTGGCGCGAACAGCGTGCAGCCGCCACCGCCCGCCTCCAGGAACCCGCCCTCGCCTCAGCCGCAGCCCAGCCGCCCGCCGACCTTGAGGAAGCCACCGCACAACTCGAAGCCGCCACCACCCACCACACCCACGCGGCCACCAAAGCCGCACACGCCGCCGCACGCACCCGTGCCCTCGCCGACCTCCTCACCCAGCTCACCACCCACATCCAGCGCCTCGACCCCCTCGAAGACACCTACCACACCGTCGACCACCTCCACGGCCTGATCAACGGCACCTCGCCCAGCAACAAGCTCCGCATGCAGCTCGAGGCCTACGTCCTGGCCGCGCGCCTCGAAGAAGTCGTCGCGGCCGCCAACACCCGCCTTACCCGCATGTCAGAACACCGCTACACCCTCGTCCACTCCGACGACCGGGCCTCCCACGGCGCCCGCTCCGGCCTCGGCCTGAAGATCACCGACGCATGGACCGGAAAAGACCGCGACACCGACACCCTCTCCGGCGGCGAATCCTTCTTCGCATCCCTCTCCCTGGCCCTGGGCCTGGCCGACGTCGTCACCGCCGAATCAGGCGGACAGGCCCTCGACACCCTCTTCATTGACGAAGGCTTCGGCACCCTCGACGAGGACACCCTCCACCACGTTCTCGACGTCCTGGACTCCCTGCGCGCCCACGACCGCACAGTCGGTGTCATCAGCCACGTACCCGAACTACGCCGACGCTGTCCGCGCCCAGTGATCATGTGTTTTTAGTAGCTATCTGAGCTGGGATGTTCAGATAGCTGGTTGTCGCTGCGGGAGTTGCGTGTTGAGGGCCGGTTGCGGGCATGAAGGCGGAATGGTGGCTTGGGCCTGGGGCTTCATGCTGTTTGTGGCTGGGGTGTTCAGGTCTTTTGGTTGCTGCTCACTTTGGATGGGTCGCTGAGAGGCGCTCGTTCGTGGGGTTGAGGCTGATGGCGGTCAGGAGCGTGCGTTGGTCGGGGTGGAGTATGTGCCAGTTCGTCTGCTGTGTGGTGAGCCAGCGTCGTTGGCTTGTTGACGGGTGCTGGTCTTCGGTGAGGGGGGAGCGGAGAGCGGTGTAGGTGTGTTGCCAGCTGATTCTCCAGGGTGGGTTCCACCAGGGGTCGAGTGCTGCGAGTGCGTGTTCGTGGGGCCAGGGTTGGCCGGTGCGGCGTACGTGGGCGTTGGCGCGTTTGCGCTGCTCGTACAGCCACCAGCCCAAGGGGAATCCGTTGTGTTCGGTGTCGTAGTGGGCGGTGCCGAGGCCGTCATGGGTGTGTGCGTAGGAGCGGGCGTAGGGCAGGCCGCCGTCGATGGATGACGAGACGGTGGTGGGGCGTGGGCGGCTGGCGCCGGCTCGAGGGCGCCTGCGCGTTTCCTGCTGGGGCCGGGCGGCGTGCGCGTCCTTCGAGGTGATGCCGAGATGGGTGAGGAGTTGTCGTTGGTCTGGGTGGAGGTCGTCGTAGTTGATGCATTGGGTGAGCAGCCATCTGGTGGCGTCTGGGGGGAGGCCGGGGAAACCTGCCGCCGCGTTCAGGGTGCGGCCGCGGTTCTCGGCTTTGACGGCGTGGTAAGCGGCTTGCCATGGCAGGCCCCAGGGCGGGTTCCACCAGGGGTCAATGGCGTTGAGCGCGTCGGCGCGGTTGCGGGGGAGTCTGCCGTCGGTGGCTCGTTTGCGTTTGTCGGCGAGCCATGATCCGAGCTGGTAGCCGTCGTGGCTCTCGCTTCTGGGTACGGCGAGGTGTCCGTGCTGGGCGGTGTAGGAGCGGGCGTGGTCCAGGCCGGTGTCGAATGAGACTTGCTGGGTGACGCGGCGGGGCTGTGCGGTGCGGGCGTCGGCGGCAGTGATGCCGAGCTGTGCCAGCTTGTGCTGTTGCCCGGGGTGGAGGTGTGGGTGGCCGACGCATTGGGTGTAGAGCCATTGCCCAGTCCAGTCGGGGGTGCTGGGGAATCCTTGCTCGGGGAGGAGGACGAGGCCGTCTTCGACGAGTTTGCGGGCGGCTCGGTGGTTGATCTGCCAGTCCGCGTTCCACGGTGGGTTCCACCAGGGGTCGATGGCGGCCAGGAGCGGGTCGGCTGGGTAGGGAGAGGTGAACTTGGAGGTGTGGAGGTTGGCCTGTCGCCGTTGGCGGCTCAGCCAGGTGCCTATGGGGAAACCTTGGTGATGGTCGGATGGCGATGTGTTGAGGTCGCCGTGGAGTGCCGCGTAGGAGTGGGCGTAGTGGAGTCCCGTTTCCAGCGACGGGCTGTCGGTGGCGGGGTTGGGCCGGGCGGTTGCGGCAGCCTGCTCGGTCAGGCCGACGGCCGCGAGTTGCTGACGCTGTTTCACGGCCAGGCCGGGATAGGTCACGCATTGGGTGTACAGCCATTGGCCGAGTTCGTCGTCAAAGGCGGTGAAGGCGTTTTCTGGAGCGAGGGTGTGACCTGAGCCGACGAGGTCGCGCAATGTGTAGCAGGTTCGTTGCCAGTCGGAGGACCAGGGCGGCGCCCACCACGGATCCATTGCGTCCAGTTGTAGTGCGACAGCGGGGTCGAGTTTGCCGCGTCTGGCCCGTACGCGGAGGTTGGACAGCCATTGGCCGATGGGGAAGCCGTCGTGCGTGTCGGCTGCGCTGGCACACAGGTGCTTGTGCTGCTTCCAGTAGGAGCGGGCGTGGTCCAGTCCCTGGTTACGGGCTTCAGCGATGTTGCGGCGACGCGGCCGTGCGTGGCGGGCCGTTTCGGCGGTGATGCCGATCTGGGTCAGCAGTTTCCGCTGCTGGGGGTGGAGGCTGTCGTAGTTCTGGCACTGCTGGTATAGCCAGGTGCCGAGATTCTCGCTGGTGCCGGGGAAGCCCTGCTTGGGTCTGATGTTGGTCCCTGAGTCCAGCAGCCGTCGTGCGCGCAGGTAGATGCGCTGCCACAGCGTGCTCCACGGAGGATTCCACCATGGGTCGAGGTCGGACAGAGCCCGGCTGTGCTCGGGGGGAAGCTGGGGGCCTGTGGCGCGCTGGTTGGACAGCCACAGGCCGAGTTGGAACCCGTCCTTTTCGTGCCGGTAGGGAATGCACAGGTGTCCGTGTTCGGCAGCGAAGGCCCGGGCGAGGGCGAGGCCGCGGGCGAACCCCTGTGCGGTGTTGCCGCTGGCGTCGGCTTCTGCTTCGTCCGCGGTGCCTGCGGTTCGGGAGGGCCGGTCCGGATTGCTGCCGGCAGAGGCTGGGGTGCGATAGGCGGGCGCGACCCGCCACATGCTCACGGTGCGCTCGCGTTCACCGGCGCGGGAGCGCCAGCATGCTTGGAGCCACGCGGTGAGCGGCCCGGAATCACTGTCGGCCAGCACGCTGGCGAGCCAGGGCCGTCGTAGCCGTAGGGCGAGTTCGCGGATGAAGGATGGCGTGTCGGCGGGAACGTGCGGCCGGTGCCTGCCGGTGTCGGCCAGGACCTGGTGCTGCCAGAAGGGGCTGGCCAGCAGTCCTGCGAGGGTGACGGTGTCGGGGTAAGTGACCGCGTCCCGGGCAGCATGGGGCGAAAGTTCGGCGGCGGGGTTGGCGCGGGCGAGGCTTTCCAGCCGCTGCGCCCAGGCGGTTTCCTGAGGCCGGGCGGCATCCCACCAGGTGGCGATGATGGCCTGCGCGACCGGGTAGGCGTCTGCGGCATTCTCCCGGCGGCGTAGCAGTGCCGTGTGGCGGCCGCGGGCCTGTACGGTCTCGGGCAGTTGGGCCAGGCTCAGCTGGTTGCGGCCGGAGTTCTGATCCGGTACGTCCTGCGTGCCTGGCAGCCACATCTGGTGGCGAACGCAGAGGCGCTGGTGCGCCGCCATGTACAAGTGCGCCGGCTCGGTTCGGCCGGTACGGGCGGCGGTGCAGTGTGTGCAGGCGCCGCCGGTGGGCTCGATGGAGCTGGCGCTGTGGAAGGTGACTGCGGGTCCGGTGTCGTATCGGCCCTCAGGTTCGAACCGGGTCCAAGCAGGTAGGGCCCGGTGCAGGTGCTCTTGAGGCACTCGCGACAGGGCGGCGAAGCGAGCCCGGGCGTCGGCGTTGAAGTACACCTCGCCGTCGGGCTTGAGGGAGTCCATGGACTTTCTGTTGCCGAAGGCGAAGAACTCCGCGATCACGTCGGCAGCCGAGACCCCAAAGCGGCTGGCCAGGCGCTCGACAAAGGACAGCGTGGTCTCACGCGGCAGCGGCCGCACGCTTGCCGCGCACGGGAGGGAGGGGAATAGCAGGGACGACGGCCCGCGTGCCGGCGGTACGGTCACGGACGGTGCTCCCGATTTCCGTGAACGGGCGCCCGCGGGCAAAGGCGATCCGGTTCCAGACCGCGGGCGCCGCTGGAGCGGCGGGTCAACGCTTGTCCCCGGCGCGCTTGGCAGTAGCGCGGCGCTGCGCTGGCACGGGGGCGAGCAGCTGCTGCTCTGCGCGGATGTCCAGCTCGACATCCTCCAGCAGGCTCTTCGTTATGTTCTCGGTCCCGTCCATGATGGCCGTCACGGCGGCTTCTCGGAGCAGGTGAGACAAGCTGCCGAGCACTCCTGCGGTGCGGCGGTGCAGGTAGGCGGCCTGTTTGGCGAGCGACCCCGGGCGGTGGTTCCGCAGCCGAAGCGCGCCCTCCAGGTCACGGACCAGTTCCTGCCAGACATCGCGCTGCGCGGCGGTGCCGTAGGGCAGTGGGTCGTTGCGCAGCAGCTTGAAGCGTCCCGCGAGTTGCTGCCCACGCGGCCCGATCAGCAGTGGCGAGTCATGCACATCGACGCCCGCGTAGACGAAGGTGGCCGGGATCCGCTCGCCCAGGTGCTTGATCTGATCCGAGGTTTCCGCACCGGAACGGGTGCGGGTGTCGAGCAGATGGATGTCGTCGACCAGGACGAGCTGGGTGCGCAGCTCGCACAGCGTCGCGCATACGGCGTCGGTGATCGCTGCCTGGTTCATGCGCTGCAGGACCGGCAGGCCCAGGAACCGGGCGAATTCGGTGACCAGCATCTTCGGGGTCGACGCAGGCGGTACGGAAACGAAGGCCACCGGAAGCCGGTCTTGAACACCCGGATGCTTGCGCCGGTCCGTCAGCTCGAAAATCCGCCCCAGTTCCATGAGCGTGGTGGTCTTGCCGGTGTTCGGAGGCCCGGAGACGATCAGCCCGCGCCTCGCGGTGCCGCGGTGGCGGCGGTTGACCAGCAGCATCCGCTGCAGCTGTATCGACACCCTCTCCATGGCGGGAGTAGCCACCACGACGAACTGCGAGTGGTAGTCCAGCCGCTGCTCCCGGCTCCAGCCTGAGTCATCGGCCACCGCTGTGGCCGGTGCGCTGTCGACGTAGCGCTGCCAGCCCACCCAGGTGCTGACCGGGTCGAAGGCGTCATCAACATCCGGGGTAAATTCTGCTAGAGCCACTGGTCGGCCTCCGCATAGGGGTTCAGCAGTCGGGATGTGTAGGGCCGCACGTCACCGGACGACGCGTCGTCGCCCTCTTCGCCTTCGTCGAAGCCGGCAAGGTCGTCGTACGGCTCCTCCGGGTCGAGATCGAGCTGTCTCCTCTCACCGACGTCCGATACGAAGGCAGGAGGCGAAGACTCCTCTGCAGTCCCGGCTGTCGGACCGCCGACGGCGACAGATGAAGTGGCAGAGGCGCGCGCCGCCACCGTGCGCTCGCGGCGTGTGCCTTCTCCGGCGCCAGCGCGCCTGAGTAGCGCGTCCAGGGCCCGGGCCAGGGCGAGTTCGTGCTCGTCGCGGTCCGCGGTGCGCGCTACTGTCTTGCGGATGTGCCGCCAGGTGTAGTCGGTGAACGGCATGTTCACCTGGGTGGTGTGGATCCACGGCACCTCCACGAAGCCGTCCGGCAGCCGCACCCAGATCCGTGCCGGTTCGTAAGGGTTGTAGTGGACCTCCCAGCGCTCGCCCCTGGCAGAGCTGCCCGATCGGCGCCGCCGGTGCCCGTTGAGGGCCTTGCCATCGTAGGTGCGGTAGTCGAAGCGGATGCCGTAATCGTTGATGACCTGCCACCTCACCGGCAGCAGCTCGATGTGGTTGTCCGGTGCCAGCGGCACGGGCACATATCCGGTGACGCCCACCAGCGCTGCCCACATCTGGATCGGTGACAGTTCCAGATGAGGCAGGAGGGGATGCCGCAGCGAAGAGTGCTTGCGCGCGTGCCACCCCGCTACCAGCCATTCGTCGAACAGTTCCTGCAACTGCGGCAGCGTCCACCGGGCCTCGTCCTCAACGCCCTTGCCGCGCTCGGTGGCATTGGACCCGGTGTATCCCGCGACGTACTGGCAGAACTGCTGATTGACCGACTTGAACGTGCGCTCCACGTGGCCTTTCGCCGGACCGTTCGCCGGCGGCGCGGGCTGCAGAGACACCCCCAGGCTCCCGCACGCTGCCAGGAACGAGGAGGATACGAACACCCGTCCCTGGTCCACGATCACCGTTTCCGGCACGATCACAGGCCGGGCAGCGGCTCCCTTCAGCCGCTCGTCCAGACTCAGCAGCCGCTCGTAGGGGACCACCGACCGCTGCAGCGCTAGCGCCGCGTCCCAGCCCGGACGCATCCGCATCGGCGCCACCATCTCCGCCAGCAGCACCGCCGCATCCACCGCGCTGGTACCCGGCGGCCGCAGCACCGCAGCACAGATGCTCCGCGTCGCCACGTCCACAGCCAGCGTCAGCTCCGGCCGGCCCGTCACCCCGTCCGCCAGCACCGCCACCACATCCAATGGAGTGCTGTCCATCATCACCATCTCGCCAGGACGCAACGCCACCGTCGGCACGAACGGAGGCGTCGGCCGCGACGCATGCCAGCGCCGCTGCGCCGCAGTACCCAACATGCCCTGGCCATCGGCCAGCGCATGCACCAGCCGGTTGAACGTCGACTGCGGCGGCACCCCCACCGCCCCCGGGCCATGCTGATCCTCCAAGAACCACCGCACCTGGTCGCGCAGACGCGTCAACGTACCCGTGGACCTGTCCCGCTGCTCCTCAAGCACCGCCACGACCGCGTCCACCACCCGCGGATCCGCCCGACCTACCGCAGACCTGGGCCGGGTGGTGCGCTGGTCAACCAGCCCCCACACACCCTGGTCCCGGTAACGCACCCGCATCCGCCGCACGGTAGCCACGCTCGTCGGCAGGCCGCTGGCGGTCAGTTCCTCGGCCTTGGCCGCCTCCCGCTGCGCCAAGGTATGCACCGCGGGGTCGTACCGCGGCCTCGGCGTCCCGCCCACCGGGTCAGGGATGCCCGTTTCCACCTCTCGCACGTGCCGCTCCCAGCTCAGCGCCTGCTCCCGCACCGGATCAGGCAGCGCGTCGAGCAGTGCGAACGGCGGTACCTGAGGTCGGGGAGCGCCGCAGACCTCGAAGTGCGGGTCGGCGAACAGGTGGGGCAGTGACACAGCTGCGACCGCGCCCGCGTCATCGACCAGCCGCCCCCGGACTCCCTCCAGAACCGCAACAGTCCATGTGCGCTCGTCCCAGTGCACCTGATCGCCGACGCTGAGCATGCCGCGTTTCACGCTGCCACCCTTTCGGCGGCGGCACTTACGACCGTCCGCTCGTGCAGGGGAAGCTCCAGGTTCGTGTTGAGTACCCCGCCCCATAGGGCGTGGAAGACAGCCGGCCATACAGCAATCGGATCCCCGAGCCGCGAGACACCCTCCTCAAGCGGCTGCGGGCGGGCGAAGCACGCCGCGACCTCTGCCATCCGGCCGCTGCCGCCGTTGCGGGGATGGCGGTACCCCGACAGCCACCGGACATTGGCGGCAACCACCGGCTCCGGCGGTAGGGCGATGCGATAGCGCCACCCGGCCGCCTCCACTACTGCCCTCACTTCTGAGGCTCGTTCCTTCAGCCGCTTGGAGACCCCGTCGCGTCCTGCGCAGTCGACCAGCACACCGCTTCCATCCCGGAGCCGGGCCATCAAATGCGGGGTGTGCACAACGGTCTCGCCGCCGTGCCCCAGCCATGCCAACTCCACCGGGCTGCACGCCATAGAAACCACATCCGGATCACGGTCCAGCAGCATGACTTGCGTGCGCATCGCCCCGAACCCGTAGTGCACCAGCTGTCCGGAGGTTGCCGACCACCACCAGCCAGGTGCCACACGGCGCCCCCGACGTACGGGGAACATCCGCACCGGCGTCAGCTCTTCGAGCGCGAGCCCCTGCGCGACGTGCAGCCATGGCAAATGCTGGAGTTCTCCGGCAGCGCCGACGAAGCGCGCCTCGATTCGACTGGTCGCCGCGAGGGCATCCGTCGGCGGCAAGAGGGTGTTCATGACCACCAGCCAACATCGACTCAGTTGAACTGCACACTGTTCACTTACAATGAATTTCCCACCGAATTCTGAACCGGACCGCCTTGCCCACCGACTGCTTCTCTGCACCCGCGTGTGCCATGTGCGGAACCGGGCATGGGCCACCTGAGACTTGGCGGCGGCCGCTCGCCAGGCCGCCCTATACCGGTCGGCACGCGCGGCCGACGGTGCAACTGGCAAGACCCGGCTGGGTGGCCGGGTCTTGTCGGCGATGGAGTCGGTGTCGATGTTGGCGCCATGTGCTGGTCGACAGCCCCTTGCAAGGTCAGCATCGGCAGGATGGGGTGGCCGAAGCCAGGGGCGCGGCGTTGCACGGTCGAAGGTCTCGGCTGCTCCCACCCGAACGGGTGAAGGTGCCGCTGTCCGCCGCCACTACCTGTCCCACCGCACGTACTCCTGCGCCTTCTGGAACGCTGGTGGGCATCTTGGTTCAGCCGTTGAGGGCGCGTTGTAGAAGGAGGCCGGCTTCAGCAGCGGATCGTTCGTCGTCCCCGCTGTGGACTGGGCCAGGTCCACCCGTGCACGCAGGACCTCATTCCGGGCGTGCACCAGCGCCCCCTTCCCTGGGAGCGATTGGCGGCCCAGTCCGGATTGCGTTCGGGCGTCGGTACCCGATCCGCGGAGATCGAGGCGCATGACATGCCACTTGATGTGCTGCCGGACGAGAACGTGGACAAGAGGACGACGGCCTGACGGATCACTCCGTTCCGCACCCACGTGCCGGTGAACCGGCTGACTTGTCGTCGTCAGTAACGTGATGCCGTCGGCCGTCTGGTTTCAGTCATTCTCGCCAACTCTGTCTCTCTGCGCCGGCATCTCTGAGACCGTTCCTGATTGCAGTGAGTGATCGTTTAGTTACTCGGTAGATCTTGAATGGGGGCGAGGGCCGTGTTGGAACAGGCACAGCTGGTGGGAATGGCGGGGGCGGCCGCAACCGCACTGGTCGCGGAGATGACCAAGGAGAGCTGGGCGTCGATGCGCTCTCTGGCGGCGCGACTCTTCCGGCGCGGTGGCCAGGAGGAGGAAGAACGCCAGCTCGCCCGGCTCGACGCCGACCAGGTGCAGGCGGCCACGCTGGATCAAGCGGCCCTGCGGGAGAGGTGGAACCGGCGGCTGCTGACCCTGGTGGAAGACTTCCCCGAAGCAGCCGACGACCTCGCCGCCCTGGCGCGCCGCAAGCCGGAGGAGCAGCAGGGTGGGGTGAACCAGAGCGCACAGAACAACACCGGCTCGGTCATCCAGATCGGCAGGGACAACTCCGGCGGTCTGAACACGGAGCGAAGGTGACCACGCCGGACGGGCAGGGCCTGCCCCAGCCTCGCACCAGCCCGCCGCCTTTCGGGCAGTCCGCCGTCGGCAACGCCGGCCCCACCGTCCAGGTCGGCGGTTCCAATACAGGCAACATCAACATCACGGACCGACCCAAACTACCGGTCATTGCCATTCCGCGCGGCGACCGGGAGGCAGCCCTGGAACCGCTCTGGGCACACACTCCCACCCCGCAGCAGGCCGCGAACCTCCTTGCTGCACACGGCCTCGCCGTCATCGTGGGAGAACGCGGCACGGGACGGCGTATCTCAGCAGTCCGCGCCCTGCACACCCACCTTTCCACCCCCGCAGGGCCTCCCCACCTCTACGATCTCGCAGCCGACTGGGAGGACGACGAAGTCCCGGAACGGGAAGTCCTGCCCGAGCCGATCGCCGGGCACGGCTACCTGATCGATGCGGCCTCGCGCCTGATGTCCGAGAACGCCGCCCGCGCTCTCATGACCTGGGCGGAAGAACTCCACGCCGGCGGCAGTTGCCTGATCATCATCGGCAACCAGCGGGACTGGCGCGGAGACAGCCGCTTCAAGATCGGAGCGGTACGCCCCGACGCAGTCCAGGTCGCCCGCAACCACCTTGCTCACGCCGGCAGCCACGCGCAGGCGGGGTGGCTGCAACAGGATGCCCAGCGTGTTGTGACACGCGGCCTGCTCCGCCAGGCCGCCCCCGACCGGACCGTCGGCATCCTGTCCGACCTCCTCACCCGCAGTGTCAGCCCCTTCGATGCTGTCGCGATCGCCGGACGCCTGCGCAACATCGACCCCGATCGACTGGCCCTTGCTGTCGAACGCAGAGAAAACCCACCCTCTTCGCCGGAGTACGAGCAGGGAGCCAGGGAGCTGCGGCGCATCCGGGAGGAGGTCCTGCTATGGACCAACTTCCTGGAGCAGACGCTCACCGGCACGGGCACCCGCGGCCAGGACCGGATGATGCTGCTCGCCGCCGCCTACCTCGAAGGCGCCCCCCTCGAACTGTGCATCAAGGCAGCCACCGCGTTCGGCTCCCGCGACGAGGCACTCGCACGCCGCTACCGGGAAGGCCGCAGCCCCCGGCGCCGACTGGCTGACGTCGGTGTCGACATCACTGCCAACGACACAGCTGCCTTTCACAGCCGCCCAGGACTCGCCCTCTCCGCCATCCGTATGGACTGGCACCACTGGGCCGACGAACGAAAGGAAACCAGGGAGTGGCTCGCCCGTATCACGGCCCCCGACGGCGTCGCCAAGGACTGCGCTGAGCAGATCGGATCCCGGCTGCTGGAGCTGTCCATCACAGAGGTGGAATCCCCCTTCTTCACCATCCTCGACACCTGGACCACCACCTCCCCCGACGAACAACGCCTCCGCACCGTCACCGCACTCATCACCCGAGCTGCGGAGACCGAAGAACTCGCGCGAGCCGCGCACAAACAACTGCTGGACTGGGCGGCAAAGGGCGACGCGCATCGGCGGAAGGTCGCTGCCTGGGCCTGCAGTGGCCGCTACGGCATGCGATGGCCGCACATGGCGCTCGTTCGGCTACGCCACATCCTGGCCATCGACGATGAAGCAACCGGCATCGCAGCGACCGCCCTGACAGCCCATGCGGCCGCGAGTACCGACGGTTTGCGACGAGTCGTCGAAACGGTTGAGACCTGGTTCGAGAAATACCCGACTCATCTCGCCGGCCCTCGAGCTTTCCTAGCACTCACCGATCCCGCACACAACGTCCTGGACACCCTGGTGAGCGCGGCACACGCGGCCCCGGCTATCCGGGACTTCTTGATCAACGGCTGGATGCAGACCCTGCGACAGCCAGACGTGCGCGACTACGCCCACCAGGTTCTCCTCGGCTGGGCCCGAGCCGCCCACGAAGGCCGGCTGAACCGCACCGCCACCTTCGGCATCCTCACCGACGTCCGCAACGCCCACACCCCCCTCGACGCCATGTCCCGCTTCCTGTACGGAAGCCCGGACCAAGACGACCACGCCCTGATCGAAGCGCGCTTCGCCCTGGCCAACCTCCGGGCCTGCAACCACACCCAGTGCTCCGAACCCCACTGCCCACTCAGGGAAGCTGTTGGCCCTCTCCCGGACACCAGCACTGCCGGAGGCACAGGTGAGCCCCCATCGTGACGCCTCCGCAGCACACCAGCGCATCAAGTTTCCGCTGAGCCGGTGGCTGCTGGCACCACTGACCACACGGCGCGCCCGGCGTCTGGCAGCGGCGTACGGACCCGGCATGGACGCACGCACCGCCTGGGCGCTGGCCCGGACAACTACTCACCCCGAAGAGATCTCCTTCGCCATGAACCATCTGAGTCAAGACAAAGAAGACGATTCATAACCGATGAACCACCTGCCGCCAGCCACCAGTCCGTTGGCCTCGGTGACGCCCTACGACCAGTCGCTCGTACGGGAGGTGGCGGGGCCAGGTGGGCGATCCTGCCGGGTCTCGCCGCTTGTTCCCGCTGCTCACCGGCTGAGGCGGATTCCCGGTCCCCACGCGAACTCGAGGTCGTCTAGCAGAATCTCCTCTCCAGAATGACCAGGGTCTCGGGCTGCCCGATCAGCGCGTACCGGCCGTGCGAGGCGAGCCTGTTGCCCGCGCGCATCGGCTCTTCCAGGCGGGCGCGGTGGTGCTCCATGAACACTTCGGGGCGCTCGAGGTAGCCCTCGCCTTCCTCGGTGCGCACCGCGCTCAGCGCGATGTCCAGGAACTCACCGTCCGGCCAGCGACGCATCCGTGCACAGCAGCGGCCGGGACGAGATCCTCGGCATCGCTTACAGCGACCACGACCTGGTCGTGTTCCTCGAGGGCACCGGCGTCGCCGACACCGAGGCCATCCTGGACGACCCGCAGTGGGTGGAGTGGCGCGGCGGACCCGCCCACCAGTTCAGCGCCGCCTGACATTCGAGCGGCGGCAGCGGCCAGGGGCTCTAACCCCGCCGGAGCCGGGAGCTCTCCAAGCGCCCCCAGACGCTTGGTGGAGCGGGCAAATCCGTGGGATCCATCGGGTGGATGGTTCAGAAGGGCCGCGTCATGCTGTCCCCGGACGCCGTCCCGGCGAACACATCGACTTCGCCGGCCTCGACGAGCGGCTGAAGAGAATGGGACTGCGCCCCCGCCCGAACCGTTCAACTGCCTTGTTCACCCTGGCGGCCGGGCTCCCGGCAGGGTTCCTGGCCCGTATGCTCGGGATCCAGGTCGACGTCGTCGTCATCTGGCAGCAGATCGCGGCAGGAGACTGGGCCGCCTACGCAGCTGACGTAGCCCGCCCCCAAGATCAAACGCCTTGCTGATTCGTCTGAAAGGACGCGGCATACGGGCTCGTATCCCATTCAGATGGTGGACTCAGATATTCCAACTCTCGGAATTCCCCCCCAGATACCGGTGGGGACGTTCGCGCCTGCCCGAGGTGACGGGGGAGTGAGTGTGATGGAGAGTTCGACAGCAGCAGAACATGGCCGGGGACCAGGGGCACGAGGACCGGCGCCCGGTTCACACGAGCTGCGGTTCACCGACGAAACCCCCGTGGTGGTCCACGCCGAGTCCTGGACGGCGACTTCGTCTCGGTGCTCCGGCTGGAGTCCGTGGGGACGACCTCAAGCGTCGAGGGCGGGGTCCAGGAGGTGATCCTCACCGCTGGCCTGGGCGACGGCGAGACGATGCGTAAGCTGCCCCTGTCGCGCTTTTGAGCGCCTGTAAGTCGCTCCGGGCCTCCCTACCCAGGGTGGCCGTGTTCGTCCGTCAGATCGCCACATAGGGGCTCGCGAGCCCCTATGGAGCCGTGGACCTTCGGACCCGGTGCTGGTGACCCACCAGCCGCCGCACGCGGTCAGTCTCTTCCCGCAGGCCGCAAAGGTGCCCACCGTCCCGCCCCGAGCGCGCGGAGGAGATGGCCTTGGACTGCGGCCGCCGTGGGGCGGCTGCCGGTGCAGGTGAAGCCGATGCCTGCCCGGGAAAAAATGGGCATGGCGATCGGCTTCACGCGGGCAGATGCGCCAACATCTGGCCCGTTGTCCCTGGTGCGCCAGTTGGAGCCAGTAGCAATCAGGGCAAGGGCGGCCTCTCTGGAGACGCGCGCCTCTTGGAGATGAGTGTGCCTGCCGAGCAGTGATCATGCCGGAACGAGCGGGCGCGAAATTGAATCAACGCAGGTCAGCCCATGGCGCCGGATCGCGGCCGACGGTACTGCGTGGTAGGGCAAGTGCAAGCACCGCGTCCTGTCCTACAGGGCTCCGCGGCCTGCACTGCCAGGCCCTGTGGCCTGCGCCTACCGCTTCCGGACGTCGCTTTTGGGTGCATTAAGAGTTGTCATTCTTCCGTGGTAGGCATCGCGCGGCGCTCTGACCTGCATTGTCTAGGCGCGTCGTGGTCTCGTCATTGCCTACCGGCCCGTCACATCGCCTACCTAGCACACTGGGTAGTTCATTAGGTTGGCATTGACGCGTTGGTGAGACAAGTGGTTGACCGACACTCGGGGGCCCTCTACGGGCTGAGAAGCTTGCCCCAGCAGTCCGTCTGTGCGCAGGGAGCGCCAACTCCCTCAGACCGCATAACACGGGCTTACCGGTTGGAGCCAAGTAGCACCGTCCGGCGATCTCACGGTCGCCGGCCGTTAGTTAGGGAGACCCAGTCATGGGCAAGAAGCCCATCGTCGCGGCGAGCACCGCGACCATGGAGTCGGCGTCGTCCGACACCACCACCACGATGAGCGGCCGGTTCGCCATGCCGCACGCGCTGGTGATCATCGCGTCCATCGTCACTGCCGCGTTCCTCGCCCCGGACGCGATGACCGTCCAGGACGTCCTGCTGCTCCTGGGGGGCGCCGGTGGCATCGGAGCCGGGGTCGTCCTCCTGGCCGTGACTGGAGGCCGCAGCGGCGGCCGGGTAGGCCGGCTCGTCCGCGCGTACTTCAGCTCGGGCCACTGAGGCGGCCGCCGTGGGACGTCCCGAGAACAACGTGGACCAGACCGTTCCCGCACGCGCGAAGCTCGCGGAGTACCTCCGCGAACGCAGGCGTGCGGCCGGTCTGACCTACAGCCAGATGTCCGAGGTCCAGGGCGGCCGGCTCTCGAAGGCCACCTTCGAGCGCGCCGCCTCCGGCTCGACGGTGCCGTCCTGGGACACCGTCGAGCAGTTCATCGCCGTGACCCTCACCGAGAAGGACGTCTTCGGACCTGAGGTGTTCCTGACCCGCGGCCACGAGCTGTGGGTCAGGGCACGCCGGGCAACCCGAGCGCCGTACTACGTCCGCAAGGCACCCGACCCCACCCTGCTCTCGGACACTGCGGGGTTCCTCCGCGCACTGCGCCACCAGCATGTGTGGGCCGGCTACCCGACCCCCGGCGAGATGGAGTTGACGGCCGGGCCCGGCGCACTCCCCAAGACCACCACGCGCCGCATCATCGCCGGGGATGCACTGCCCGTGGATCCCCAGCAGGCCCTCGCCTTCCTGCGGGCCTGCTACGTACGGGGAGAGACGGAACTTGAACTGTGGCTCGCCGCCGCCGTCCGAGCCCTGCGGGATGACCCGTCACGGTCGAAGAGCCTGAGCAAGTGGGTTAAGGCCCACCAGGAAATGGCCCGGCAGGCCCAGGAGAAGGAAATCGCCTCGGTGACACCTCTGCGCGAGCAAGAGGAACAGCGCGCAGCGTGATGTGATGCACCACCGATGTTCCCGCCGGAGTCCCCGGGGAAAACGACTACGGCGCCTCCCGTAAGGGAGTCCCCGTAGTCGTGTGAGGCAGCGGTTTAGCCGGCCAGCCGGAGGTGGGCCGGGCCTCGGGGCCGTTTTGCCTGGTGGACGCGTTCATCTGGGAGCTGGGAGGCGCCCGCAGGCCGCCGCGCAACGCCCGTACAGCGATGTGATGTACGCCACGGAGCGTCACATTTAGCGTCTACCACTTCATAACTTCGTCAGACGGCGGCCCTTGCGGGGCTTGCTCATGCTTGTGTTCAGCGCCCCATTCAAGGCTTGCCCGACTCGTAAAAGGCCAGGTCAGGCATTGAATGGGGCGCTTCTTCATGTCCATGTTGAGCAGCAGTTGACGTGCTAAGCCCAAGCCGTTCCACATTGCTCCCCCCACGACGCCGCGTCAGGCGACGTCGTGCTGTCCGCGGTGCTGTTCGAGACGCAAGGGGTGCGCACCCCTGACGATCCGCTCGCTCGTGTGCCGGCCTGGCACACTGACCCGAGAGGACACCGCTGTGTCCGCGCTCGCTCTGTTCGTCGTGCTGCTCCTGGTCCTCGTCGTTCTCTTCCTGGGCTACCTGGCGAATCGTCATCCTGCGCTCGTCACGCCGATCCACTTCGTCCTGGGGGCGCGGGTCTGCTCGCGGCCTGCATCGTCCCGATCGTCGTCCGATGACCGGGCAAGCCTTGCTCCGGGCCAGGCAAGCCCTCCCCCGCGTGGGCAAGCCCGGCGCTGGCCCCGGCCGGGCGGTGCTTGAAGGGCCGTTGGGGGGTGCACCCACGGTTGCCTGGACCGTGGGCTGCACGGGTGCACCCGGGGTTGCACCGCGGGTGTGACCGGAGGTGGGAACCCCGATTTTCTCGATCGGTCCGTCTATGCAGGTCAGACCCCACGGGCAAGCCGGTCAACGACGCGGACACATCTTTCCACGCGATAGCCTTGGGAGAGGCCGAGGGTTCAGGACCGGGGCGCAGGCCGCCCGTTGACCAGGCGTGGTGAGTGGTGAGTTCGCACTCATCGGGCAGGGCGGCTACTCACCACGCACTCGCCCCGGCTCACCGGTGAGTGCCGCGCACCACCCTGGCCGCTGTGCGGCGGCCGGGGTGGTGAGGTGGTCGGCCGGGTTCGCTGTCGTGCCGGAGGGTGACGTCCAGGCGTACAGAGCCCGGCGCTGAGACGTTCCGAAACCCTAGAAGTTAGTCATTCCAGTTGACCTCTCATCCAGGTCTCTCACCTGACCTGTCACTGGATCTCACAATTGTCCCCTACATACACCCGCTGGTACGTCCGTGATCAACAGCTGATCCATCGGCTCCAACGCGGCTGGATCGTTTGGGAGTTGATGGCTCGCACGGCTACCTTCTGGGGCATGAAGAAGACGACGACCGCCGAGCAGCGCATGCAGGGCGACGTGGCGACCGGACGGGACACCCGTACGGCCGTTCTGACCCGCTCGATCCGGTCCAACGTGCCGCTGCGCAAGACCTTCGTCCAGGCGAACAAGGGATCTGTCAGCCGGCACGGCCCCCTGAAGGACTTCGTGACCGGCCGGGACCTGCGGGGCCTCAGGGCCTACCTGATCATTGTGGCCGCATGCAGCAACGGGGACAACGGTTGGTCGACCACGCACGACAGCGCGGTGTGGGCGCGACTGATGGACATCCACGAGACCGCTCTCAGCCAGTCTGCGCGTACAGGCGCCTGGCGGGCCCTGCGCCGGCTGGAGGCGCGCAACTTGATCGAGTGCAGCCGCAGCGGGACCATGATCACGGTGACTCTGCTGCGCGAGGACGGCACCGGGAAGCCCTACGACCGTCCCGTGGGCGACCACGAGGAGAACCGCTTCCTGCAGATCCCGACCACGTTCTGGACGCAGGGCCGTGCCGAGAAGCTGAACCTGCCCGGCCTGGCCCTGTTCCTGGTCGTCGCCCGCGAGAAGCACTGGGTGGCCCTCCCCGCGGACAGGGCTCCCGAGTGGTACGGCTGGTCCCCCGACACCCATGCACGCGGCCTGAAGCAGCTCGTCGATCTCGGGCTTGTCCAGAAGCGGGCCTTCAAGAAGAAGGCTCCGTTCGCCCCCCTCGGCTTCACCATCGCCCACGAGTACCGGCGCGCCCTTATCACGGTGCCGCGCAAGCCGCAGCCGAAGAAGAAGTCCGTCGCGTCCACCACCCCTTGACGTAAAGCTCCAGCGGCACCGACGCGTGCCGGGGCGAGCCCGACTGCGTTACCGACTCCCTCATGAGGGATGAGGCAGTCGTTCCAGCGCGGTGCGACAGCCGCTTGCGTGGCTATCCCCACCGCGTCGCACTGTGCTGCCCGGCGTCCCGGAATTCACCCCGGGACGCAACCGACCGGAGCGTGTTCTGCTCCGGCCCGCTCCACACCGGGGCGGCTGGCGATTCTGTCGGTCCTCAAGGTGAACGTAGGGACCGTAGCCATTACGAGGGGAACCCGAACATGACCGCACCACAGCCAGACCCTGCTCCGGCCGCGCCGGCTCCTGCCCCGGCACCCGCCGCCGCGGCTGTCCCGCCTCCTGCGCCTGTCGTCCCTGCTTCCGTGCCGGAGCCGGCGCCGTCCCCGGGTGCGTGGGTGCCGGCGGCGCTGGCCGCGATCGGCGTCGTGCTGGCGCTGACGGTCTGCGCCGTCGTGGGGCTCGTCGTCCACGAGTGCCCGGCGCTGCGGGAACCAGTGACGGCGGTCTTCGGGGCTATCACCGCCTTGGGTTTGGTAGCGGCCTTCGTGGTCTCGCTGACCCGACGCCGGTGATCCTGCGGATGCGCCCGCAGGATCACCGGGATCGGTCCCGCAGCTATGCAGGATGTGACACTGGTTGTGCCCCTCAGCCGCACAGCACCACGACGAAACCGCAGGCCAGTCCCCGGGCCCTAGATGCGGATCGCCCTGCCGACCGGGCGGCCTCTTGGACATCCGAACTCGCTGTACTACGCCCAGTCGACGCCAAGTTCCGCGAGCGCGCTGTCCAGGGGCAGTTTTTCTGATCAGTAGTTCGCGGTTTGGCCTGGGTTGATCAGTTTGGTGTCTGGTGGTAGCGCTTCACGCCCCGGTCGCAACGGCTCGGTGACGGAGGAGATGAGGGCGTGGGCTGCGCGCTGAGCTGGCTCTTGGTCAGGTGGGGTGAGTGTTGGTCAGCTGTGGTCAGTTCCTCCGAGTGGTGATCAGGTTCGTTGAGTGTTCCTATGCGCGGTGTCCATGCCTTGTGGAGTCCAGTTGCGGAGCGGGACTGTGGCTGCGGTCACCGCCGTGATGTACCTCGGGCCGCTGGAATCACGGTCAAACCCGCCTGCGAGGCCGCCATCGCTCTCAAGGACCTGCTCCTGGACCCGGCCTGCACCGCAGGGAAGATCGCCACTCTGTTGCCGAGCGGGGCGGGCCACCGCCTGAAACGACGCGGTGGCCCGCCCCGCATACTGAGGCAGTCCTCGCTGCGGCAGGACACCAACCGTCAAGGGAGGGAGCACAGATGGATGTGGGATCGGTGCTCGGCAGCATAGGCCGAGCGGCGGCCGGGGCGGGCCGACTGGTGTGGGCAGTGGTGACCGCACCGACCACGGGCACTGAGTATGACGCCCACTCCAAGATCGACACGCTTGCGGAGAAGATCGAGAACGAGGTGCCGGAGGAGCTGCGGGACCGGGCATGGGGTCTGGTTCTGGACGCGCTGTACTGGGTTCCCCAGGAGATTGATCAGTTGGTGGAGGGACGCCAGACGCCCGATTACGAGGAGACCGAGGGCCCGTCGGCCAAGTACTGAATGCCGGGAACCGTGAAGGGTCGGCGTGCCGATGCGCTGCGGATGCTGGGGTGCGTGTGGATAGCCACGGTGCGGCAGTGGTGTACAGCACGACGCCGGCGGCCCCGGCCCCGCTCGTGCCTTAAACCGGTTTCCTGCCCGCGCAGCTGTACGGCAGATGCACACCATCGAACTCACGCGGGGCGATCCGCTGGTGCCATGACCCCGCACGAGGTGCGAAGGAGCCTGCGGGCGTGGCGGGAAGCCGCTGGATGGAGGCAGAGGGCTGCAACAACGGGCAGAACCCGACAAGGTCCGATTGCCGGTGCCCGTGGGTGAGGATGAGGTGATGCAGGAGAAGCGAGCAGAAGAGTACGGTCGGTGCGCCACGGTTCTGGACGTCGACTTCCAGGTCCCCGGTGCGGCTGCGATTTTCGATCAGGCGTTGACGAACGGGTTGGCTGCCATCGTCGCTCACACCTGGCAGGGGGAGGAGAGCGAGAAACGCAGGAACGGCGATCACCGGCTGAAAGCGGCATCGCAGCTGCTGAAGGTCATCGCAGAGAGATGTGATGAAGCTCAGGAGGGCACACGCCTCGTCCCCGACACAGCTGACGAATCGAAGATCGCAGTGGACGTAGCGGCTCTGAGCGACGCACTGGAGCAGACGCAGCGCGTGCGACACGCACGTGGCGTGGGCGAGATCGAAAAGCGGCACGTTGCGGCCCTGCTCGATCTCGACGATCACTCCTGCCTGCGCCAGGTCAGTGAGGAACGTCGGGAGTCCGACTGGGTCAAACACCAGATCCAGGACCGGTACGAGCGGCTGCGGGCCCAGGACTACCTGGACATGATCGGTGAGGTGGAAGCCGACCGGCGCATCGCACTGGCAGCCGACCACCGGCCTACGCATCCCGGTGACCTGATCGACGGCATGGATGTGACGGATTGCCCAGTCTGCGGACGGGAAACCCTCGCAGTATCCGGTATCGACGACTTCGGTGTCGGCTACGGCCCGGGTGTCTGCCTGGTGTGCTCCTACGTCCGCAGCTCCGACGCTGCCCACGGCCTGGCGCTGAACCAGATGCTCGCACGCCACACGGACGACTGAGGAGATACAGCCGCCTTCTGGCTGGGCGGTGAGAGAGTGAACCGCTCCGGATTCGATAGGGACTCGATCGGCAGTCCGCCCCGCCCCCACGGCATCGGGTCCCGATCCGGTGTCCTGGGTGGCGCGGTCCTTCTTCACCCAGCCCCGCAGCGACTCCGGACTGACCCCGAGCTCCCGGGCGACCCCGGTCACTGTCCGGCCCGATGGCCACACGAGTTCGACCGCTTCCCAGCGGGGCCTACAGACCTACGCCCACTCCGCCCCCAGCGTTCGCAGGGCGGCGAGCTGCTCCGCCGTGAGTTTGTCTCGGCGTTGTTTCTGGTTGGAGTACCAGATCCCCAGTGCCAGGTCGTGCTCCTGGCCGTCGATGACGATCCGCTCTCGGTGGGCTCGCTTCACCGAGGGCTCTCCCTCGCGGGCGACGTACTGTGCGAGCGCGGCGAGTCCGCGTTGGAACGCGGCCTGCGCCTTGCTCGGGCCCTTCGTCGTACGAGCGGCTGCCGGGGCCGGAGACGGGGCCTGGGCGGGCTGCACGCCCAGCGCGGTCAGCCGCTCCTGCTGCTCGCCCGACAGCTGCGCCCAGGTAGCCGGCTGTTTTTGTCGCTGGAGCCATCGTCCGAGGTCGTCGCCGTCCATCCGCACGCCGGGCTGAATCGCGGGCAGGCTGCCGCCGGGCTCGTCGGCGGCGAGGTCGGCGAGGACGCGGTGGTGCCGCTGCCAGTCCAGGGGCCATGGGCAGTTCCAGTCCGGGTCGATGGCGGCCAGTTGCTGCGCGCGCTCCGCCGCCCGCTCCGGGTCCTTGCCCAGGCCGCCCTTCCGGCGGAGGTTGGCCATGTGCTGCCCGACGGGCACCATTGCCTCACCCTCGCCCCATACGGCGTCCTGGCGGGGTGCGAGGTGTCCGGTGGCCCGCCGGTAGGACCGGAGCGCGGCGAGCTTGTTCTCCCACGTCTCTTCACCGGGTTCCCAGACCATGCCGGCCTCGGGTGCGTCCAGCAGGGTCTTGCGCCGTTCCTCCAGCTCCCCGGCCCGCAGCGCCTTCCTCTGCTGGTGGACCCATCGACCAAGCGGGAAGTCCTTCGTGACCCCCACTTCCACCTCAACGTCGTAGGGCACGGCGTAGAGGCCGGTGATTTCGTTCTCCTTCCGCCAGCGGAGCAGGGCCTGGTAGCCCTCCAGCCACACCAGGGACTCGGGCCGGTAGACCCGGGTGCGCAGGAAGGCCGCGATGGTCGCCGCGTCGCGCGGGCTGGAGAAGTGGAGCAGGGCCGCTTCGGCGGCGGCCTGCGTGTCGTCCTGTTCCTGGTCCTCGCCGTCGCCCTCGCCGCCGGCCCCGACGATCTGGCCGTCTTCATCCCGCCGGACGTGGACCTTGCGCTTCCCACTGGTGAGAGCGCGGGAGGCGAGCTGCTCGACGAGTCGTTCATCATGACTGCGGAGTCCTTGGAGGACCGCTACAAGGGGGCGGAACGAGGCGCTGGCGACCATGTCGGTCGGTTCCTCGCCGGGCTCCAGGAACACCGGCACGATGATGCGCGCGACCTTTGTGGTGCCGTCGCGGTTGAGCCGCAGCGCCCGGCCGATGTTCTGCACGATCTCCACCTGGGAGCCGCGGGTGTCGGCGAAGCAGACGGCCTCGACTCCCCGCTCGCCGGTGATGTCCACGCCCTCCCCGAGCACGCGAACGCTCGCGAGGAACGCCCGGTGTACGCGCCGGTTGTGTGAAGTGCCGTTTCAGTGTCAGTAGCCGCATGCCGCTTCTCTGGCATCATCGGATCCCCTGGGCCTGCCTTCTGACGTGGTGAAACCGTCTTCGAACCACTGGCGTCTAGTGGCATCAGGCGCTGGCAGGCAGTGGCATCAGTCCAGGACAGCTTCGTGGCACTTCCTATAGGGCCCGCTGCGAACCGTGGGGCGGCACCAGCGGCTCTAATTCTCAGGTGGTACCGGCTGTGACGATCAGAAACGAGGAAGCGTGGCTGGTCCCGGTGGCGGGTTCCGCCGCCCGGCCCGAGGGGCCGTTCGGCACGCAGCCCCGGGATGTCAGTGGGGTGCTGGACACTGGGCGTGCGTACTGCGGCAAGCGAGACCAGGGGAACGACGTGAATGATGATGCTGTCCAACTTGAGAAGCGTATTCGTTTCGCCCTGAGCATCCTCGGCGAGAGCAACAGCCACCACGAATTCGAAGCCTTGTGCCTGGGCCTGGCCCGCCGGAGGATCACCAGCAATCTGCTGCCGGCGACCGGGCCCGTCAGCAGTGGCGGTGATCAGGGCCGGGACGCCGAAAGCCACTGGACCAACATCCCGCGAGAACTGCCCGGCACCTCCTGCTTTGTGGCGCTGGCCTCCACCGAGCGGGTGGTGATGGCCTGCACCATCCAGGCCACCGGAGTCCCGGGCAAGATCCGAAAGGACCTCGCCTCGATCTGCAGGCAGGGCACACCCGTTGACCGCGTCATCTACTTCACCGTGACCGCCGTGCCCACCAGGAAACGACACGACCTGATCGAAGAAGCCGCCCGCACACACCAGGTCGACCTGGAGATCTGGGACGCTGCCGCCCTCGCCCTCCACCTCGCCGACTACGACCTGTTCTACCTCGCCGTCGAACACCTCCACCTGCCCTCCGACCTCGCTCCGCCGCGCCCGGGCGGGGCCGGTGAATTGCCCGACTGGTATGTCGAAGCGCGCCGGCGATGGCGAGCAAGCGACGAGCCGGTCCGCACCCTGGGCGACCTGGTGGACCTGCGGGCCCCGCTGCGCCACGCCACCTTCCACGAGGAGGCTCGTGCCGACCTGCCGGAGTGGATCGGCCACGCACGGGCCCTGCTGGCTGCCGCAGTGGGGGAGCACACTGCTCTGCGGGCCCGCTACGAGATCGTTGTGGCGACCCTGCGCGGCCTCGGCGACATGTACCCGACGGACCAACAGGCCCGCGAATTCTTCGACACGATCACCGCCGACGACACCCTCACCGACCCTGGAATCCTCGAAGACGCCGTCGTGCTCCTCGGATACGGGTTCGGGGCTCTGATGCGCGGCCTCACGGCGCTGACCGCAGACAACCTGTGCCGCTGGCAGCGCCTGCTGGCGGACAAGATCGACCGCCTGCTGGACGCGAACCCGCCCGACAACGCCACGGCCCATCTGCTGGCCATGCGGGCCCGCTTGGCCCTGCATGCCGACATGACCACCGACCTCGAATCCGTGCCCAAGCACCTGCCGACCATCCCGGAGGTCACCGCATCCGTCCTCGAAGCGGTGCAAGCCGGTGAACAGATACCTGTCCTGCAAACGAAGCCGCCGCTCACCGACCTCGACACCGGCATGCACACCCTGCTGCGGCTGGGCCGTCACCTGGACAACGCGCCGCTGTTCCCCATCGAGCACACCGCCGACCTCTTCGACTACCTCACCCCCGTACTCGTGGACCACCCGCTGTACCGGCAGGTCCGTGACCTGCTCGACCAGGCCACCGACCGGGTCACCGGCCAGACCGCACGAGGCGAACGCGCCCAGTCCCGAGGCCACGCCCTGATCAAGAACGGCCGCCTTCCGCAAGCGCTCCAGGAAATCCACGAAGCCAAGGCCAACTGGCTGCGCGGCGACACCCTCGAGGGCGGCCTGATCATGCTGCTCCTGTGCGCGCACCTCTACAGCGAACTCGGCCTGCCCATCGCCGCCAAGCAGTACGCTCTCGCAGCCGCTACCGCCGCGAAGTCCGCACCCGACCCGGAACTCAGCCGCTTCATCCCCCGCGGCATCGTCCTCGCCGCCCGATATGACCATCAGGCCGGAAACTGGATCTCCGCCGCCCACCTGTTCGCCATCGGTCTCATGGCACAGAACGTCTACTGCGACGAGCCCTACGACGGCGAACGCTACCCATACGTCTGGGAAGTGATGGCCGACCAGGCGCTCACCCTGCGCGTGGCCGGCGCGGTGCGGCCCGGCTTCGTCTCCCCGCTCCGCGCGATCACAGCCTCCGCGGGCATCGACACCGTCATCGACGAGATGCTCGCCACGACCGCCGACGTCCCCACCGCAACCGAAGAGGCATACGCCGAGGAGGCCGATGCACAAGGCGTGGGACGGCCCTTCAGCGACGCCGGCCCCACACGCCGCTATGCCTGGAACGCGCTCGGCGTCGACTGGGAGATCACCTGCCCGAACGACCGGCTCTCGGTGCTTGCCGCGGAACGCTACACCGCAGCACTCCAGGTGTTCCTCGGTGAACTCGCCACACAGGAGCCGCTGTTCCTGCCCGGACGCCTGAGCGTCGAGGTCCGCGCAGACACCACCGCGCCCCACGATCAGTCCGCCGTCTGCGACCAGAGCACCGACCGGAACACCAACCGGTGGAGTCTACGCCTGCCCACGGCCGCCCCCGCAGACCTGGAAACAGAGCCGCCCCGTCTGCTCACCGCCCTGATCAGGGTGGTGCTTTCCCAGTCGCTGCTCTCCGACGAGGCATTCATGCATCTCGTCGAGCAGTCGCTTGCTGGCGGTCTCTGGCACAAGCTCCTCGTCGGCCGCCCCTACGACGAACTGGCCGACTTCCTCAAACCCGACGACTACCAGACGATGGCTGCGCTCACCGACGCAGCCGTCGCAACAGGCATGCCGCGCGGCCAGGCGAAGCCGGCTGCCCTGCCGGCCCGGACCGGACCTGGACCCGGCTACGTCCACGAGACAGCCCTCGACACAGTCCGCAACCGCTATGCCGTCATGCTCCCCATCGTGAGCCACACCCTTCCCCGTCTGACCGCTGACCCTGACTTCCGGCGTATGGCCACGCAGCTGCGGGCAGAAGGGTGGCGTGACTGGCATCTGCTGACCGCCATCGCGAACGCGGCCGGAAACTATCGCGCCCAGCGGCAGGGTCTGCGGCCCTCCCCAGACGATTCCCACGAACGCCGAGCCCGCATCCTTGCCGCCATGCAGGCCCCCGAGCGTTCCGACGACCTGCCTGTTCCTGCAGGAGCATTCACCGAACACGCCCTGCGCTCCCACCTGTCCGCGGCTGCCGTGACCACCGCGCGCGGCCTCGGCCTCGTCATCCGCCCTGGCTCGCTCGACCCGCAGGCACTGCTGTTGGTGCTCGGCGAACGGTACGGCTACTGGACGGACGACATCGAGCACACAGATCCCTTCGGCTGGCCGACCGCGCAGGACGACACGGTCTGAACGGCAGGGGAGCATACGAAGGAACAGCACACACCGCCCGCCCAGACACCCAGTGCGGCCTTCGGGCATGGCACTTCGCCCGCCTCCAGGCAGCCCTTGGAGCTGCCGAAGTGACCAGGACGGCAACCAGCGGACCGGCTGGGAGGAAGCTCCCGCCCGCGTCGGGGCAGCCTTCAGGCCGGGCGGCTCGCCGCCGCCGAGGCCGGTGCGAGGCGGGCTGCCGCGTGCCGGCCCAGGGCGTGGACCTCATCGAGGGCCGGGTCTAGGGCGGTGACATCCTGTTGGAAGGCTTCCAGTCTCTCGGGGTCGGTGCAGATGCTGAGCAGCAGAGAGGCAAACGATTGCCAGGCGTCGGCTGGAGAGCGACGGCTGATGTATTCAGCGCAGTCCAGGTAGTGGCGTACGCGCGGGTTGGCCGCACGGATCTGCTCGATGTGCTGCAGCGCGGGATCCTGCAGGCAGGCCCGGTAAGCCAGGCGTAGCGGCAGGGCGGACTCCGCCAGCACGGCGAGCACGTGGCGGACTGTGCAGATGGTGCTGTAGTCCGTCTCGCGCAGTCGGCGTGCCCTGTCGGCCGTGAGCATCCAGCTCGGCTCGGCCAGCCTTTTGCCGGAGAGCTCGCGCTGCGCGGCGATGGCCGTCATCTCGGTGAACGCCTGAGCTGACAGGGCTTCATCGTCTTCTGACCCCAGTGACTGTTGGAGGGATTCCATCACGCTGTCCGCGCCGAATTCCTCCATGCCGAGCACTGCGGCTGCCGCGAACATAGCCAGTCCCTGAGCGTCCGCCCGGCTGTGTGGATCAGCCGGGTGGACGCCGCCACCTGCCGAGCGCATTCTCCGCGCCTGGTGATAGCGCCTGGTGTAGTAGGCGTGTGCGGCAATATGCGCGTCCTCCGCACGCCGCTCAGGATCGTCGCCTACGGCTTCGACAGCCCGTTCGGCGACGGTCACCGCACTTGACCGGTCCTGGCCGAGGTACCACGTCAATGCCTTACGAACCCCACGTTCGGGCAGCGGAACCCAGGTGGCGACGAACGCATCCTCGCACCGCGGGTGCACGGTGAAGACGCGGAGCACGGCCTTTTCAAGGCGCGTCTTTTTGGCCGTGGCCAGAGCAAGGGCCTCGGCCACCCCGGTGGTATCGGCCGTGAGTTCCGACACCGATCCGGCACCTCTTCCCAGACCGCGCCGGGTGGCCCACGGCAGGGCCCCGAACTCACGCCAGCGCCTTATCCGGGCCCAGCTCACGCACAGATCCCGCGCCCGCAGCAGTTCAGACAGCTCTCGCTCAGCCGCACTTGGCCCCTTCCATGCCACGGCCACACTCTAGTTAGAACCCCGCGATTATGCCGCCCGGTCGCCAGCTGCCGAGATGGCCTACTGGATCGCACGCCCGCCGTCCCAGCACGTACCTGGCGGGTGCGACGTTCTCAACCCCCCTTCACACGTAGGAGGATTCATGCCACGACTTGTTCGCCGAACCCGACGCCGCCTGCTGCACGCCGCAGGCTTCGCCATGCTCCGCGGCGCCGCGTACGCGGCCGGCAGCACCATCATGACCGGGTTGCTCGTGTGGCTGATCTCGCGGTGAGCCCCACGCACCGGCCGCGGAGCCCGCCGTGGCCGTCTTTGCATGGCGCGCCTCCCGGATTGCCTCCAAGGCGTGCGCAGTCCTGAGCGTGCCGTAGCGGCGCGGCTGATGCTGCTCTCTGGCGCACCGTCTTCACCACCGATCTCCACGTAGCCGGACACGACCTACCAAACGTGGCGCTGACCGTGACGTCGTCCCGGCGTCCGTCCCGTCCCCCTTGCCAGCGTGTGGACATAGAAGTCAACGGGGTCATCGATCTGTTCGAGCTGGTCGCGGGCGGGATTGCCAGCGCCGGCACGGTGCGCGACATGCTCATCCGCGTTGTGGAAGAGGACGAGGAAGAGTCCGGGAGCGAAGACGAGTTGCTCGGCCAGTTCAGAGACCGGTCCGTCCCCCACAAGGAACCGGCCAGGAAGCTTGAATACGACACTTGGTCCGTGTACGTCGTCTCTTCTGAGGCCGAAGCGAAGATAGTTAAGATCGGCGTGTCCAAAGACATCCCCGTGCGCCTGAGGTCGCTTCAGTCTGGATCGGGTTCACCGCTGGTTGTTCGGTGGACCTCAACCGGGGGCGGTCTTCTGGAGAGTCGTCTACACGAGCGCTTCGCGAGGAGGGCGTTGGGCGGTGGGTGGTTCGACTTCGCAGAAGTCGCAGACCCTGTCGCAACGATCGCGAAAGCCGCGCGGAGACTGCTGAAGAGAGCCAGCGTGGGTGCGAACCGGTGCCCGTAGCCATTGATATCGGTCCAGCTACCGGCTCACGCGCTGCCGTGGCCGTCGGCCGTGACGCCAGCAGGTCTCAGAAGGGCGCGTCCACGGCAACGCCGTCTGCGGCGGCGTCAAGTCCTTCCCGGCGCCGATGAAGCACCCAGAGACCGGAACAAGGCTGCCACGGAGGCAGTAGCGTCAGCAGGGGACGCGGTCACAGGGGTGCGACGGGGGAGTACGACTGGGGCCCGTCTGAGCGGAGACGGCGTCTCCTCCTTCTCGGCTTCGAGGAGAGGGGACAGACGCTCGCGGGTATCGGTGAAGTTCCATCCGACGACATCCTCGATCGAGTCGATCTGCTCGGCCACGTCCTCCGGGTCGTAGTCATCAAGGTGACGTGCCAGGTAGGCGTCGACCTCGGCGGGAGAGTAGGTGTCGACGGTCGGCGCCAGACCGAGACTGGCGAGGGCGTTGGCGTACTGGACCAGCGTCTGGGCCAGGTCTGCCTCGTAGCCGGTGCCCTGCTGGTGGGCTATCCGCGGTTCGTGGCTGGCCCAGGCGTGACTGATGACGCCGCGGATCTGAGAGATCGGATCGAGGAGCGAGTGGCCTGCCGGCCAGGGGGGATTGGCGCTCTCGATCGCCGCAGCGAGTTCCGTAACCAGTTCCGCCAGCAGATCAATGGATGTCATGCGCTGCCCGTCCATGAGCAGCGTGACACGCAAGAGAGCGCCGGCGAACCAGTCGGCCGGCAGCGCTGCCCCCGGGGCGGCATGACGGTCGCCGTGAACGCGCACGATCAGCGTCAGGGCTTCAACGAGCGAGGCAAGTTCCTGGACGCTCACGTGGGCGAGATCTTCCGCATGGCATGGGTGGAGGTCCCACAGTTCCCGCAGCCGGACCAGCAACTGCCTGGCACACGTGTCGAGAACGTTACGGAAGAGGTCTTCACCGCTGGAGAAGAGCCGCAGGTTGCTCTCAAGCTCGGTGGCCTCACCCCGCCTGCACACAGGAATCAGATCATCAAATTCGGCTGCGTTCCTGATGATGGCGGTCATGGCACCGGGACTCATGGACAAATACCGAATGAGGAAGTCCCGTTGGCTGGGATCGGCCAAGGCCAGAATCTGGCGGCCTCCATGAAGCGCCTTCGTGATCCACGACCCGGTGAGGCGCTCGACGGCGGCGTCGACATGGGAGTCTGACGACGGGATGCTTGCCAGTCGCCGGACGACCCCTTGCCACTGCGCCAATTGCGAATCCATCAGCGACAGGGTCAGCAGCAACTGCTGATCGACCGGCGGTAGCGCCCGGAAACTCGCCCCCCAGATCTCGTGAGGGTTCTCCAGAGCTTCCTCCAGGTCGTCGATCAGCTCCCGAGCACTCCTCGCCCTGTTGCGCCGGACAACGATCTCGATGAGACGAGGGGAGTAGTTTGGGTGGCCGGCCACCCGGTGCCACCAGGATCCGACGGAAAGGTCCTGCCGAGCCTGCGGATCGGTCATGGCGAGGTGGACATGGTTGAAAAGCATCCGGCTGCGGACGTCGTAGGGAAGGCGTGCTACCGGGACGTGACAGTGCGCGAGTCGTTCGACCGCGCGTCGGGAGGCATCACTGAGCCGCACCGTCTCCTGCAATACCTGCACCCGACTCGTCATGATCAAAAGCTTGGATGCAGTGCGGTCGGCCTGCCGCTCGACTATCGACTCGATGAACTCGGACATGTCCGTGTCATGGTGACGTGAACCGTGGTCCTGATGGTGCGTCTGTCCCCAGGCGTCGTCGAAGAAGAACACCGTGGGAGTGTCGTCCTCAAGCCACACCCACCACTGATCGACGGTTCGCGGGTCAACGACCACCCGAAAGCCGCGGTGCCACCACAGCAGCAACAGATACTCGGCGATCGTCGTCTTGCCCGCCCCGGGCGCCCCGCTCAGCAGCACACAGCCGTGCTCCTTAAGCGCCAACTCGGCCACTTCGCAGGTCTCGTGATGCACGAAGCGGAGGTAGTTGCGCTCGATACGCTGGATCCTGGACTCACCGCGCAGGAAGACTCCGTCCTGCATCATGGCGCGTACGGCCTGCGTTGAGGAGATCCACAGCTTGAAATGACGTCGCTCGACCTCGGGGTGCAAAGCGAGCACGGCATTGAGCCAGCCCCGCCCGTACACCTCCACCGTCTCGGCGACCCTCGCCAGAGCATCCTTCGTCTCCCTCTCGGTGCCAGGGGTCAGTTCAGCGGACGTGACAAACACATACCGGACCGGTGTGAAGCCCATGCCTGCCGCCTTGCCCGCTTCCTTCCTGGCGGCCCGGAGAACTGAGCCCTTGTCCGCAGAGGGCGTGTGCTTGCACTGCGCCACCACCCAGCCCTTGTCCGTGGCCGCCTTCAGGTCGATCCCCCCGTCCGCACCCACCCGGTACGTGGAGTAGACCAAGCCATCCTGCGCGGACAGCAAGTCACGGACGAACACTTCGAAGTCATAGGGGGACAAGCTCGCAAAGTCATAGTCCGGAGCAGCGATCCCGCTCACCTCTCAAGATCCTCAGCGCATCGGCAGGGCCAGCCGCCCGTAGAAGATCGAACCACACAGTGCCCCACGGCCGCGGTACTGCCAAGCGGCACCCTCCCCGGCAGACCGTCCAACTGCGACGTGACAGCACCGATCACTGAATGCCTCTGCCGCTCCCCGCAGCAAAAGGGCGAACACCCACCTCCCGGAATCGCCAGAGAGGCTCGCCGACCCGCCTCTGAAAGCTGATGTGTCGCGAGTTCACCTTCGCTGAACTGTCCGCAGCCAAAGCCACTGTCAGTACCGCGAGTTAACCTCACGGCCGTGACAAGCACATCCCGACCCGCCGTCGGCCCCCAGCAAGGGAGATCAGCCAGAAGGACCAGCCTCAGGCTGGCCGCACCGCAGGTGGCCGCCGAATGGCACCCCACCCACAACGGCGATCTCACACCGGACTCGGTCACAGCAGGGTCGAGACGAAAGGCATGGTGGCTCGGCTCATGCGGCCACGAGTGGCAGAGCGTGATCCACAGCAGGAGCAGCGGATGCGGATGCCCCTACTGCGGAAGCCGCAAAGTGGGCTACGGCAACGACCTGACAACGCAGTTCCCCGACGCGGCCAGCGAATGGCATCCCGTCCGCAACGGTGACGTGCAACCCGACAGGATCGCCCCTAAGCCAAACCGGAAAGTCTGGTGGCTGGGGCCCTGCGGCCACGAGTGGGAGGCAATCGTAGCCAACCGCACATCCCGGCGCTCCGGATGCCCCTACTGCGCCAACCAGAAGGTCGGATACGGCAACGACCTCGCCACCAGGCACCCCGAAATCGCAGCACAATGGCACCCCACCCGCAACAATGACCTGACACCGCAACAAATCCCCTACGGAGCACGGCGCAACATCTGGTGGCGCTGCGCCAGCGGCCACGAATGGCGCGCCATGATCTTCAAGCGGTCCGCCGGAAGCTCGTGCGACCAGTGCAAGCTTATCGGTGTATCTGAAGTGGAGCTGAGGGCCTTCACCGAACTTCATCATGTGCTCGATGGCCATCTGAAGCCGCTCAGTCGTGACGTGCGTCTGAGCACGCCCCACCGGCAGCGCCTGCGAGTGGACATGATCCTCGGCGACATCGCAGTGGAGTACGACGGGTCCTACTGGCACAAGAACACGAGCACACGCGACCAGGAAAAGACACAGCGGCTGCAACGCGCCGGCTACAAGGTGATCAGGGTGCGCGAGCACCCACTGCCCCTGACCGGCCCCAGCGACACCACGGCACCCAGAGCCGCCAAGCCCTTCCAGGTAGCAGCAGTGGTGCTGCAGAAGATGATCGACGAAGACTTTCTCCCCGCAGCCGCGGCGAGAGAAGCGGCCGCGACGTACATCGCCGGCGGCCGGCTTGTCGCCAGAGAAGAAGCAGACTGTGCCGTCAACGCGCTACGCGCTCGAGACCACGGGTCAAGATCCCTTGCCGCACGATTCCCCCCGCATCGCCGTGCAGTGGCACCCGACGCTCAACGGGATTCTCACGGCCACACACGTTACCCCCCACACCCGGCGCGTGGTGTGGTGGCTCTGCGCGCGAGGACACGCCACCCAAGACTCCGTGGCCAACCGAAGCAAGGGGATGGTTTGCCAGCACTGCCCCAACTCCCGCAGAAACCGGCGCGGTCGATGAAGGCATGAGAGTGCATGCCCACCAGCCCGTGGAGGTAGGGCGATCACGACCGTGAGGCCCGGCCCCTGGGGAAGGACGTGCATTCCGACTGGCTCAGTCGGCGAGCGTCTGGCGCATGACCCTCTACCAGGTGGTCAGGTCGACCAGGAGATCGCAGTGGGCAACGGTCCCCTCATCGGCTGTCAGTACCCGTCGCTACTCTGCTGGTTGAGCTGTTTACAGGAGGCGTGATGACAGACAAGACGGCAGACATCCAGGAACTGTGGCCGCAGGTCCTGGAAGCAGTAAAGAACCGGCGACGGTTCACCTGGATCATGCTGAGCCAGAACGCGAAGGTGCTCTCCTACGACGGCGCCACCCTGACGCTGAGCCTGACCACCCAGGGGGCGTACGACAACATCGTCTCATCCGGTTCTGACACCGTGCTCGACGACGCACTCGGCCACATCTTGCACGTCCGCCCCGCTGTTGCGTGGCTCCTGGAAGGAAAGGCAGCGCCCGCCCTTCCCCGCTCTACACCGGAAGGCCACTCAGCGACGAAGGTGCATGTGTCCGTCGCCGTGACGACCCCTGAATCTTCGCCTGAGCCATCTGAGGCACCTGCACCGACATTGCATCTCGTTCTGGCCCAGACAGCGTTCCTCATGCACGAGCAAGGCAACAGCCAGGCTGCTGCTCTGCTGGCGGACGTCGAGGACGTGGAACTGGTGCCAGGTAACCGATTCGGAGACTGGCAGGAAGCCGTCCTCATCGTGCCGCCCTACCTTGTTCCCCGGTTCACAGAGGACGTCATCGCAGCGATCCAGCCGGTGTTCGACCACGTGGCCGGGCGGCACGGCCTCGAGATCGGCGGCGTCACTGCCGCACCCGCGCTCCCCGACATCAGTGACGACTGGCGGAAGGTTCTGCAGGAAAGACTGGCCAAGGGAGCAGCATCCAACCAGGCGTCGAGGACTCGCGCCCAGGGAGTGGCTCCCGTGCTCAAAAGAGACGGCTTCGTATTCGACTCGCGTGAGGAAGTACTCGTCTACGAGGCGCTGAAGAGGGTGCAGGCGGCGCTGCCCCAGGATTCCACCCTTTCCATCTTTCCACTGCCTATGGGGCGCGTAGGAGTCGGCAATGCCTGGACGCCGGACTTTCTCGTCACCCTTTCCGGCCGCGTGGGGATCATTGAGGTCGACGGCCCTCATCATCAGAAGCGCTACGGCGCGGACACTACGCGCGACCGGCACTGGCGCAACAGCGGGATCGTCCACATCGAGCGGATCCTTGTCGAAGAGACCAGTGCCGACTCCGACCTCGACGCGCTCGTCCGGCAGTTCCTCACACGGCTGCGTGAGTACCGCTGACGCATAGGTCAACTCCACTGCTAAAGCGCTACTTGCCACGAAGCTCGTCGATTCGACGCTGTTCCCACCAGTCCAGGATCAAGTCGAGGCGCCTGACAGATGGTTCGATCCGGCTCAGGGATCGGTCCAGGTTGATGAATGGAATCATCAGACTGGTGAGCGACGACGTCTTGTACCTCAACCCCTCAGCCTGTTTCCCCCAGGATGGCACGTGCTTGGCCACGTCACTCAGACCGGTCAGCATGCGGGCCATGTCGTCATCTGGTAGGGAAGAATCCGCTTCCCCGGAGTTGTCGACGCCCAAGAGTGCCTGCGCGGTTGATACGGCCGCGGAGACGACCTGTACACGCTTTACTGCGTGGTCGTGGAACCGACGGGCCATCGCTTTGACATCGACGTCCACGTCCTCGACGAGCCGGCCCCGAAGCTGCTGGGGTGTCACGATGGGAGACGGGTCCGAAGACGCCATCGTCCACGCGATCGGTTTGTGCCGACCGAGAAGTTCGTTTGCCAAAACCCTATAGGCCAGTACGAGGTCTGAGATCAGGTCCGGCTCGAGCGTATCCCGGTGATACGCCGCGTTGCGGTACTGGTGGAGCCGGTCGAGTACTTCGCGTTCCTGGGCTGTCAGGACGCTCCTCTGCATCAGGAACTTGGTCTTTTCGTGCAGATGGTCATCCATGGCCTTACGGCGATCCGGTCCCACGTGGTCGTCGACCAGCCGACTGAGCTGCTCCTTGAGCTCCCTGCCGCTGTCACGGAACTCGCGCATCTCTTCAATGACGCTGTCCGCGATCTGCAAGGCCAGTTGGGCGTTGACCTCACGGCCGACGACCACCTCAACCAGGTGGTCAAGGAGGATGAGAGCAAGACGGTCGTGTGCCTGATCGCCTGCCCTGGCGCATCGCTGGATCTCGGTTATCTCGACCGCGAGCCAGTTCCACTGCTCGGCCTGCTGTACGGTGACGCGGTCCCAGTCGGACGCGAAAGGCTGTATAGGGGGCATGGCACCAGTTTCCCAGTGCCCGACCGCCATCGACCGTAGGCTTCAGTGATAGCTGTTCTGAGCGCGTATCACCGACCAGCCCGCAGTAAAAGGCACGGCGAGTTCGCCTCACGTCAGGAGCAGGGCCCAGGCGAAGGCGGATGTGCGAAGCCGGGCCGGTACTCCAGCCTCGCCCGCAGCCGCCCAAGCAGGGCAGGAGGCAAGGCGACCGCAGAGCACCCTTTGCCCGCCGCCCCCGCATGGATGGCTAGCGGCTGCAGTAGACGGTGAAGTCGCCTGCACTGATGTCGCGGACGGACTTCTCCGCGCCAGCGGGCCGCTCATCGGTCGCTTCGCGACTCGCATGCTTCGCGAGGTCACCGGGTTCGAGAGACCGACCGATCCTCTGGCAGGCATACGGTCTTTGACTCTCATAGACGGCCTGCCTCGTAGGCGCGGAGCGGCCACTGGACACCACGTCGGTCCGCGTCCTCCGTACAGCCCGACAAACCTGAGCATGTCCAACAGGTTCCGTGCCTGACGGCCATACCTACGCGGCGGGCCGACGGTCGCCGCAACGTCTGGCCGGAGACGTGGCGTGCGCTGTGGTTGAGTGCCCAGCCCCGCCTCACGGCCAGCAATTTTCAGTCGAAGAGGCTCTCTTGTACGGCAGGCGCGTTGCGGGGGCGGGGGAGTGGGCGACGCATCGCTTCCGCGGGCGCGGGCGTGCCGGCGGAGCCCTCGGTCAATGCGTGCTGGCATGCGGCCCGTAGCTCAGGCAACGTGAGTCGGCATCCCTGAAGATCCAGGAATTCCTGCACGCTCCAGTTGATGAGCGCGCCTTGCCGGGACAGGTACAGCCCTACATCCGTGACAGCGAAGGCGTCGCTGTAGTCGAGCAGGAGATAGCCAGCGAGCTGGTAGATCTCGGCCCGGCTCATCCGCTCCGGCCGGATGGTCGCTTTGCAGTCGATCAGCTGCCCGTCCAGGATGAAATCGGCGTCCGCTCCGCCGACATCGCGACTGCCGTCGAACACCGGGCCGCCGATCCGTGCAGTGGCGGGCAGCTTGATAAGGCGGTCAAAGGGGCCCGGCGCGCCGGCCAGCCGCATCTGGCTGCGGACATCGGCCACCACGTAATCGGGTACCGCAGCGGCAATGTCGTCGAGGGAGTCCCCAGGCCGGGTTGAACCGAGAGTGTTGCCCCGTACCCACCCCACGCAGCGGAAGATGGCTTCGAAACTGGACGCGACGTGGCACAGACGCACGAGACGGTCCTCGGATGCGTCGTCGAGGGTGAGCGGCTGACCATCAGCGTTTTCATACCGGCACAGTTCCTCCAGCAGCACCTGCCCCGCTGCCTGCACGGTGCTGATGACTTCCAAGCTTGGCCATCCGTCGTCGTCGAGCGCGGCGCGCACCACGCCTTCCCGGATCGGCTGGCCGGTGGGCACGCCGAGGCTGATACGGAGCCGGTGGTCGATGGTGTGCCCCAGCATCCGGTAGTCCGCGCGCCGGCCCGCTTCAGGTGCGGGCTTGACCGGAGGCGAGTGCTGGGCCAGGCGATGGCTGTAGTCGGACAGCAAGACGTCAGGGGAGGGGAGGTGCTCCGCCAGGAAGCGCGAGATGGCGGAGGCCGGATCCTTCAGACACGAAGTGAGACTCATGCGAGACATCGTGACGGCCACCTCTGACAACGCATCAGGAGCAAATCGTTTCCTCTCCTCCTGAAGGACATGAAACCGGCCAAGCGAAGAAAGCGATGTGTGTCGTGCTCGGCTCACGAGACCCGTGGTTTCCAACGCGTGAGTGATAGCAGAGCAGGCCAAGGCGCGGTTATGAGCCATTAAATTCTCGGCGCTCAGCTGGACCGGGTTCAGGCCTCTGAGTCGCTACGTCGGTATGCATCCACCCGGTGTGGACCGTCGAAGAGGTGTATCTCCTGAGAGGTTGATTTGCGGCCACGCAGAGCAAGTTTCCGCCAAATGCGGCGACAGGTGAGCAAGTTACCTCTTGGTAGTCGCGCGTATTGTCAGTGGTGGGCACTAGGGTGACGGCCCCTTCGGCCCACCAGTCGGCTTGGCGCCCATCCCCATCGCCACGCGAAACAGCGAATGACCGGCCTTACACCGCTTCCTGATCCGTGCAGCAGCCTTCCTGCTCAGCACCGCAGGACGTCCGCCATGCCCATTCCCACCCCGTCTTTTGCGTCGATCGCGTCAGCAGATGCGGGTGCGTGCCGCGCCGCTCTGCTTCAACGCCGTAACTACGTTGCGTCGTCAGCATCCCTAAAACGAACTCTGCAATGGTTAAGAACTGAACAATGCTCAGGGGATTGACTACGCGCGTTGCGCAGTCACCCGTGCAACGTCCGCATAACGGTTAGCGAGCCGAGCGCTGACATATCGTCCTGCCAGCCGGTGTGAAACAACACGCCACCGGCAACGGCCCACGCCACTTGCTCCCTGTGCTTCCCGCCTCTGCCCCTGGCGCCACACAGCGGTCCGACCACGCGCTGTGCCGTGCCAATGCCGCACAGCGAACGACATACAGGAGCATGCGATGGGATTCGGAGAACTGGGCACCAAGGGCCTCGAAGGAGGACGAGCCCTTGCCAAGACCTTGGACAGGCGAGTCTTCGACGACGTCGCATGGACCCGTAGCGACCAGGAACGCCTGGAGCAGGCGGTGAAATACCTGTCCGCGAAGAAGGGTGCAGCAGCAGCTCTTCAGGCCCACCACATCACAACGGATCCGTCCGCTCTCACTCGGTGGTTGTCGACGGGCCACATGCCGGACCTGGACGTGCAACAACGCGTGCAGCATGCCTTCCGGGACCTGCGCCGCCGCAATATTGCCCCGTGGCTGACCCGCTACCTCAACGCCGGCGGCGGGACGCGCATCGAGATCCATCCCGTCGACCAGGAGGGCGTCGAAGCCCGTCATCGGCGCCCGCTACGGGTGAGGAATAAGAACATCTACCGCTGGGGCCCGATCGTGCAGGCCTGGGCCGGCCAGAACTTCCTCGAACTGGAACACCAGTGGGAGTGGGAGATTAGCGACCTGGACTCCGACTACCGCAGCTACGCATATGTCTCGCACATCGGCCTTTTCGGCTGACGTGCTGCCCCTCTAGCCCTCTCATCCTTACCGGCAGCCCGCATCATCATGAAGGGAGTGTTGTCACAATGCGCCGGGCCCCAAACGGCACCCTCGCGGACGAATCCACCCTGGTTCCTTCTTCTTCCCGCGAAAAGCGGGCGTTGCTGACCGCCGGGATCCGCTCACTGGTTGTGCTGCGCGAACGCGGTGAACTGACCAGCGCTGAGGTGAAGACCGTCGCGCGTACGGTCGGCGTCCATGAGCGCACCGTCTGGCGACGCCTAAAAAAGGCCCGGGCCGCTGGCACCGCGGACCTTCCACCCCGCAGCCGGTACACCGCCACCGGCGAGGTCCGCATCAAACTCGCCTACCACCGCGGCAACATCAAACGTGTCCACCAGGAGATGCTCGACGAGGCCGACGACCCCGAGCAAGTGCCCAGCCTGTCCACGCTGCACCGGGCCGTGAAACAGGACCTCGCCCCCGGCGACCTGACAGGCCTCCGATCCGGCATCCCCGCCTCCCGAGTACATGACCCCCATCTGAAACGCCCACCCACCTGCCGCAACGAAGAATGGGAAGGCGACCACAAACAGGCACCCGTCCTGGTCTGGGCCGACGGCAAACTGGTCAAGCCCTGGATCACATGGTTCTGCGACTGCCACACCGGCGTGACCATGGGCTGGGCCGTCACCCCGCACTACCCGCACCGCGGATCGATCCTGGCCGCCCTGCGCTCCTGCATCCTCACCGACGACATCCACGGTCCGGCCGGCGGACTGCCCCGCCGAATCCGTATCGACCGAGGCAAAGACTTCCTCTCCCGAGCCGTCACCCAGGCCATGGGCAGCCTCGGCGTCCACGTCGAAGTCCTGCCGCCCTACACCCCGCACCTCAAAGGAAGCATCGAGAACCTCAACCGTGCGGCGACCAGCATGTTCTTCTCCACCCTGCCGCGCTACACCAAGGCGCAGAAGCTGGACACGAAGCGTCGGGCGGGGGAGAAGGACCCGGCGCTGACGTTCGAGAATTTCGTCGACCTTTTCGCCCAGTGGGTCCGCACCCGCAACACGGAGCACCGTATGGCGGGCCGGGGCAATCTGACGCCAATGGACAGCTGGAACAGCGACACCACCCCCTTGAGAGAACCTCCGCTGAAGGACCTGCACGTCTTCCTGATGGAAGGCGATCGCTCCACCCGTGTCATCCACGGGCACGGGATTCGCTGGCAAGGCCGCGACTACGTCGGTGCATGGATGACCGGCCGCACCGGTACCCAGGTCAACGTGCGCTTCCAGCCCCACCGCCCCCGCACCATCGAGGTGTTCCACGCCCAGACCCACCAGCACCTCGGCGCGGCACACCTGGCCGACGAGGCCAGCGAAGAGGAGATCCGCGCCGTCTACGAGGCCCGCGACGAGCGAGTCAAGCGCATCCGCCGCGATCTGGCCGACGCACAGCGCCGCCGCCGACTCCGCTTCCAGGCCGCCACCCAGCCGGGCCCAGCCCGTCTCGCCGGAACGATGACGCGCAAACAAGCCACGGCAGAACTGGCCGCCACCCGCCCTGCGCGGCCCAAAGACGACGGCGTCCCTGCCGGCTACATGCCCCGCCGAGTTACCCCTGGGGCGCGCTGGGCAATCCCCGCTCCATCGGCCAGCACACCCAAGGACACCGCATGACGCCACCTCCAGGAGTGAACCGCCTGGTCGGGCCCCAAGGACACATCCGCTGGCAGGGCCGCACCTACACCGGCGCCCTCACCCCAGCCCACGCCGGTACCCGGGTCACTGTTCACCCCTCCCCGCAACATGGGCAGATCGAGCTGACCGACCCCGCCACCGGCCAGGACCTCGGCACAGCACGCGCCCTGCACCCCGCGGCGCCCATCCCGGACACCACGCCCGAACCGACAACCGCCCCTGCACCACCCCTTCAACCCACAACCCAAGGAACAGAGCCCATGACGACCACCACCGACACCACCACCGAGACCAGCGACGACCCCGACTTCTACCTCGACCTGCCCGACGCCCGCATCGTGGCCACCGAAGCCCTGCTGGAAGCAGGCGAGAACATCGCCGACACCATCGACGCCCGTGCCATGTCCTGCATCTACGGGGACGCCGGGCTCGGGAAAACCTTCTCCGTCCTCGCCGCACTCAAGGAAGTCGCCCCCGACCTGGTCCTGCTCCTGCAGTTCCGCTCCCGTCCCACCCCGCGAGACATCCGCATGGAACTCTTCGAAGCCCTCCACCTGGAAGGCAAACCCCCCGCCCACCCCAGCGAATTCGACCGGCTCCTCAAGCTCTCCCTGGCCCGGCGCCCCTACGTCCTGGTCTGCGACGAGGCACAGCAGTTCAGCCGCGAGTGCTTCGAATTCGTCCGCCACCTGTGGGACACCGGGAGGAAGAAGAACCGGCCCGCCGTCCTGTTCGTCGGCGGCGAAGAATGCTACAAAACCCTCTACAACGAGCCCGCCCTTGCCTCCCGGATCTACATCTGGCAGGAATTCACGCCCATGGAACCGGACGAGGTGCTCAAGAACATCCCGCTGTTCCACCCCGTCTGGGCCTCCGTCCCCGCCGACCTGATCAACTTCATCGACCTGGAAGCTGGCGGTGGCACCTTCCGCATGTGGTCCAAAATCACCCACCACGTACTGGAAGGCATGAAGCGCCGTGGACTGAGCGAAGTCAACGAAACCATCGCCCGCTGGGCCATCCACCGCGCCCGCCCCGCCCGCCCTGTACGGCGCGACGACGACCGATGACCGCACCCTCATACCGGACCACGCGCACCACAACCATCAGCACCGCCCACGGAAACGTCCGCTCTGCCCGCCACCACCTCGACCTCACCACCGCCCGCACCGTGCACACCCGCCAGGTCGTCGCCACCACAGCCGCCCTCAAGACCACCGTCGCCCAACAAGGCATGCTGTGCATCGTCGGTCCCGCAGGGGCAGGAAAAACCTTCGCCCTCAACACCGTCCTGGACCAACACCCCGCCTGGCATCCCATCCGGCTCCTGCCCCAGCCCCAAGCCCGCCCCGACGACCTGCGCCACAGCCTCCACCACGCCCTGGGCCTGCCCAGCCCCCCGCCCAAAGACCCAGGCACCAGCGACGACCTCATCCGCCACGCCCTGCACCACCCCTCACGGCTCTTGGCCATCGACGAAGCCCACCAACTCTCCGCGTCCTGCGTGGAGTACGTGCGCTACCTCTACGACGACCCGCACACACGCGTGGCCGTCGCCCTGGCCGCCGGCAGCCACCGCCTCCGCGCCCTGCGAACCATCCCCGTACTCGCTTCCCGCGTGAGCTGCTGGCATGAACTCGACGTCCTGGACGAAGACGAGATCACCACCGTCATCCCCGCCTTCCACCCCCGCTGGAGGCGGGCCGATCCCGCCGTGCTCCGCGAACTCGACCAGGCATGGGCCCAAGGCAACTTCCGACGCTGGGCCACCCTCACCCACCGCAGCACCCAACGCGCCACCAGTGACCCGCAGGCACTACTGCACCAACTGACCCCCAGAGCGGCCAAAACATGACTCTGACCCCCACAGCACCACAAACGCCACGACCCGCCGGCGCGGAGAGAGGCGAGAAGTGGTGCCCGACCTGGCAGTCACATCACCACACCGCACTGCCGCCCGTCACCGTTGTCGTCACCCCACACGACGAGCCGCAATACATGCGCCTCGCATTCGCTGCACACAGGCCACCCCTCAGACGCATCACCGTCCACCCCACGCCCCTGGCCGGAACCGGCGCATACCTCGCTCACGACCTGATCCGCGCCCTCGGCAAACATCTGCCCGTTTCCGACGACAGGCACCCTCTGCCCACATGGACCAACAACTCCGACCGCAGCTGGCGCATCGCCGCAGCCTGGTTCATCGCACTCAAAATCACCCACGTGACCGTCTGCAGGGCCCACCGCCTCAGCAAGCCCCAATGGGAACACCTGCTGGCACTCAGCGCCCTCACAGGCACCCGTCTCACCCTCCTGTGCAACGGCCCCCTCCCGCGCCACACCGCCGCCCTCCTCGACACGATTTTCCACCGTGTACTGGACACGCTGCGCGCCGCGACCGCCCACTGGCGTCCCCCAAGCGGTCCGCCGGCATCCGACAGCTACCCGTGGTGGCAGCACACGACCGCCTTCCCGCCCCGCGACGCCGAACTCTGGTTCCGCCTGCCCCCGCAGCCACGCGAGCCCCCCACTATCACATTCATTCCCGGCACCGAGCCGACCGGCGCCACCCCACCTCTGCCAGTCCCCGGACCACACCAACACCCCTGCCACCCCCACACCGCCCAGATCGCCGCCCGAATCCACACCCGCGTCGCTCACCCCGTCCACGCGACATGCGTCGCCCTGCGGGCCCTGACCGGCTACAACAGCCAGCAGATCAAAACCCTGCACGAAAGGTCAGGAAACGGCCTCCCCGAAATACCCGCATGGGCACAACTGCTTCTGAACGCCGCCCGTCACCTCACCCACCTACGAGGCCACCCAGACGCCCTCAACGTGCTCTCCACCCCGTCCTGGGAACACCCAGAGATTGAGCAGGCCCTGCGCGCCTGCCGCCTGCTACCCACACCACCTGCCCGCCACCACACCGCACCTGTCACTACTGGAGCACGCCGTGCAAACCGCAGCATGCTGCAGGCACGCGTCTTGTAAGGACCCGACCATGCTCAACGGCTACTCCACCGCCTCCATCACCGAAGCACTCGACATCGCCGACACTCACCACTGGACACGCCAACCACCGCGCTCCGACCGAGCCCGCCTACGCTTCCTCGCATCCCGTCACGCCGACCTTGGAGCCCTGGCCAGCCACCTGAGCACCAAGCCAGGCCTCGTCAAAGCCGTCATGGAGGAACGACGAGATGCACCGGGATCGCTATCCCAGGCCATTGCCAAAGACGTCGTCCGCCTCTGGCAGCCGCGCGTGCGCCGCCGCGCCCACCACCTGATCGCCACCGGCCACGACGGCATGCTCGTGCACTTCAAAGCTTGGTTCGGTTTCACCGGAGCAGCTGGCTCCTCCGATGACGGCCGAGTACGCCACATCACCGAACGGCTTCCCACGGCTTATGCCGCCCAGTTGTTCCAAGCCCGATACCGCAACGCTGACGACGGAGAACTCCGAGAAATCATTGCCGACGCCGTCGGCGAGGCATACTTCAACGTCTCACCCAGAGGCAAGCTCCATAGGGTGGGGCTTACCGACATCGTGTATATCGAGTTCTCTTACTGATCCCATTCCAGCCCGCGTGACGCACCGCGGAACGAAGCGCGTGCTTATCATCGTGTGCGGATCGACCACTCATGCCAGCCAGGGCTCACGTGCTGCTGGCCGAAGGGTTGCGGCGGATGTGCCCGCGTACGCGATGGAACCCGTCCGGCACCTTCGACATGCTGTTCCCCTCCCGCCGGCAGGCCGCGGAATGCGGCCCGTCCCTTAACCTCGCCGTTTCGGTTGGGATGAGGCCGGAAGCGGGGAGGAAATACGAAAGTGCCTTCTGAGCTGGGACGATGAACCTTGTCGAGGGGTTCTGTCGGTCCAAGCGGAAGGCACTTTCTGCGTGCAGGGCATCGGTTCTCGTCCCAAGCTCCACGTCTCCACTGACGGTTCGGGGGTGGTCGGGCACGCGGGTGCACGGTTGCTGGCGGATCTTGCCGATGCCACCGGTTTGACCACCGCCTACTCCACTGCGCTCAGGCCACTGCGACCGCGTGGCACCGGGCACGATCCAGGTCGGACCGCCGCCGATCTCGCGGTGATGCTCGCCGACGGCGGTGAGGCGATAGCGGATCTGGCCGTGCTGCGGGATCAGGGCGAGGTGTTCGGCCCGGTCGCCTCCACGCCCACTGCCTGGCGGTTGCTCGCCGACACCGACGGGGCAGTACTCGCTTCGCTGCGAGCGGCCCGCGCCTCAGCCCGGGAAGTCGCCTGGATGCAGGCCGCCGAGACCGGCCAGGGCATACCCGCTGTCCGGGCCGGCGGACGAGAACTTCCCGGCCTGGTCCTGGACCTCGACGCCACGCTGATCAACTCCCACTCGGAAAAGGAGCAGGCCGCGCCCACTTACAAGGGCGGCTTCGGCTTTCATCCGCTGCTGTGCTTCCTCGCGAACACCGGCGAGGCCGTGTCCGGGCGGCTGCGGCCCGGCAACGCTGGTGCCAACACCGCCGCCGATCACATTGCGGTGCTGGACGACGCTCTCGCGCAGATCCCCGACGCCCACCGGCACGGCACCGACATTCTCGTCCGCACCGACAGCGCCGGATCCGCGAAAGCCTTCCTCGCCCACATCAGGGTCCTGCGTGAGTTCGGCCTCAACATGCGGTTCTCGGTCGGATACGCAGTCACCGAGCCGGTCCGCCGCGCGATCCGCTCACTGCCCGAGCATCTCTGGCATCCCGCCCTGGCCCAGAACGGGACACTGCGAGACGGCGCCGAGGTCGCCGAGCTGACCGGCGTGGTCGACCTGACCGGCTATCCCGCCGGCACCCGCACCATCGTGCGCCGAGAACGCCCGCACCCCGGCGCCCAACTGTCCCTGTTCGACAGGGACGAGGGTCTACGTCATCAGGTGTTCCTCACCGACACCCCGTACTCCGGTGGCGGTTCCGCCCAGTTCCTGGAGGTCCGCCACCGCGGGCACGCCACCGTCGAGGACCACATCCGGTGCGGCAAGAACACTGGCTTCGGCCGCTTCCCCTCCCGCCGCTTTCCTGTCAACGCCGTCTGGCTCGAACTCAGCCTCGCAGCGATCGACCTCCTCGCCTGGACCCGATCCCTCCTCCTGGACGGGGAGCTGGCCACCGCCGAGCCGAAGAAGCTCCGCTACAGACTGCTGCACGTCGCCGCCCGCCTCACCCGCGGCGGCCGACGCCTCCGCCTGCGGATATCGGCGACCTGGCCATGGAGAAACGAACTCGCCGAAGCTTTCAACCGCCTCGCCGCTCTGCCCCGGCCAGCCGGCTGACCGACAACCTCCCTGACCGCCCACAACCCGAAGGACTCCGGAGAACCCGACCACCGCGCCGGGCCTCCACCATGCCCAAACAGCGAAATCACCTCGACCCCCTCGACGGCGGACGATCAGCAACACCTCACGACCCCAACCGAAACGGCGAGGCTAAGGAATTGGTGTAGCAGCGGGCACTGACAAAAACTGATGGATCATTACGGGGCACAGTCCGGCAAAGCCGCGATCAAGCCACCACAGCCTCCGCCACCCTGCCGTCCCGGCTTCCCAAGCTCCGGACGGCTTCACCTCGGCCGACCTGCTTCCCGGATCCCTGCCACCCCCCACCCTCACCCCACGAGCCTTCCGACACACAGCACCCCAGAGAAGCCCCCCACCTGCACACATGATGGTCGATGACACCGACGGCCCAGCCATGACGAATTGGCGAAAAGCAGCAGGCGCGTACTCGCAGCCGCAGTGCGCCGGGGCCGCCCGCTCCTGACCGCCACCCCGGAGCCAAGAGACCGGTTTCCCAGGCGACGACGCCGTGGCGTCCGGAGGCGGTGGGGTGACGTCCCGGAAGCCACGGGGTCGGCTGGCGCTGTCCAGCGGCCGGGCCGGGCGGGCGGCTCCAGCCGCTCAGAGACGGACCGTACGACCCGCCGGGCCGCGGAACTTGCGGTCCCCTCCAAGAGCCACACCAACTAGACTCAGATATCTGATCAGACTTGCATGAGTGGTGGGTCTGCCTATAGCGTCCAAGCGTGGCAACGCCCAGATCCGAGGAGGCAGGCCATGCTGCTGACCACCGGACAGGCCGCAGAGGAACTGGGCTGTGCGATTACCACTTACCGGCGTCTCATCAGGGCAGGCGTGCTTCCCGGCATCTCCCGGCGCGGTGTTCGCGTGATGACGCCGCTTTGGGTCGTCCAGGCACTGCAGAAACGCGCCCCTGCGCCCGTGGATCGCCTGGGCGCCGACCTGCTCGGGGTCCTGCGTGTCGACGCGGCACGGCAAGTCCAGGACACCGACAGGAAGTGGGCGGGCTACGCGGCAGGTCTTGGCCCCGATGACCTTCTCAAGGGCTTGAGGGGCTGGTGGCGCTGTGATGCCGCGAGCGTGGCCGCCGGGGGCGTGTTGCCAGTGACGCTGTCCGGTTACGTGGTGGCCGTCCTGACCGGCTTGGACAGGTGGGAGAAAGGTGAGGGCGGGCGGCACGCATTTCCGGACGCAGTCCTGGCCGGACACGTCACCGACCTGGCCACCCCCGTCAAACACCTGACCGCACCGCGGCAAACCGACCGGGACTTGGCGGACCTCCTCCTGGGTACCCGCCTCACTTCGCACTCGGGCGGCGCGATCGCGTACGTCGCAACCGGTAACCGTTCCGCCAACTGACCTGCAGGCACAAGGGATCGTGATGGACGCAAAAACCTACACCGCACAGTTGGCCGAGCTGCGCGCCCTGCGCGACGACATCAAGAAGACCCAGGCCGCGCTCGCGAAGCTGGAGGCGGAGCGTGCCCGGAAGATCACCGCGCTGGCCGGATACGAGAAGGCGAAAGCCGAACGCATCGCACCCGCAGCCGGGCTGAGCCTCGCTGACGTCGTGGCGATCGCCCCGATCCTTGCCCCGAACCGGCTCGCCGGCAACGTATCAGCAGCGGAGACCGCTGCAGTGTCCCCGGCGCCCGAACCCGCTGCCGAGACGGCACCGGTCAACGTCGCCGAAGAGGAACCCTCCCATGCCGGGACAGTCGCCCCGCCCATGACCCGCCCCGTCCCCGAGCCGGCGTCGGAGCCTGAACCACCCTCAGCAACCCCGGTTGCTGCTCTGCCGGCAGCGGCACCGCAGACTGCGCCGATTCCTCCCACCCGTATGGGGGAGAAGCGCACTCTTCCCGGCATTCCTGAAGGCCCCGACGGGGACCGGTGGTTCACCCACACTGCGAACCTGGCGTCCACGCACCCGAACTTCACCCAGCAGGCCCGCAGCATGGTCTTCCTCGACACTGATGCGGGCGTGCTGGTACACCGCGACCAGACCTTCCGCCTGGACCTGCCGAACGCCAGTGCCGCCGAAATCCTGAACGCGGTCTTCCACGTTCTGCCCGGCGGCGTCGAGCGGATCTACATCACTGCGGGCGCCCCCTGGCACCGCCAGGCCGACCAGCACCCCTTCCTCAAGGACGCCGTCGCCGCCTGGCTGAACGCCGCCACTCCCGGCTGGCGCACCGACACCGGCCGCGGCAAGGACCGCATGGCCGGGCACTTCGTCCACCCCCGTAACCCCGTCGGCCGCTTTCAGCGAGCGGACGGCGAGCAGCATGTCGAGATCCGTTCCGCGGGGGAGTGGTTCGACACCGAAGGTGCCGAACCCGCCATCATCCGCGACGCGTTCGTTCTGCTGTGGAAAGCGCTGCGCCACCACTGGCCCGACGCCGTCATCATGGGATCCCCCTCCCAGACCGGCCGCGACCTGTGGACCCGCACCATCCCCACCAAGGGCCAGTACACCGACGGCTACCCCGTCCTGTCCGAAGAGCTCCGCGGCCTCTTCCACGCCACCGCCGGACAGGGCCGCACCGAACTCATCACCCCACCCCGCGTCCCCGAACAACTCCCCGGCCTCGTCGAATACGACCGCACCTTCGCCTACGCCAAACACACCTGGAAATCCGGAGTCGGCACACCCCGCCGCGTCACCGCTGCCACCTTTGCCTCCTGGTCACAGAAGGAACAGACCAAGGCCCTGTTCGCCTGCGGCCACTGGCACGTCCGCGTCACCGTCCCCGACACCTGGAACCACGTCGGGATCCTCCCCGCGCCCTCCCCGGGCGACCGCGCCTGGCACTACCCCGCCACCCCGGGAACCACGTTCATCACCTGGGCCGGCGGACCCGAAATCCACACCGCCCTCGCCAACCCCATCCAGCCGTGGAACATCGAAATCCTCGACGGCATCCTCTTCGACGACGGTAAACCCCTCGACGACTGGTCCAAAAAACTCAAAGAAGCCTGGGCCTCCCTCAACGCCCAAGCCGACCTCAACGGCGACCCCACACAGCGCACCGCCGCCCACCTCGCCTCCCGCGCCGTACGCGCCATCCTCCTCTACGGCATCGGTGCCTTCGCCCAACGACCCCGCACCGTCACCGGCACCACCCCCCGCACCCACGAACGCGACGTCCCCCCAGACGCCGAAATCATCGGCTTCGACAACACCACCATCACCTGGCAACGCCCCACCGGCTTCACCCGCGACCCCAACGCCCACCCCGAATGGGCCGCCCACATCTGGTCCTCCGCCCGCGCCGCCCTCCTCTCCCAACGACACCGCGACGACGACACCTACGCAGGCGCCCTCCACGCCCCGCCCGGCACCGTCATCGCCTTCCGCACCGACGCCGTCTACCTCACCCAGCCCCAGAACTGGCCCTACCACGGACAACCTGGCGACTACCTGAACAAGGGGCACCTCGCTGGCCCCATTCCCGCGCCCACCACCGAGGACGAACTCCTCGCCCTGCGCGACAGCGGCCGCACCACCCCGCACGCCAACAAGGCCAACCTCTGATGCCACCCCGCCGCAGACGCACCCCCGCCCCCCAACTCAACGAAGCAGCCCGCCTCGCCGACCAACTCCAAGCAGCCGGCTACACCAAACGCGACATCGCCCGCATCATCAACCGAGACCCCTCCCTCGTCTCCCAGTTCTACACAAAAAACAAAGGCGCGGCCTTCGTCACAGCCCTCACCCAAGTCCTCACCGCCGTACAAACCGCAGGCATCACAGACACCACCGAACTCGCCACCATCGCCGCCCAGCACACCACCCGCCGCACCACCGCCACCGGCACCAAAGCCCGCGTCCGCACCAAAGCCGTCCTCATCACCCCCACCGGAACCGGAACCGGCCGCGCCGGAGCACAAGCCATCGCCTCCGGCTCCGCCCGCCTACGCCCCCTCATCGCCGAAGCCGCCCGCCAAGGTCTCCGCATGGCCTTCACCGTCCGCATGGCCAAGACTGGATACCTCCACGCCTCCGGTAGCCGCACCGACTCACCCGGCATCCGCCGCGACGTCATCCAACGCGCCGACCACACCGAAGAACGCTCCTACGGCTCCGCCACCACCGGCGGCTTCGACGCCGCAGACTTCGCCCACCGCGTCGACCAAGCAGGCGGCGACGTCACCGCCGCTGTCCACCAATGGCTCGTCGAAAACGGACGCATCCGCCCCGAGGCTCACATTACCCACCTCGAGATCCGCACCTGGCGCCCCCGCTGACGAAGGCCCATCAGGGCGAAGAGCCACCGCCACAGACACACATCGACGCAAAGGGGATCGTTTACGATGCACTCCCCGCACCTATCGCCGAAGGCCGAACGCGTTTCTGCGCAACCTGACTGCCATAACAGTGACCACTGCTGAGTGCAGCAGGCTCAGCTATGCGGCGTGCAACACCGCGTTGGCCTTGGCGACAAAGGCGTCGCAGGCTACCTGGGCCCTCTCCCCGCGCTTCAGCATGTCTGCCCTGTCATCAGTCCGTATGATCGCGCTGGTCAGCTCCAGCACCATGTTGGCCTGCTCGGCGAGCTGTTGCACGTCCGTCCGACTGCTAGCAAGTTTGAGATAGCTGGCGCTGCTGGCGGGTTTCGACATAGAGCCGGTAAGACTTGGTCCGGGCAGCGGCGGCTGCTTCGCCGTCACGAGCCTCGTCCCAGCACGACCAGCGGTCGTACTGGGCGCGGCGGTAATCCTCGGCGAGTCCGATGAAGTTGGCGCAAGTTTCAAACAACCGCTCTTGTTGGAGATGAGTGCGGGCGCGACCCTCGGCTCGGCTGGCGGCCTTTTCCTGGAAACGGTGCGCTATCACAGCGCCTAGCAAAGTACCCATGACGGCCAAGGCACCCGCGATGATCCCCTCCATAGTGACAGGCCATCATATTAGTGATCAAAAACGTGAGCCGCTTTTCGGTCGATTTCACTGTCAAAGCCGTGCGCGAAGCGCGCTGAAGTGACCGAGATCCGCTCGTGAGGCGTCCGCAGCGAACCAAAGTGCACCAGGCCATCGTGCCTAGTGGGTATGCGTCGCCAGATCGACGCTGCCGACTGGACGCAGCAACTGATGGCGGTGGGGTTTCGCCCCTTCCGTACCCGCCGCTAGGCGTCGCCTTGTCGAGGCGAGGAAGCGCTCGCTATGTTCTCCAGGACGCCAATCCGGCGAGACGCCGTGGCACCAGGTTTGTTGATCTTCTTGGTGTAGTAGACCCGAGAGGCCGGTGTGCCAAGGCGGCGAACGCGCAAAGATCGATCCGGCAGAGAGAGTTCGACTCCGACGGTCGCTTTCTCCAGCGAAGGGCAGCCATGATTGCAGCGCTCATAACCGTCTCGATCGCACTGGCAGGATACATAGCCACGTATCTCAATGGATTACGCCTTACGCAGCGCCAAGAGCGCCTTGCGCGCATAACCAGGCAACTCGCCGAATTCTATGGGCCTCTCCTTGCGATGGAGGAGGTAGGGCTCCTGGCCTACGCAGCGTTCTCAGAACGCCATAGCCGTCCTGACGGGCAATCACCTTTCGATCACGACGGGACGCCGACCGACCAAGAGCTTGCGGAGTGGAGGATCTGGCTTTCCACGGTGTTCATCCCCAACGTCAAGAAGATGCGAGAGATAGTGGTCAGCAAGGCTGATCTGATCATTGAGGCCGAAATGCCACCGGCTCTGATCCAGCTTTGCGCTCACGCTGCGGGCTATGAAATCACTGCCGCTCGATGGAGTGAGGGCGATTATCGAGAGAACTTTTCCGCGATCCCTTATCCGCGCCTGGAAATAACACGCTACGTGCGCAAGTCCTTTCGTGATCTCAAACGCGAGCAGAATCGGCTTCTCGGGGGCCATCGCCCTTAGGGCTTGGCATGGTTCTTAACGGCGATCCGAGAGTATTTGGTGGCGCCGCGGTGTACCTGGTTGCCGCATGTGCCCTGAGGCGCCCTAGGGTTACAGAATGCCCATTCCAGATTTCGTAGTCCATCTTCGCCGATCCGTAGGCCACGGCCTGCTGTGGCTACCCAGTGTCACCGCCGTGGTCGTCGACGAGACGGGTCGGATCCTGCTGAATCGTCGGACGGACACCGGACTGTGGTCCGCGATCAGCGGAATCCTTGAGCCGGGTGAACAGCCTGCGGCCGGCATTGTTCGGGAAGTCTTTGAGGAAACAGGTGTTCGCGTGGTCCCCGAATATGTCTCCAGCGTGTACGCCGAACCTCCGCTGACCCATCCGAACCGGGACAGATCGCAATACCTCAACGTCACCTTCCGCTGTCGACCTGTCGGCGGTGAGGCAAAAGTGAACGATGACGAATCAATCGACGTCGCATGGTTTCCCCCGGCGGAACTTCCGGCTCTGAACACAGCGACGCACCTTCTCATTGAGCACGCACTGAGCGACAACACAGACTGCCGGTTTGTCTGTCCTGACGGGGAGTAACCATTTCCGGTCGCCGCTGCGTGCAGACGGTGGCCAGCGCACGATAGCTGACCGAAGTGCAGTTGCTGACGCAGGCAAGGACCGGACCCATCCCTCTCGACCGGCGGTCTGCCGGGGTTCCTCTGCCACTCTGGGACAGGGGCTCCAGGGTGGGGTAGGACAGCGTCCGGGTGCCGGGATGACGGCAGTTGGAACGCTCACGCCTGGGCGTCCGCAGGATTGTTCGAAGGATGAGGCATGGCCAGTGGAACGGTGAAGTGGTTCAACTCCGAGAAGGGCTTCGGCTTCATTGCGCAGGATGGCGGGGGGCCGGACGTCTTCGCGCACTACTCGAACATTTCCGGTAGCGGCTACCGCGAGCTCACCGAGGGTGAGCGGGTGACCTTCGACGTCGGGCAGGGGCAGAAGGGTCCGCAGGCGGAGAACATCATCCGCGGCTGAGACGGCGGCACAGCACGCGCGGACGGTGTCCATGCACACCCTCCGTTCCGTACGACGCGTGGGGCGAGCCCGTCAGAATGCGGTGCGTGTGTCGCTGCGCGGGTCGCCCTGAACGGTCCTGGCGTTGTAAAGGCCTGCTCGTGCTGAGCGGCGCCAGGGCCGGGCGAGGCGGACGGCCTCGTCGATGTCCGGGTCTGTCGCACCCAGGTCGAGGTCCGCGACGGTCAGCGAGGGCCGGCCGTCGGCCGGGCAGCGGGCGAGCCAGCGCCCTCCCGGGGCGATGATTCCGGAGGGCACAGTGGTGCTGTACTGCGAAGGGATGGAGTAGCCGATCCAGTAGCTGTACAGCGCTCCGTATGCCTGCGCGATGACGGCCCGCGCCGCGTTGTCGACCATGAGTGACACAAGTACGCAGTCCACGCCCAAGCGCTCGTACTCGGCGAACAGTTCGGGGAAGTTGACCTCGATGCACAGCGCGCACCCGACCCGGATGCCGTCGACCTCGAAGACGAGCGGATGGGTTCCCGGGGTGTACATGTACGACACCTCGGTGTGGGACAGGTACCGCTTGTCATAGCGGGCGACGAGACGGCCCTGGTCGGACACCACGTACAGGCTGTTGTGCGGCCCGTTCGGCGGCGTGAGCGGATGGATCGACCCGAAAGCCGCCCAGAGACCGAGCTCACCTGCCAGATCAGCGATCAACTCCCCTTCCTCACGCAGCACATCCCACGCGACCCGGCTCCAGTCCGACACGGCGAGCGTCCCCGGTCCCCCTGTCGACATCACGTGCTTGTCCGGGTAGGTGATCGCGCCTTCCGGGAACTGCACCAGGCGCGCTCCGGTCCTGCTCGCCTCACGCATCAGACCACGGATCTCTGCCCCGCTCGCCCGCAGGGATCCAAGGTCGGTCGGATCCCTCGGTACCGTGCTCTGCGCAACCGCCAACCGCAACGTCCTGGCCACGCGAGAACGATACGCCAGGCCCACATTTCTACAACGTGGCCGAGCCGAGCTGAACGCAATGCCGTTGATTTCCCACATGAACTGAGACTGCTCCTCTTTGACCGAGCGCGCCGTATGGATTCCACTAACGCTTTTCCTTCGAGCGAGGCTCTCTGTATCGCTGCTCAGTCCGTCCCAGAGCCGGGTGCCGGCACAGGCTCTGCGGCCTGGTCCTTGGTTGCAGGGAGCGGATCCGGTTACGCGAACTCCCACTGCACGTCTTCGGGGTTGGGACCGTATGTCCAGGACTGCAGGAAATCTGTGTTGACGAGCAGGTCGAGTACGTGGACGAGCTCTGGTGGGGTGAGGCCGCACATCCGGGCGAGCAGGTCTCCCTCGGCAAGTAGGGGTGCCTGGGGGCTGTCCGTCGGGAGGTGGGCGGTGAGCACGAGTGCCAGTAGGCGGGGGAGCGGGCCAAGCAGGCCAAATCGCGCTGCTGGGCAGGTGCGCAGGGCCCAGTCGGCTGCGCAGGCCCGGTCGTGCCGGGCTGGGGCCTGAGTGCGTACCGCGGCATCCAGCAGCTGCGCGGTGAAACCAGCCCGCCCGGTGCCGGGGCGGGCGGTGTAGCGCAGCCAGTGGGCGTCCTGCAGTTCCTTGTGCGGGGTGGTGGTGTGGAAGTCGAGCCGCATACCGCGGAGCAGCCCGGTAGGGATGCGTACATACCCGGCTGCATTGGAGCGCAAGGCGCACTGCAGTGCCAGCAGACGGGCCGCAGCGGTGGTCTGCATGGGAAGAGCCGCGGCGAGGTAGCTGAGCATCTCGCGCACACGGACCTGCTCGGACGGACCGCGATGCTCCCGCCCGCTCAGTGCCCGGCTCCTGGTCGGTGCCATGCGAGTCGCCGGCGAGGCGGGAAGCGCGGTGTCGGGGACGACAGCGGCGTGTGTGGTGGCCGCCGCGCAGGCAGCGCAGACGTCGGCGAGCCGCCAGAGCCGGCCGCCGTGTTCCCGGGCGAGGACGAGCAGGACCGGACCTGCGCAGCCGCGGTGACGCGGATGCCAGCTACAGCCGCGCGCGTCGCACTGACAGGTACGCAGATGCTGGGGCAACGCGTCGCGGCGTGCATGCCGGGCCAGGTGGGCCAGCGCCTGGGGCGCCGCAGCCCGCACAGGCAGGGTGCCGGGCGGGCACTGCGGGCAGTAGAGCATCGGTCCGCCGCGCTCCGGGCGCAGTTCCACGGTCCAGGTGCGCTGCACCACTGGATGCGTCGTACATAACCTCATGAGGCGCGCCTTCCTCCTGCCTTCGTCGGGTACCGGCCCTTTTCCCGCTCGTGCGGGATGGGGGAGCGGGGTGCTGGCCGCACACCGTAGTGCAGACCTCTGCCCCACGTGCGACGCGACGACCTGCAGAAATAGGGCAGAAGTCTGCACTGACAGGGCAGGGGTCTGCACCTTCGGATGGGGGAGTGACGACCTTCCCGCCCGACCCGAACCTCACCGCCCTCCGCCTGGAGCTCGCGCGACTGAGGAGCGAACGCGGCTGGACCTACGACGAACTCGCCCGCCGCACCGGCCTGGCCAGACGCACCCTCATCGAAATCGAGCAGGGCCGCACCATCGGATCCCTCAAGACCTGGCACGCCCTCGCCCACGCCCTCGACGTGCCCGTCGACCACCTCTTCGGCACCCTCTGCGAAGGGCACGAGCCGCCCGCCGGGTCCGCCGAATAGCACCACCGGCACTGGTGCTGAGGATCACCCGATCCAGCCACCGACAGGAACTCCCGTACGAGAAGCCGCACACCTGTCCCGCCCGGTTGAGCCATCCGCAGGACAAACCGGCACGCTCACCGCAGCCGCGGCACGGCGCCTGTCACCTTCACGCCCATGTCCTCCACTGCCTCATCCGGCCGCCGATGGGACGGAACCCCCAACCGCCCCCACCACCAACGGGCCCTGCGCGTCGCCGCCGACAGCCCCACCCGCCTCGTACGCAGCGCCCAGCCCAGCCGCTGCCACGACTGCGGCAACCGCATCGACTGGTACACCCGCCCCGACAACCACCCCGTCAGCCTCCACCCACAAGAACTCGACGCCACCACCGTTCCGGCCGCCAGCCGCTGGCACGTCAGCTCCGGCATCGCCCACCCCGCCCACGACGGCACCCCCTGGTGCCGCATCCCCCACCTCGCCCTGTGCCCCGCACACCCCGCCCCCACCCCCCTCACCCCGCAGATCGCCGCACTGCGCCGCCACCTCGCCCTGCACACCCGCCGACTCCTCGACACCGGCACCCTCACCCCACCGACACCAGACACAGCCTCACCCGCAACCGCCCCGGAGCCCTGCCGTCCGGCCCGGCCCATCGTTCTGGTCCTCCACACCCGCTACCTCGCCGCCCAACCCGTCGACACCATCCAGTGCGTAGCCCAGACCCGGCTCCGCCACCGCTGCACCCGCCCTGTCCTCAGCCCCGACGCACCGGCCGGTACGTGGACACTCGTTCCCGCCACCACCGGACGCAGACAACTCGCCATCCCGGACGGCCTGATGGCCGTCTACGACCTCACCCACCTCACCTACGCGGAACAACTGCGCTGGCACCACCAACGCTGCCCCGACCACGCCGCCGCCCCAGGCGCAGCCGACCTCGCACGCTGCGACTGGGAAGCCTTCGACCCACTGCTGCACCACCAGCACATCCACAACCGCCTGCCCACCACAGCCCGCCACCGCACCCAGGCACGGGCCTGAGAGGGCGTTCGATAGGGGAACCCCCTATCTGTCCGATCTGCGCTGCGGCGAGACGGACTTGTTTCCATGATCTCGTAGCGCGACACCTGGGTCA